>CALECF010000047.1 GCA_937948705.1 uncultured Anaerosolibacter sp. | reverse complement strand
CAAAAATACGAAGTTGGGTTGTTGTCGAATTACTATTAATTCGGTGAGAAGTTTCAGGAGCCGGATACGGCAAACGTAAGTCCGGTTCTGTGAGAGCAAAGAAAACAGGACTAATTATCCTGTTTTCTAGCTACTCGATTTGTCAGGGAAGTAAATGCTAAAGAAAGGAATTGGAAGAAATTTGTAGAAAATAATACTTCAATGATAAAGAAGGGTGGCACTATATGAGAAGACCGCTGATTCCTGTGGTAGGCGCGTATGTAGCCGGGATTGTAATGAAATACTGGATCGATGACTTCTATATACTGGGAGCCATTGTGCTGTTTGTTCTCCTTATCACTGGGGTGGTTTTTAAAAAACTACCCAACACGTTTGTTTTGTTATGTGTTTTTTTGCTGGTAGGGGCAGGGAATCTTACATTCAAATACGCCTATGAGAGTCAGTTAGCCTCTTATTGGGATCAAGAGGCATACTTTATAGGTGACGTGATCGATATATCCTATAGGGATACGGCTCAACTAACTGTAAGGCTGAGAAAGATGAAATGTAATGACCAGGACATCCTGCTCGATGAAACTACGCTAATAAAGCTCACTGGAGAGGTTGAGCATCTAGAGAATATTATAGGCAAAAGGATCGGAATTTATGGAATGATTCGAGAACCTCAGGGCCCTAGAAATCCGAAAACCTTTGATTATAGAATGTATTTGAAAACGAGAGGAATTTATAGCTTGATCTATGGAAGAGCGGAAGAAATTGAAGTTAGGGGAAAAGGTAGCGTAAATGTCGTTCTAAGAGGTTCTCACCAAATAAAGGAGAAAATAACTCATATTATTCTCAGTAGATTGGGGGAGGGAGAAGGGGAGCTTTTGACAGGCATTCTCCTTGGAGATAAAGATCAACTAGAAGATGAAATCTATGAAAAATTTCAAGTATTGGGTGTTGCCCATGTGCTAGCTGTATCTGGTCTTCATGTAGGGATTCTTTACACTTTATTGAATTATTTGCTGAAAAGGACATCGAACAAGATGCGTATATCTATCATCTTGTTGTCGCTCTGGAGCTATACGGCTATTACAGGTTTTTCACCTTCTGTTTTACGGGCTGTCACCATGGCGACTTTCTTGGTCGTTGGGCCCTTGTTGAATAGAAGGTACGATTCCTTGTCTGCGCTGCTAGCTACAGCTTGTTTGTTCCTATTGATAAATCCCCTATTGGTTATCGATATTGGGTTTCAGTTGTCTTTTAGCGCGGTACTCTCTATTATTCTACTGTATCAACCAATCTTGAAGAAAATGAACTTTATGCCCAATGATTGGGCACAGGTTCTTGCCATCTCTATAGCCGCCCAATTGGGAACATGGCCAGTTGTTGCCTATCATTTCAATGTACTTTCTTTAGCTGCGATCTTTGTGAATATACCTATTGTAATGATTGTGGGATACCTAGTACCGGCTGGCTTTGCAATGGTTATGTTTGGAGTATTTAGTGTGCCAGCTGCCTCATTGATAGCCTTCGTCATATCTATAGGGATTCAGTTGATGCTCATTATTGTAAACATATCTGTGACTATTCCATTTTCCCATATTATTGTGCCTTCACCCAGTATATGGATGATCGCAGCTTATTATGTTTTCATAGGAATAGTGGTAGTCGATGAGAGACATATGAATAAATGGCAAATTAGTAAAAGGAAATGTATGTATGGATTCGTTGGGGCCTACATGGTTTGGTGGATAATGTGGTCTTTCATACCCCATGGAATGGAGATTATATTTGTAGATGTGGGCCAAGGTGATTGTACCCTAATACGTACACCCCAGGGGAAGAATGTGCTGATTGATGGGGGTGGAAATTTTCAGCAAGGAATCACCAGAAAGGAAAAGAAAATTCTTGTTCCTTATCTATTGAAAAATGGCATCCCAAAGATAGATGTTATTTTTGCTTCCCATGCGCATAATGATCATATAGGCGGTTTAATTCAGGTATTAGATAAAATAAGAGTCGGTGTAGTCGTTACGGGGACAGATGTGTTTAAGACAGCGGATTGGATTGCCTTAGAAAAAAAGTGCAAAGAAAAGAATGTTGAGATTCATCTGATCAAAAAGGGGAGCGAAATGATCATAGATCGGGATGTGGCTGTAAAGGTTCTCCATCCTGATACAGCACTTATTCAATCTACTAGAGATGATGTCAATAACAATTCTCTAGTTCTGTTAATGGCATATAAAGATAAAAAGATTTTATGGACTGGCGATATCGAGGCAGAGGCAGAACACTTGATACGAAATGATTACCCTAGATTGGACATAGACGTGGTAAAAGTTCCACATCATGGCAGTGTTTATTCCAGTACTGAGCAATGGATCCAAAGTATACATCCAGAAATTGCTGTATTTCAAGTGGGAAAAAATAGTTTTGGACACCCTCATCCTAAGGTAATAGAAAGATATAGTGAAAATGGTAGCCGGATTTTTCGGAATGACCAAAGTGGGGCGATTCGAGTGATGCTGAGTGAGAAAAGGATGAAGGTGTATACATCGCTACCATAAAATTATAATATCAAAAGCTAGATGCAATTTTACAATTATAGACTCGTATGCTACAATGTATGGGAATTTAATAATGGAGGTTATGGCATGGGCTATAAAGATGTTCTGGCAGATCTGAAAAGTAATCAGTTATCCCATATTTATCTTTTTCATGGCACAGAGTTCTACTTGATTGATCATACCATTCGTGGGATTAAGAATAAATTAATAGATGATAGTTTTTTAGAGTTAAATTATCGAATGATTGATGGAAAGGATACTACAGTAGACCAAATCATTAATGCCTGCGAGACGTTGCCATTTATGGGAGAGGCAAGGCTTATCATCGTAAAAGACTTAGAATGCTTTGCAGGAAAACGAAAAAATATTAATGAGGAAGAGGAAAAGAGATTGATTGATTATCTATCCAATATGTCATCAACAACCTACTTACTCTTCACTGTGACAGAGGGAATTGATAAAAGGAAGAAGATTGTAAAAGATATCGGGAAGTATGGAAAAGTTGTGGAATTTGATAAGATGGAGGGCACAGAATTAAGCAAGTGGGTGGCAAAGTCTTTTGGGAAATACGGCAAAAGAATTAGTGAGAAGGATACTGTTCGTTTTATTGATGCAACAGGATACTTAGAAAAAGGTTCTAATAAGAATCTAAAGGATCTTGAAAATGAAATAAAGAAAGTATCCGATTATATCGGAGACCGTGATATGGTAGCTTTAAAAGATATCGAGCTATTGGCGCCAAAAACTATTGAAAATAATATATTTAGTCTTGTGGAATCAATCGGGGAGAAGAATAGTGAAAAGGCACTGTTGCTGCTGAGTGACATGTTGTTAGAGGGAGAGCCCGAAATCAAAATACTTTTCATGATTACTAGACAGTTTAGGCTATTGTACCAAATAAAATTGATGGAGTCCCAAGGTTACACACCCATGGCCATTGCACCTAAATTAGGGCTACAGCAGTTTGTTGTAAAAAAATACTTGAAACAAACTATAAATTTTAATAAAAATACGTTGCAGAAGGCTCTTTATAAGTGCTTAGAAACCGATCACAGCATCAAAAAAGGAAAAGTCTCACCTCGACTAGGGATGGAACTTTTAATTAGTGAATTTGCTACCTATGTGAAATAGCATATCTATGATCACAGAACCTGTATTGTGAGATTGAACAAAACCATTTTATCATCTAAAATCTAAGGAAACGCGTTTGCTCCCCTGGGGAACAAACGCGTTTTCTATATATCAAAAAAGCAGAAAAGCGTACACTGTACGCTTTTATATCTATGGGGAATTAATGACGGTTGTTTGGTAAAAAATTAAATAACTTGCTTTACTGCATTGTTTAATCTTTTTGCTAGTCTAGCAACTTTTCTAGAAGCAGCATTTTTGTGGAATGTACCTTTTGCAGCAGCTTGTGTGATTCTCTTTTCTGCAAAAATAAACTTATCCTTTGCGTCTTCCATGTTACCAGCAACTAGAGCATCTTCGAATCTTCTAATAGCAGTTTTTACAATAGACTTGATTCTTCTGTTTCTAGTTGTTTTTACAGCGATTACATGAATTCTCTTTTTAGCGGATTTAATATTAGCCAACCTGTTCACCCCCTTATAACCAGTTCAACAAATGATATTTTATCACGATTACTTTTAAAATGCAAGGAAAAAAGTACTAGTTCTTTTATACCCAGAAAAACTTAGTATTATACATATCTACATGACTAAAAATATATTTACCTTGGTTTGCATATAAAAACATGAGATGGGTGCACACTATATGTATAGAACTGGAGGTGTTGTCATGTTTGAAATAAGGACAGACCTAGCTTTGGAAGCAAGGGAAATGTATCGTGAGAATACAAAACAAGAGATTCCTGGTGTTGAGGTAGAGCAGAAAGAAGAAGATTTTGCCACCGTGACAAGGGTAAAGGTTTTTAATAAACAGGGTAGTGAGATTATGGGTAAGCCTGAAGGAAGTTATATTACCGTCGAAGCACCTGGCTTAAAAAAAGCAGATGCTGATTTAAAAGATCAAGTAAGTCAACTATTGGCAAAAGAATTGGTACATCTGATACCAAATAAGAGGACATTAAAAACCCTCATTGTTGGATTGGGCAATTGGAATGTTACACCCGATGCCCTAGGCCCCCAAGTGGTATCAAAAGTCCTCGTTACAAGACATTTTTTTGAAGCCTATGGGAAGGAAGAAGATCCTACCATGACATCCGTAAGTGCGATTTCTCCAGGGGTTATGGGCATTACAGGAATTGAGACTGTCGAAACAATACAAGGGATTGTTGAAAAGATAAAGCCCGATATAGTCATTGCCATTGATGCCCTCGCTTCTCGGAAGATGGAAAGAGTTCATTCTACCATACAGGTTTCTACGACAGGAATACACCCAGGATCTGGCGTAGGGAATGCGAGGAAAGAACTCAGTGAGAAGACCTTAGGTGTACCGGTTTTGGCGATTGGCGTTCCTACCGTGGTTGATGCAGCTACGTTAACCAATGATACGATTAAGCTAGTAGTAGAAGCCCTTAAAAGTCAGGCGGATAAAGGGTCACAATTCTTCCATATGTTGCGGGACATGTCCGAGGAAGATAAGTATTCCCTCATTAAAGAAGTGCTAGATCCTTATGGTGCAAATGTGTTTGTGACAACAAAGGATATTGATATGATCATTACCAATCTTTCTCAAATCATAGCCAATGCTTTAAATATTGCGCTGCACCCAGGGATTGATCTCAAAGATGTGAATAGGTATCTTCACTAATAGCAAATAGGCATATCAGAGTAGGCCAAGTTTTGTCGTATATTTAGACAGAGCTTGGCTTTTGCTTATGCAGAAAAACTATGACTTAGGTCATTTTGAAAAAAGTATTATCATATATAAAAAGCACCTCTCATATATTTATATAGCATGGTTTAACAACAGGAAAAAACAGAAGAGAGGTGCATAACTTGATTCGCATCAAAGTGATTGAGGTCAAAGAATGTTTCAAATTAATTACAATACTCACGACAATTCTAATGTTTGTTTTATTCTTTTCTGTTTTGATGGTAGAGATGAAAGATAGTTCTGTGGTCAAAGCCCATGGTATGGAAACAGCATTAAAGATAGACAACATAAGCAAGGATCAAGATATCCATGAAAATATCTTTGTAATGATAATGAATAAAGCCATTCCGCTGATGGATGTTATGTATGAAGAAACATATGGGGCAAAAGATTACAAGGGCATCATGAAGCTAGCCCTGAGTCGCCTGATTCACTTTGATTATCGAGATCCAAAGACGCTCTTACAGGCGCAAATTCCAATTGTAAGGGAAGTGGACCCAAGTATTTCTATACAACCAGTGAATAGTGGGAAGGCTATTACTCCCGATGACGTGGCGGAGCCTTTATTAGAAGTACCGGATGTTCCATCGAATACTTCGACGGATAAGGAACTACCTAGCACGCCACAAACACCTGGGTTACCTTCAGATTCACGTCCTGTTACTGCAGACCCAATGCCAGGACTTGAAATTGTTAGCTCTGCCATTCCGGCAAAGATGCCAAACAAACTGAAACTTGATGCAAAAAAGCCAACGATATTTATTTACCATACCCATGCCACGGAATCCTATCTACCTGAGAGTGCGGGTAACTTTCATTCTTTAGAGAATCGTAAATATACAGTAAGACATGTAGGAGATAAATTAGAGGAGCACTTAATCAAAAAAGGGTATAAAATTATTCATGATGATACAGTTCATGACCATCCATCCTATGAACAATCCTATGTAAGATCGCTAGAAACTCTAAGTCAAAACTTAAAAGAGAAGCCCTCTTTAAAAATTATTTTTGATATCCATCGAGATGCGGTAATGAATCAGACGCAATCCAACAATTCCATTCTTATTGGAGGTGAAAAGGTCGCAAAATTCCAATTGATTCTTGGTGGAAAGAACAACAACTATGATCAGTTAAAAACCTTCGCGGACTATGTTTATGCCAAAAGTGAGAGCATGTATCCTGGATTAGCGAAAAAGAGCTTGATGAAGGATTACGCTAAATTTAATCAATACAATTCAGATTATTATTTACTCATTGAAGTCGGTAATATATCAAATCATATCGATGAAGCTGTCCTCACAACTAAATATGTGGCGGAGATTATGGATGCTGTCATCAAAGATATCCAAGAGTGATAAAAGAAGGTACTTCGTATCTTCTTTTTCTTTTAGGCGTGGAAACTGAATAAAACTCTAATTCTATGTTCACACTAACAAGGGTGATGCATATGAGTAGAATCGAGAGAAAGAAAGCGGAATTAAGCCAAATAAAATTGCAGGAAAGACGAGTATATAGTAATCTTGTATGGATTACTCTACTCATATTTCTTCTTTTTGTTGGAATATCTGTTGTTGATGAATCCACAAGATGGATGATGATGCTTGAAGAGCCAAGAGCCTTTGGACATAAAAAGATTAGTGATAGCTTACATGAGCTTTATATTTGTGGAGAAAAAGTATTTGTAGACGAAAAAGAGATCAAGAGTAGTGTTGCACAATTAAAGAATGAGGTAGAGGTTTTTTTAAGAGTTTTAATAGACAAAACAGATCAACTTGTGAAGTTTGAGGAGTAGAAGCCGAGGGTAGCACTCGGCTTATTACTATTCTACTATCTATAAACCATTGTCTATATATATAAAACAAATTGGCTCAGCAAACTTTGTTTTACATATATAGACAATAGTCGGTATAGATGATATAATCCTATGCATGTATTTTTTGAACGATTGGTGATTCACCTAGGTGCAGGAAGTATATATACGAAAAAATCGAATTATGTTATAATAGTAAGGATTATGGGAACGTGTAAAGAGGAGGAGTTGTATGAGCAGTAATAGACAGAAAAACATACGTAATTTTTGTATCATTGCCCATATCGACCATGGTAAATCAACCCTTGCAGACAGATTAATTGAGAAAACAGGTTTGCTTACCCTACGGGAGATGAAGGATCAGATACTTGATAATATGGAACTGGAGAGAGAACGGGGAATCACGATTAAACTCCAAAGTACAAGACTTGTGTACAAAGCTCAAGATGGTGAAGAATATATTTTAAATTTAATTGATACACCAGGGCACGTAGACTTTACCTATGAGGTCTCTAGGAGCCTAGCGGCATGTGAAGGTGCCATTCTGGTAGTGGATGCTGCTCAAGGGGTAGAAGCCCAGACCCTAGCCAATGTATATTTAGCACTTGACCAAAACCTAGAAATTATACCAGTTATCAATAAAATTGACTTACCTAGTGCTAGACCTGATGAGATTAAGGCAGAGGTTGAAGAAATCATCGGGATTGACGCAAGTTATGCACCCCTCATATCTGCGAAAGAGGGAAAGAATATTGAAGATGTTTTAGAAGCTGTTGTGAAGCATGTACCGCCTCCCACAGGAGATGAGGAAGGTGTACCAAGGGCGCTAATCTTCGACTCATATTATGACAGTTATCGAGGTGTAGTGTCATATGTACGAGTGAAAGAGGGAACCCTTAGACCAGGTGATAAAATATTGATGATGGCGACGGGGAAAAAGTTTGAAATTAATGAAGTTGGGGTATTCACTCCAGGTCCCCTTCCAGTGAAGGAATTAAGAGCCGGTGATGTAGGTTATGTGACGGCTAGTATTAAAAATGTTAAAGACACTCGTGTGGGTGACACGATTACAAGTGCAGTAAACCCTGCCACGGAGCCGTTACCAGGATATAAGAAAGTTGTACCAATGGTATATTGCGGGGTCTACCCTGGTGAGGGAGAAAAATACGAAAACGTTAGGGATGCCCTTGAAAAGCTTCAGGTAAATGATGCAGCCTTGGAATTTGAACCGGAAACATCGGTGGCATTAGGCTTTGGCTTCAGATGTGGTTTCTTAGGACTTCTTCATATGGAGATCATTCAAGAAAGACTAGAGCGGGAATTCGATTTGAATATGGTTACAACATCCCCTAGTGTTATCTATCGCGTGACCAAAACAGATGGTGAGGTATTAATGATCCAAAATCCAACGAATTTACCATCTCCCCAGGAAATCGCCCATATGGAGGAACCCATCGTAAATGCGAAAATCATGCTTCCCAACGATTATGTGGGAAGTATCATGGAGCTATGCCAAGATCGTCGAGGAACCATGAAGCATATGGAATATATGGATGCAAAAAGGGTCGTGTTATATTATGAGCTTCCACTAAACGAAGTAATTTACGATTTCTTCGATGCTTTGAAATCCAGGACAAGGGGTTATGGGTCCTTGGATTATGAATTCAAAGAATATCAGAGATCGAAGCTGGTGAAGCTGGATATCTTATTGAATAAAGAGACTGTAGATGCCTTTTGTATGATTGTCCATGAAAGCAAGGCTGATTCGAGGGGAAGAATCATCTGCGAAAAGTTAAAGGAAGTTATTCCAAAGCATATGTTCGTCATTCCGATTCAGGCAGCTGTTGGAACAAAGGTTATTGCTAGAGAGACTATCAGTGCCCTAAGGAAAGATGTGTTGGCCAAGTGTTATGGTGGAGATATTACTCGTAAGAAGAAGCTATTAGAGAAACAAAAAGAAGGAAAGAAGCGGATGAGACAGCTTGGTAGTGTTGAAGTTCCTCAAGAAGCCTTCATGGCAGTACTGAAATATGATGAAAAATAGTCACCATAAAGGTGGCTATTTTAAATTTGATATATGAAACGACATACTAACGAAGCCTAGAGAGCTTAATGTAATGATCTTGGGACTATTTGAGCCACGGGAGTTGCGAAGCAATGGGGGAATTTTTTATAGGAGTGAGGATCTGTGCAGGAATTAGGATTGTATATTCATATGCCATTTTGTCTGAAGAAGTGCTATTACTGTGATTTTGCTTCTTTTGCGGGGCTGGAAGACCGGATGAAGGACTATGTGGATGGGTTGATTTTAGAATCCCAGGCTTGGAAGCAGAGATTAGAAGCCTATAAAATCAAGTCAGTATTCATTGGAGGAGGAACACCTACCATTGTCGCTATCCCCGAAATGGATCGCTTGCTGGCCCATCTATATAAAGTCTTTCCTATGAATAAGGAGATCGAATTTTCTATTGAAGGCAATCCAGGTACTTTTAATAAAGAAAAGCTTGATTTTTATCGAGCAAGTGGTATGAATCGCATGAGTATTGGACTCCAGGCATGGCAGGAGGAACTCTTGACTGTTCTTGGAAGGGTCCATGACCAAGGGCAATTTGTTGATAATTATTGCTTGGCCAGGGAAGCAGGATTCAGCAATATTAACGTCGACCTTATGTTTGGGTTGCCCAATCAAACCCTGGAACATTGGCAGGAAACACTTGAAAACATCATAGATTTAGAGCCAGAGCATATATCGGCTTATAGCTTAAAGGTAGAAGAAGGAACAAAATTTGGAACACTTTATGATAGAGGAATGCTGAATCTGCCTACGGAAGAATTAGATCGATCCATGTATGATCACACGATTGAGTTCTTAAGGGCAAATCAGTATGATCACTATGAAATATCAAATTTTGCTCAAAAAGGAAAAGAGTGTGTTCATAACAAAATATATTGGAACAATGAAGAATACATTGGGCTAGGATTGAATGCCCATTCCTATCTAAATAAGCATAGATTCTCCAATACAGGGAATTTCGATGACTATATTGAGAGGATGAAGAGCGAACGGGATATTATTATGGAAGATAATCCTGTATCACAAATGGATGAAATGGCTGAAACCATGTTTCTAGGATTAAGAATGATGTCAGGCATTTCCATACAGAAGTTTCAGCAAAGATTTGGAATAAGCCCCATGATTCAATATCAAAAACAGATAAAAAAGATGGTTGCCTTGGGACTTATAGAAATAGATGAAAAAAGTATTCGACTGTCCAGAAAAGGGATAGATCTGTCTAACCAAGTGTTTATGGAGTTTCTTCCTGATTAGAATTGATGAAAAAGAGAGCACAAAAGTATGAAATGAGTCTTGACAAAATATTTCTTTAGTGATAATTTAAAATCATAATAACTTAGCACTCAACGAGAGAGAGTGCTAACAAATAGGAGTGATATGATGACGCTGGGAGATAGAAAGTTAAGAGTGCTGCAGGCAATTATTAGAGACTTTATATCCACAGCTGAACCTGTAGGCTCGAGGACGGTTGCAAAGAAATATGATTTGGGAATTAGTTCAGCCACCATAAGAAATGAAATGGCGGATCTTGAAGAAATGGGATATTTAGAACAACCCCACACTTCAGCAGGTAGAGTCCCCTCTGACAAAGGATATCGTTTATACGTAGATCAGTTAATGATTATCAATAAACTTGAGCAGCTTCAGAAGGAGGCAATTAAAAATGCATTTGTTCAGAAGATTGGTGAAGTAGAACATTTTGTTTCCTACGCATCGAAAATTTTGTCCCAAGTGACAAAGTTGACCTCCGTGGTATTGTCTCCTCAATTTAAGAACAGTAGGCTAAAGCATGTGCAGTTGGTACCCATTGATGCCCAAAAGATGTTGTTGGTAATGGTGACAGAGTCAGGTACCGTGAAGAATGCTGTCCTGAGAAGCACACAGAATTTTACAATGGATGAACTGGTGCAAATATCTAAGCTATTAAACTATAAATTACAGGGTCTCACCATCGGTGAAATTGACAATATGGTCATCCAGGGCATTAAGAATGAAATGCAATCATTCCATTCCATGATTGACTATGTAATGCCCGTACTGATTTCCACCTTAGAGGATATGGAAGATGTGAAGATTTATTTGGATGGCTTGACCAATATACTACAGTTGCCAGAATATCATAATATTGAAAAGGCTAGGGAATTTATGTCTATGATGGAACATAAGGAAGTGCTAGCCGATATGCTGTTGAATTCCAACGATGAAGTAAATATTATCATTGGTAAAGAGAATAAGTATCAGGAGATGAAGGAATCGAGCTTGATTACTGCAACCTATAAGCTAAATGGCAAGGTAGTAGGAAAAATAGGGGTCATTGGGCCTACCCGTATGGACTATGAAAACATTATTTCCGTGGTTGACTTTGTAACAAAGAACTTAACCAATATACTAAAAGATAACATATCTAAATAAAGAGACAATCGTGCAAACCTCATAAATATCGGTTCTGCACGATTGTATATGCTCTTTCTCTAAATAAAAGAGAGGATCACAGGAAACAAATGATTCAGTTCGTTGAGAGGGGTAAGTGCTTTGTATATGAAAAATGCCGATGGGGAGAATAAAAGAGAGAGAAGTACAGCCCTGGACAATAATGTTCAAGCTATTAAAGCGGTGGTATCCGCTGTAGAAGGAACCATTGGACCAAAGGGAATGGATTGCATGATCGTAGATGAGCAGGGACAATTCATTGTAACCAATGATGGTGTAACTATTCTTATGGAAATGGACGTCACCCATCCAGCTGCATTGATGATGGTAAATGCAGCATATGCCCAACAATGTCAAGCAGGTGATGGAACAACGACCATGACAATTATAGCAGGAGCCATTATTGATTCTACGGTCTATCATATTCAGCGGGGTGTATCTGTACATAAGCTAATTGAAGGCATTAAGATAGGTATATCTGAAGCAATAGAATATATTGAATCTGTCTCTATACCAATAGATGAGGGCAATCAAGGATTACTTAGGTCTGTGGCATGGGTCGCTGGTAGAGGGAATCATGAAATTGTTGACTTGGTTTACAAAGGTGCCCAAATGATTCATCCAGATAAAATGAAAGTAAAAGGTTACCATTTCGGTGATCATATTGTCGCCATTGAAGGTACTGAAAATGAAATTTTGAAGGGAATCCTTATTGATAGAAAACCATTGAACCATCAAAATTACTTTCATCTTGAAAAGGCAAAAGTATTCATTATAGATGATAGTCTTCAACCGGAAGAACTGGGGGAAGAACTTCTGAACACAGAGAATGGATTTAATCAGTATATAGAGAACCGTAGACAGTTTGAAAAATGGATAGAGAAGATTATTGAAATGAAGGTAAATGCGATTTTTATAGATCGCAGTGTCGATGAGTATGGTGAACAGGCTTTAATGGATGCAGGGATCATGGTTGTCCACAGTATACTAAATGAACAACTGCTAGAGCTTGCTAGGTATACTGGTACAACACCCATCAAAAAAAATATTTTGAATAAACAATTGGATGAACTGGAAAAATACTGCGGGTATGCAGGGATCATTGACTATGATCCACAGTTAGAGCATATTAAAATTGCTGAAAGCCTAGGTGAGCCTATGGTTAAAATCATCATTAGTGCTTCTACAGGCCCTGTGGTAAGGGAAAGGGAAAGAGTAGCCAAAGATGCTGCATCTGCCTTGCAGGCTGCTAGTAAGCATGGCATTGTAACTGGTGGTGGGGCTATAGAACTGGCTTGTGCAGTACATTTAGAAACACTAAGAAATCGAGTCCCTGGCACAGCCAAGTATGGTATTGATTGCGTGATTGATGGTCTCAAGAGGCCAATACATCACATGATAGATAACGCAGGATATAATCCCCTGGAAAAGCTAGAAATTGCGATACAGCAATGTAGGGATAACAAAAGCCCGCATATTGGAATAGATTGTGAAAGTGGAGAAATAAAGGACTTATTTATCCATGGGATTGTTGATCCCTCTTGGGTAAAAATTACTGCTTTAAGAACAGCTTGTGAAATTGCAGAAGCAATTTTGAAGATAAATGTGATCATAAAAGGTAAAAATGTGTAATGATAATATATATTAGGGTAGGTGGTAATGTTGAAAAGAACAAGAGATGATATGGAAAATAAGGTTGTAAATGATGTGGATGAGACTGCGGATAGTGATCTTCAAGCCCAAGTACAAGAACTTGAAGAACAAGCTCAAGACCAGCAGAATGATCAAATGTCCGATTTGCTCACCCAAAAAGAAGAAGAAATAAACGACTTAAACAACCGTTTTATGCGCCTAAATGCAGATTTTCAAAACTTTAAAAAGAGAGTAGAGAAAGAGAAGGCCGATGTATATCAGTTTGGCAATGAAAAAATGATTACTGATTTATTGCCAATACTAGATAATCTAGAACGAGCCTATAGCTCTACCAATGAAGAGTCCATGGCAAGTGATGTCATCGCCAAGGGTGTGGAAATGGTCATAAAACAATTCAAGGAGATCCTTAAAAAGCATGGAGTAGAGGAAATTCAAGCAACGGGTGAAGAATTTGACCCGAACCTACACCACGCTGTCATGCAGGAAGACCATGAAACGTATAAATCGAATCGAGTAATTGATGTATTTCAAAAAGGATATACATTAAATGGGAAAGTAATCCGTGCAAGTATGGTAAAGGTATCCAATTAACAACAAAAACTTTTTAATATATTAAAGGAGGAACTTGTAATATGAGTAAGGTAATTGGCATTGATTTAGGTACAACGAACTCATGCGTTTCGGTATTAGAGGGCGGTGAGCCAGTTGTTATTCCAAATGCAGAGGGAAATAGAACAACACCTTCTATTGTTGCATTTGCTAAAAATGGTGAGAGACTTGTTGGAGAGACAGCAAAAAGACAAGCTGTGACAAATCCTGATAGAACGATTATGTCTATAAAAAGACATATGGGTACGGATCATAAGGAAGAAATAGATGGTAAAGCATATTCACCTCAGGAAATTTCTTCAATGATTCTAATGAAATTAAAGGCTGATGCAGAAGCATATCTTGGAGAAAAGGTTACAGAGGCAGTCATCACAGTTCCAGCATATTTCACAGATAGCCAGAGACAGGCAACGAAGGATGCTGGTAAAATAGCAGGACTGGAAGTAAAAAGAATCATTAACGAGCCCACTGCTGCATCCTTAGCCTATGGTTTGGATAAGGATACAAGTCACCATAAAATTATGGTATTTGACCTTGGCGGTGGTACATTTGACGTGTCCATCCTAGAATTAGGCGATGGCGTATTTGAAGTATTGGCTACCAATGGGAATAACCATCTTGGTGGTGATGATTTTGACCAGGTTGTCATTGATTACTTAGCTGAATCCTTTAAAAAGGAGAATGGCATTGATTTAAGACAAGATAAAATGTCTTTACAGAGATTAAAAGAAGCTGCTGAGAAGGCGAAAAAGGAACTGTCAAGTACTCAAACAACAAATATGAATTTGCCTTTTATTACAGCGACTGCTGCAGGTCCACTACACTTAAACATGGATTTAACAAGGGCGAAGTTTGATCAATTAACAGCTCACCTGGTGGAGGCTACCATGGGGCCAGCAAGAAAAGCACTCTCTGATGCAAACCTAACGGCAGCAGATATCCATAAGGTGATTCTTGTGGGTGGATCAACAAGAATCCCAGCTGTACAGGAAGCTGTAAAGAAATTAACAGGTAAAGATCCTCATAAAGGTGTAAATCCTGATGAGTGTGTTGCTATTGGAGCAGCAGTTCAAGCTGGAGTGTTGACTGGAGAAGTAAAAGACGTATTATTATTAGACGTAACACCGCTTTCTCTAGGAATTGAAACCTTAGGTGGTGTGTTTACAAAGCTGATTGAAAGAAATACGACGATTCCTACAAGAAAGAGTCAGGTATTCTCAACGGCTGCGGACAATCAAACGGCTGTGGACATTCATGTGCTGCAAGGTGAGCGACAAATGGCTACGGATAATATTACATTGGGTAGATTCCAATTGGGTGGTATTTTACCAGCTCAAAGGGGAATTCCTCAAATTGAGGTTACCTTTGATATTGATGCAAATGGTATTGTTCATGTAAGTGCAAAGGATAAGGGTACTGGAAAAGAACAAAAGATTGCAATTACAGCATCCACAAACTTATCTGATGAAGAAATTCAAAGAAAAGTAAAAGAGGCAGAGCAGTTTGCTGAGCAAGATAAGCAAAAGAAAGAAGCGATCGAGATCAGAAACAGAGCGGACTCTATGGCTTATGAAGCTGAAAAAGGCTTAAAGGAAGTTGGCGATAAGATTGCCGCTGCAGACAAAGAAAAGGTAGAAGAAGAGTTAGCGAAATTAAAGAAATCCCTCGAGGGTGATAATATTGAGGAAATTAAGAATCAAACAGAACAACTGACGAATGCATTCCATGTGATTGCTCAAAAAATGTATGAGCAGGAGGCAGCGCAACAGGGTGAGGCGCAAGGAACAGGAGATTCAGGAGATAGTAGACCAAAGGATGATAATGTAGTGGATGCAGATTATGAAGTAATGGATGAAGACAAATAATAGAAATGAAGGCACCCTTTGGGTGCCTTGTAATTGTGAAGGAAGCTTGCATATTGTGTATAGATTTCATATAATGGATAGTGTTTGTGGGGTTCTCACAAAACCTGTGAAGGAAAGGCGGTGAGTGGATGAGCAAGAGGGACTATTATGAGGTTCTTGGTGTAGACAGAGGCGCTGATGAAGCTGCGATCAAGAAAGCCTATCGAAAGATGGCAATGCAACATCATCCTGACAGAAATCCGGGAAACAAAGAGGCAGAAGAAAAATTTAAAGAAGCCAATGAAGCCTATGAGGTGTTAAGTGATGCCAGTAAGAAGGCGCGGTATGATCAATTTGGTCATGCTGGTGTAGGTGGCAATGGCCAGGGTGGTTTTGAAGGCTTCTCGGGATCAGGCTTCGGAGGCTTTGATGATATATTTGGAGATATCTTTGACATGTTTGGCGGGGGCTCAGGTAGGAGACGAAACGGTCCCCAAAAAGGTGCGGATTTAAAATACGAGTATACAATTAGCTTTGAAGAGGCAGCTTTTGGTGTAGATAAGGATATTAGTATTAACCGTCATGAGAATTGTGATGTCTGCCATGGGACGGGAGCAAAAGCGGGCACAGATAAGAAAACCTGCCCACAGTGCAAAGGCGCTGGCGAAGTCAGGTATGCCCAAAGAACGCCCCTAGGCCAATTCGTAAACGTAAAGACCTGTGATACATGTCATGGTGAGGGGACGATCATTGAACAAACCTGTGATACATGTAAAGGTGCGGGAAAAGTCAGGAAGGATCGAAAAATCCATCTTAAAATTCCTGCGGGCGTTGATACTGGTTCTGTTATTCCTCTAAGGGGTGAAGGTGAACCCGGTGTAAAAGGTGGCCCGACGGGTGATCTATATATCGTGATTCGAGTTCGACCTCATGAAATTTTTCAAAGAGATGGTAATGATGTCATCTGCGAGATACCTATAACTATTGTACAGGCTGCTTTGGGAGATGAATTTGTAGTTCCAACCCTTGACGGAAAAGTGAAGTATAAAATTCCTGAGGGTACCCAAAGTGGAACGATCTTTAGGCTAAAGGGTAAAGGCATTCCGAACTTGAGAGGCCCTGGAAGGGGAGACCACTATGTAAAGGTGGTTGTAGAGGTACCAAAGAGGCTAAATGATAAGCAAAAGGAATTGTTGAGACAATTTGCAGATCAAATGGGCGAGGATGTCCATGAACAAAGGAAATCCTTTTTTGACAAGGTAAAGGATGTTTTCGGAATATAGGATGGACACCCAGTTTAGGCTGGGTGTTTTTACGTAAGCTTGACAAAAGGACGGGTTTCAATAAGGAAAAGGTAGTTGGCATATGAAAATATTGCTAATCCGCGGATGAATAGGGTATAATAAAATGCATGAAAAAAGGTCGAAGTAATGGAGGTTTACACAATGAAATGGACTGAGGTAAAGATTAAAACGACTACAGAGGCTGTTGAGGCAGTGGCCAACATATTGTATGAGGTAGGCGTAGGTGGCGTAGTGATTGAAGATCCTAGTGATCCGATTTTTACAGAAAAGGGATTGGGCGACTGGGACTATATGGATGAGGCGCTCTTAGCCAATACTTATGAAGGTGCTATTGTGAAGGGGTATCTTCCTGAAAGTGAAGACTTAATCGATATCATTGAACTAATTAAGCAAAATGTTGAGAAAATCCCCCTTTATAATCTAGATAAAGGCTTAGGAGAAGTAACAACAACGGAAGTCTATGAAGAGGATTGGGAAAGCGCATGGAAGAAATACTATAAGCCTAAGAAAATTGGAGAAAAGGTTGTTGTGAAACCCACTTGGGAAGATTATGAAGCCTCTGAAGGGGAGATCATTTTAGAGCTAGATCCTGGTATGGCATTTGGAACGGGAACCCATGAGACAACGATGATGTGCATTCAAAACTTAGAAAAATATGTAAATCCTAATAGTACGGTCTTGGATATAGGCTGTGGCAGTGGTATTTTATCGGTGGCTGCAGCTAAATTGGGAGCCCAAAAGGTAGTCGGTGTGGATTTGGATGAAGTGGCTATCCGAGTATCTAAAAAGAATGTGATAGATAACAATGTTGCTTCCATCGTGGATATTCGGAAAGGTAATTTGGTAGAGGTAATTGAGGAAAAGGCTGATGTGGTAGTTGCCAATATTATCGCTGACGTAGTTATTATTTTATCTTCACAAATAAAACAGTTTATGAAAGAAGGCAGCGTATTCATTTCTTCTGGAATTATTTTAGATAAGGTAGATCATGTATTGGCTGCCTTAAAAGAGAATGGGTTTCGCGTTGAAGATATTATAAAGATGGGCGAGTGGGTAGCTATTGTAGCTATGCCTATGGGCGATGAAAAGTATGAATAGATTTTTTGTAGATAAGCAGAATATTGTAGAAGATTTACAGCAGATTATGATAGTGGACCAAGACGATGTAAAACACATCGAGAGGGTTCTTCGGTTGAAACAAGGAGATAGGGTCGAGATTTGTGATGGTCAAAATACGGAGTATATTGCTGAAATTTATTCTATGGATAAAAAAGAAATAAAGCTAAGTATGATTGAAAAATGGAGCAGCAGAACGGAACCCCCCATTGAGATCACACTCTTCCAAGGAATACCTAAGGCAGCCAAAATGGATGTAATCATTCAGAAATGCACAGAGTTGGGCATTGCTCGTATTGTACCCGTCATTACAGAGCGAACGATTGTCCAGCTTAAGGATCAAAAATCAGAAGAAAAGAAGGTTGAAAGATGGCAGAAAATTGCTGATGAAGCAGCCAAGCAAAGTAAAAGGGGAATCATTCCCCAAATTGCACTTCCTGTGGCTTTTTCTGAGAGCGTAAAGAATGGTCCCAAATTTGACTTAGCAGTGATTCCCTATGAAAAAGAAACAGCAGTAGGACTTAAGGGTGTTTTGCGGCAACGAGTGAATGCAAAAAAGGTTGCTATCTACATTGGCCCTGAGGGTGGATTCGGAGAAAGGGAGATTGAAGAGGCAAAGCAAGCAGGAATTGTACCTGTTACATTGGGTCCGAGAATTTTGAGAACAGAAACCGCTGGATTTGTGGCGTTGAGCATACTCATGTATGAGTTAGGTGATTTAGGAGGTATATAGGTGAAAACTGTGGCATTTTACACCCTTGGATGTAAGGTGAATCAATATGAAACTGAAGCGATGGGAGAACTTTTTCAAAAATCAGGTTATGAAATTGTGGATAGTGAGTCTAGGGCAGATATATACGTAGTTAATACATGTACGGTCACAAACTTAGGGGATCGGAAGTCTAGACAATTTATACGAAGGTCTAAAAAAATCAATCCCGAGGCAATCATCGCTGTTGTTGGTTGCTATGCACAAACTTCTCCAGATGAAGTGCTTTCCATTGAAGGGGTGAATATCATTCTAGGTACAAACGATCGAAATAAAATCGTTGATTACGTAGAAAATATTCAAGTAGAAAATGAAAAAATTAATGCTGTCGAAGATATCATGCAAATCAAAGAATTTGAAGAGATGACCATTGGTGAAATCAAAGGAAAGACCAGGGCATTTTTAAAGATTCAAGAAGGCTGCAATCAATATTGTACATATTGTATCATCCCGTACGCCCGGGGCCCTATCCGAAGTAGAAGGCTTGAGGACATTATAAAAGAAGTGGAACGATTGGCCAAAAATGAGTTTAAGGAAGTTGTACTTACGGGTATACATGTGGCATCCTATGGTAAAGATGTAGAGGGTACTTCATTACTTGATGTGATCCGTGAGGTCCATAAAATCGATGGGATAGAACGTATTCGTCTTAGTTCAATTGAACCCACTGTCGCCACGGAAGAATTCATACTAGAAATATCAAAGCTTGAAAAGGTATGTCCACACTTTCATTTATCATTGCAAAGTGGATGTGATGAGACCTTAGAAAGAATGAATAGAAAATATAGGACAGAAGAATATAGAAAAATTGTGGAACGTCTCAGAAGATATATGCCGGATTTATCTATAACAACAGATGTCATGGTTGGTTTCCCAGGGGAGACAGATGAAGAATTCGACAACACTTATCATTTTGTAAAAGAAATAGGATTTAGTCAGATTCATGTTTTTAAGTATTCTCCTAGAAAAGGCACGCCGGCAGCAAAATATGAAAATCAGGTTTCCAGTGACATCAAAAACAAGAGAAGCGAAAAGTTATTGAAGCTGGCACAGGAGAGTACAATCGAATATAATGAAAAATTTATTGGGAAAACAAAATCTGTCCTTTTTGAAACGCCTAGTGATCTATTAAGCGGGTATTTCGAAGGTCTGACGGATAACTATATTCGGGTATTCTGCAAAACACAGAAACAGGTAGAAGGACGTCTTCTCCATGTGTGTTTAGATGAACTGCATGGAGAAGGTATGGTTGGCCGTCTGCAAGATGAGGAATAAAAAGAAGGATATTGATTTTTTGCGTTGAATTACTATATGGAATGTTCGTTATACGTGAAGGAGGTGAGATACGTGTCAGATTGTATCTTCTGTAAGATTGTAATGAAGGAAATCCCGGCAAATGTTGTCTATGAGGATGAACTTATCTTGGCTTTTCACGACATTAAACCTTCTGCCCCAAGTCACGTCCTGGTGATACCTAAGGAACATATTCCATCGATGGTACAAGTAGAGGATGGGCATAAAGAATTGATAGGACACATTCACCTTGCAATGCAAAATATTGCTGAGAAGTTAGGGATTCAAGAAAGTGGTTATCGAATCGTCAATAACTGTGGCGAACAAGGTGGACAAACGGTACATCATCTTCATTTTCACTTGCTTGGTGGTAGACAGATGAAGTGGCCGCCAGGTTAAAAAAAACTTGCACAAGATGTAAAATTCATGTATAATAACATAGTATTGTACACATTTCCTAAGAGGTCTATAGCAGAAGCCTGCTATAGACACAGCACAACGTTGCTAGCGGAGGGAGGGAAATTATATGTCAGAAATTAAAATTGGAGAAAATGAAACTCTTGAAAGTGCTCTTCGTAGATTTAAGCGTTCATGTGCTAAGGCTGGTGTTTTATCTGAAGTTAAGAAAAGAGAGCATTATGAAAAGCCTAGTGTAAGACGTAAGAAAAAATCAGAGGCTGCAAGAAGAAAAAATGCTAAGAAATACTAGTAAGAGGTGAATTGTATGTCCCTCAAAGAAAAATTAATGGACGATCTTAAAATAGCAATGAAGGAAAAAGACCAACTTCGCAAGTCTGTTATTATAATGGTGAGAGCTTCTGTCAAGCAATACGAAGTAGATAAAAAAGTAGAGCTTGAGGATGAAGATATTCTTGATATCATGACAAAACAAGTAAAACAGAAGAGAGACGCGATTGAAGAGTTTGCTAAGGGAGATAGACAAGACTTAGTAGATGAAGCAAAAGCTGAAATAGATATTTTAATGGAGTATCTACCACCCCAACTGACAGAAGCAGAAATAAAGCAGATTGTCAGTGAAGTGGTGCAAGAAGTTGGAGCAACCACGGCTAAAGATATGGGCAAGGTTATGTCTGCTTTGATGCCAAAAGTTAAAGGCAGAGTAGATGGTAAAATGCTAAATCAAGTCGTAAAGCAGTTCTTACAATAAAAAGACCTACATAGGTCTTTTTTTAGTATGTAGAAAACTGATTACAGGTTTTCTGCATATAGGATGATCAAGGGGTGTATCCTATGCCCTTGCTTTACAAAGGGACGAATGAATAACCAAAGAATAACTACATCATGTAATACATTTCCACTTAACCAAACCCCAAGAATTATGTTATAATGGTATTATAGTCTGAAAATTTTGACACAAAAGGGGGGGCTCTGTGTGAAAAAAATCGGTTATGTTCTCATTCTGGTATCGTTCTTTCTCATGGGGTTCTCTTTTTCAACGAAGGTTTTTTCTGAAGAATCAATAGAGATGAAGATTATAAAAGGTAGTGGTGGGCATAATATGATTAAACTATATGGACCTTCCAGCCTTCAAAAAGTGTATCTTGAGATTTTTCATAAAGAAAACAATCTATTGGCTGGTGTCCATGTTGATTACTATTCTCTTGAAACACTAAATGATAGTGAAAGAAATGTGTTTCTTATCAGTACTAAGTATTTTGGAAATCGCAAGAATATAACATTTAAAATATTTCCTGGAAGCGCAAGGGAAGAGGTTTTTAGGTTAAGTGATTTAGAAGAAATCTATGTAGAGGATGGGCAACCAAATACTATGGAGCGAGTAAATGGACTAAATGTTATGAGCTTTAATATCCATCATGGAAAAGATAAGTTTGGATTTTACACCCTAGATCAAATCGGAAAGCTGATTGTAGACCACGAAATTGATATTGTGGGACTGCAAGAAGTAGATAAGTATGTAGTTCGTTCAAAATTTGAGGATCAGGTAAAAAAAATGGCCGATGAGACCTCTATGTATTATGCATTTGCACCAAATATGAGGGTGATGGGCGCTGAGTATGGTAATGCTATATTGAGTAAATATCCTATTGAGAGCTATCAGAATGTTAGGCTACCAGGTTTTCGGGAAAAAAGAGGACTTCTCATCAGTAAAATTAACATAGGTGATCAGACCATTAACTTTTTGGTTACCCATCTTGGGTTAACAAAGGAAGAAAAGCTGAATCAGTTTAATGTTTTAAAGCATTATGTGGAGTATTTAGGAGAGAAAACGATCTTGGTAGGTGATTTTAATAGTAGACCTGACCATGAAGGGATTCACCGCATGAGGCATCACTTGGTTGATGCTGCAGCGGATACGGAGAACTATCATCAGCATACCTATGATGGTATTGTGGTAAAGAGTCGTATTGATTATATCTTTATAAGTCCTGATATGAAATCCATAGACTATAAAGTGATTGAAACCAATATTTCGGATCATTTGCCCGTGATCGCTTCTATACAGATATAATCATATGTTTGATATCATAGATCAGCTCAGCTAGAGCTGATTTTTGCATTTTCAAGCATCTTGATGACTTTTACACTCAATGTGTTTAAACTATTTACCCAGGGTATATTATACTATAATCAAAGGAGGTGATTATGGATGAACCAACGGTTAAGATATTTTCTATTTCCACTGCTTATCATAATGATGTTAGGGGTTATCCCGGTACATGGAGCACCTGTTGGAAATGTATATGTTATTCCTATAAAGGGTGAAATTAATCCTGCTTTAACTCAATTTGTTAAGAAGAGTATTGAAAAAGCTCAGGCAGATCCAGAATCCATGGCTATTATATTTGAGGTGGATACATTAGGTGGTAGGGTAGATCAGGCAACTCAGATTAGGGACGCTATTATGAAGACACCGTTACGGACCATATCTCTTGTAAATAATAAGGCAGAATCAGCTGGCGTTTTGATTAGTATATCTGCAGAAAACATAGTGATGGCGAAAGGTGCTACCATTGGATCAGCCGAAACGATCCCATACACTGAGAAAAATATATCTTATTGGAGAGGAGAACTTCGTACTACGGCTGAGCAAAGAGGACGAGACCCAAGATTGGTAGAGGCTATGGCAGATCGAAGAATTGAGATTTTAGACCCTCAAGATTCCGATAAATATATTGTTCAAAAGGGAGAATTGTTAAACCTTACGACAAAAGAAGCTGAAAAGTTAGGCTTCACGGATTATGTGTCTAACAATTATGAAGATATTCTAAAGCATTTTCAGATTTCATATGGAAGTATTATACCAGTAAGACAGGACTTTAAAATGACTGTGGCCCAATGGGTTACGAGTTCCGTGGTACTGCCTATTATCCTAAGTATTGGGTTTATAGGTCTATTGACTGAAATCCTTACACCTGGCTTTGGCTTAGGGGGAACTATCGGCTTAATTGCTTTCTCCATGTTCTTTGGTGGAAGTATTTTAGCAGGAAACGCAGGATTTGCGGTGGTTCTAATATTTCTCACCGGTATTGTGCTACTGGTGATTGAGGCAGTGATTCCTGGATTTGGAGCACCGGGAATTGGAGGAATTCTATGCATTCTCATTAGTATTATTCTCGCTTCAGAGTCCATTGTGTTGGGGATATCTTCATTGTCCATCGCTTTTGTGATGACGATTATTGCTGCTGGACTGCTTCTAAAATATGCACCTAGGAATAAATATTTCGATAAGATTATTCTTGGGACGGAGCTGAGAAAAGATATTGGCTTTAGCTCTACCACTACCAATAGTCAGTGGCTGGGACTAGAGGGTATTGCTGTTAATTCTTTAAGACCAGCAGGAACTATTGAGATCGATGGAGAAAGAATAGATGTGGTCTCTGAAGGTGGATTTATTGAGAAAAATGATCGTGTAAGAATTATAAGTATTGAAGGTAGAAGAATTGTCGTAAAAAAAATTAACTAGGAGGTATTGATGGATGGAAACAATTGTTGTGTTTGGAATTTTATCTATTGTGGTATTACTGCTTTTAGGATTATTATTTAGCTTTATTCCGATAGGACTGTGGATCACAGCGTATTTTTCAGGTGTAAAAATCGGAATTTTCACATTGATAGGAATGAGATTTAGAAGGGTTGCACCATCAAGAATCGTAAATCCATTGATTAAAGCAACCAAAGCAGGCTTGGATTTGAACATCGATAAGTTAGAAGCCCACTACCTAGCTGGTGGAAATGTAAACAGTGTTATCGATGCACTGATCGCAGCGCAGAGAGCGGAAATCGCCCTAGAGTTTGAAAGAGCAGCGGCTATAGATTTGGCAGGAAGAGAAGTACTAAGAGCTGTGCAGATGAGTGTAAACCCTAAAATGATAGAAACCCCAAGGGTTGCAGCAGTAGCAAAAGATGGTATCGAGGTTATCGTAAAAGCGAGAGTTACCGTAAGGGCCAATATTGAAAGACTTGTAGGGGGTGCTGGTGAAGAAACCATTATTGCCAGAGTTGGAGAAGGAATCGTTACAACTGTAGGTTCTTCACAAACTCATAAAGAGGTATTGGAGAATCCAGATAAAATCTCCAGAACGGTTTTAGATAAAGGATTAGATGCAGGTACAGCCTTCGAAATTCTTTCCATTGACATTGCC
Organism: uncultured Anaerosolibacter sp.; assembly: GCA_937948705.1. Next base: position 30,190 of record CALECF010000047.1, on the reverse strand, counting down.
GATGTAGATATCGGTAGAAATATTGGAGCCCAATTGCAGACGGATCAAGCGGAAGCAGATAAGCGAATTGCCCAGGCAAAGGCTGAGGAAAGACGGGCAATGGCAGTAGCAAAAGAGCAGGAAATGATTGCTGCAGTACAAGAAATGCGGGCCAAGGTAGTGGAGGCAGAAGCTGAGATACCAAGAGCTATGGCAATGGCCCTAAGAGAAGGCAAAATAGGTGTCATGGACTACTATAATATGCAGAATATTTCAGCAGATACAGACATGAGAAGATCATTCTCCAAGATAGATAAAGAGGATGATCCAAGCCAGGGAGTGAAGAAAAAATAGGTAAACTGGCAATGTCAGTGAAAAGGATGTGAGGATATGGATTTCTTTGGGAATATACTACCATTCCTAATTTTTATTATCTTTGCGATTTCAAAGAGTAAAAAGAGAGAGGCTCAGTCGGGTCGCAAAACAGAAGCACCCGTAGGGAATAGTCCTGAGAAAAAAACGGTATCACCTCTATCAAGAATGGATGAAATAAGGAAAATGGGTGAACAGTTTGGAAATACGCTACGGAAGGAGTTTCAACACTCCGTGGAAGATCAGAATAATGAAAAGACGATGTTTATTGAAGATGAAGAAGAAGCCATCGTCCAATATAATGAAGAGTCCACAAAGGAATTCACAGAAAGATTAAATACTCCAGGCATTCAATCGAAAAATGAAATTGGAGATGTAATCAAGGGTAGTGAGATTGGTGGAAGAAGAGTCTCTTTAGATAAACAAAGTATCTTAAATGGTGTGGTAATGGCCGAGGTTTTAGGAAAGCCAAAGGCATTAAGACGTTAGTGCGAAAGGCCGTAAAGTATGATCTTTACGGCCTTTCATCATGTAAAGATTCAGTTAAGAGGACGGAAAATATTGTACTATGGTATTATACGGACGCATAAACATTATATAAAGGGGGGAGTGTGTTATGGGTGATAGAACGAAAGAAATAAAGGAAAGTATATCAGAATTACTCGAGCTTCCCAAGGATATCATTCTAGATCTTCCGAGAATCACCATGATCGGAAATCTACAGATATATATTGAAAATCATAAAGGAATTCTTGAATATTCTAAACAAAGAATAAGAATTCATACAAAAAATGGGACTTTAAGAGTTTTAGGAAAGAATCTCCAGATTAGGTCTATAGTTACAGAAGAAATGATTATTACAGGGGTCATCGAACAGATCGAATTTGCTTGATAAAGAGGGGTGAGAAGTGTGCTTGTGGTGAAAATATGGAATTATGTTCGAGGCTATGTTGTGATACGCATTGAAGGACTCACTTTAGAAAAGTTTATCAATTATGCCATTGCAAGAGGAATATACCTATGGGATATTGTGAGAATTGACTATACAACCCTAGAAGCAAAAGTAGGACTTTCTGGATATAAAGAACTAAGACATATCAAAAAAAGAGCGGGATGTAGGGTGAAGATCAATACAAAAATCGGGTATCCTTTTTTTATGCATAGAATTAAGGCTAGGAAAATGTTAGTGTTTGGATTTATGATTGCCATTATTATGGTAACACTTACCACATCCTTTGTTTGGGATGTGGAGGTAGTAGGGGTAGAGAATATGCAGAGGGAGGAAATCGTTAAGAAGTTAAATGACTTGGGTTTAAGTGAAGGTATTTTCAAATACAAATTAGATCTCTCAGGAATAGAAACAAATATGATGATCGAGATGGAATCATTAGCTTGGATAGGTATTGAGTTAAGGGGAACAAAGGCTATTGTAGAGATCGTAGAAAAAGTCGAACCACCTGAAAAGGTACCATTGGAAATTCCCTGTGATATCATAGCATCAAAAAACGGTGTTATTGAAAAAGTGATTGCGAAGAATGGAGATGCAATCGTTCAAAAAGGTGACATTGTAAAACCTGGACAGCTTCTTGTAACCGGTACAATCGTCAGAGAAGGTGTGGATACAAGATATGTACACTCTCAAGGTGATGTTTTTGCCAAAACCTATTATGAAAGTAATGGTGAAATGTCTATAATCAAAATAAATAAGATAAAAACAGGAAACAAGTTTGTAAAGCGAACATTAAGAGTGGGAGAAAGCCTTTTAACCTTAAGCTTAGGAGAAGTGCCCTACCATAATTATGTACATGAGACAAGGCATAAAAGGCTGCCGCAATGGAGGAATATTGTAATACCTGTCGAAATTATAGTAGATGAATATTTTGAATCCAACGACCAATCTGAGCAGTTAGATGTGTCATTGGTAAAAAAGGCATTATCAGAAAAAATGTCGATAGAATTGATGAAACAAATACCAGAGGATGGTACTATTTTAAATCAGGATATTAAATATTGGGAAGAAAATAATATAATAAAGGCGAAGCTTATCGTTGAGACTTTGGAGCAGATTGGCGTCCCCAAAAGAATCAATATATTTTAATCACTAAGGAGGAGCATTGATTGGAACAACTGACAGCAGAAAGAAGAATAAGCATCGATGAATTTAATTACTTAAAAGAGTTATTCGGCAATTTTGATGATAATATGAAAATCGTTGAAGACAAGTTGAATGTTAGCATTGTTTCAAGGAAAGGTGAAATTATAATTATCGGCCCCCAGGACCGTGTTGAAAAAGCTCAACATTTGATATTAAAGCTCATGGCTATTTTAAATGGCGGCGAGGAACTTGATGCCCAGAAGATTAATTATTCCATCCAGCTGATAGAGGATGGGCAGGAAGAGCAAATGAAAGAGCTTTTAGATAATGTAGTTTGTACTTCTTCAAAAGGAAAACAAATTAAACCTAAAACTTTAGGGCAAAAACGATATACAAAAGCCATTGATAGCAACGATATTATATTTGGTATCGGTCCTGCAGGTACTGGAAAAACCTATCTTGCCATGGCAATGGCTGTGAAAGCTCTTAAAAATAAAGAAGTAAGTAAGATTATTCTGACTCGTCCTGCAGTAGAGGCTGGAGAGAACCTAGGGTTTCTTCCTGGAGACTTACAGGAAAAAGTGGATCCCTATCTCAGACCCCTTTATGATGCGTTATATGATATACTAGGTGGAGAAGCATTTTTAAAGTATAAAGAAAGAGGAACGATTGAGGTAGCGCCCTTGGCCTATATGAGAGGACGAACCTTGGATGACGCCTTTATTATTCTGGATGAGGCGCAGAATGCCACCAAGGTACAGATGAAAATGTTCCTGACCAGGCTAGGATTTGGATCTAAGGCGATAGTAACAGGGGACATCACTCAAATTGACCTGCCTAAGGGAAAAGAATCTGGATTAAAACAGGCAGTAGAGATATTAGAAGATGTAGAAGGCATAGAGTTTGTATTTCTAAATGAACAAGATGTTGTAAGACATGCCCTAGTACAAAGAATTATCAAGGCCTATGACAAATATGAAAAAGAGCAAGAAACCAGTACGACAAGGGTGATTGTCAAGGCAAAGTAAGTACGAAAGAAAAGTTGTTTCATTAGGGGGAAATGAAGAGTGGCTATTTTAAGGGATATTCGAGACAAGTTTATCAGAAACCCTGTATTTCGTTTTCTTATGAAAAGTCTTTCAAGTAGAGTCATATTATTTGCCATGTTCTTTTGTGTGGTGTTTTTTAGTACAATCACAACGTTTTCACCAGAAAAATATGAGCTTGATATGGGCCAAAAATCTCCAGTGGATTTTAAAGCACCGAGAGATCTTGAAGATCGAATTGCCACAGAACGCTTAATAAAAAGAGCTATTGAGGCTGTAGAGCCTAGGGAAAGAATAGATCCAACCATGCAGATTGATATTAAAAAAAGGATTGAAAGATTCTTTAGCAACTTATATGAAATTAGAGAGAATCAAGAACTAGTTTATGAAGACAAGTTAGATCAACTGAAAGAGATGAATGAGTTGAATCTTAATGATAAAGAAATGATGTTGGTTCTAAATGCATCCAGTAAGGAACTTAAGAGCGCTGAAAGCTATATTTATGAAATTGTCTTTCAAGTAATGTCAACAGGTATCAAAGCAGAAGAACTTGAAAAAGAAAGAGGCAATATCACAAGTTATTTTATGGGCCTCAAAGAATTCACAGAAGATATGCGATTGCTGGGCATAAATATCGTAAATTCCTCAATTCGACCAAATCGTTTTTTGGATGTGGAGACAACAGAACAAAAACGTGATGAAGCTGCTAAGGCTGTGGAAAAGGTAATTGTTAGAAGAGGAAATATCATCATTGGTGCTGGAGATGTTATTACTGAGGATAAATTACAGCTTTTGAAAGATGCAGGATTGGTAAAGGAAGATGGAAAGAAAGATATTTCTCTTTATTTAGGTGTGGGTCTATTTGTGTTGACTGTTGAAATTTTATTGGTAGCCTATATCTTTGTGTTCAATCGAAAGCTGTTACAATCAACATCAAAGTTGTATCTCATATTATTGGTCTTTTTATCTATATATTTGATTTCCAAGACCATGTATGGTATTTCCTCCTACATGGTACCAGTGGCAACGGCTGCCATGTTATTGAGCATATTGATTGATGCTAGATTGGCTATTGTTGTGAACCTAGTGATGTCTATATTTATCACAGTGATGACTGGAAATAATATTGACTTCATGATTAGCTCTTTGGTTGGAGGTACCGTGGGCGCCTTCTGTATGACCCATAGTCATCAGCGGACCAATATATTCTTGTCGGGACTGGCTGTCAGTTTATGCAATGGCCTCATCATTTTAGGTATGGGATTTATTGATAAAGTTGAGCTATCCACATTGGCCATGGGGAGTTTGATTGGTGTGTTAAACGGAATACTCTGCGCTATACTAGCCATTGGCTCTCTGCCACTATGGGAAACAGCCTTTAGCATATTGACACCCTTTAAGCTTTTAGAACTATCAAATCCAAACCATCCTGTCCTTAAAAAACTGCTTTTTGAGGCGCCAGGCACATATCATCATAGTATCATTGTGGGAAATCTCAGTGAGGCTGCTGCCGATGCCGTAGGGGCCAACGGTTTATTTGCTAGGGTCAGTGCATATTATCACGATATTGGAAAACTAAAGAGACCTTATTTCTTTAAAGAAAATCAGCTCACCAATGAAAATCCCCATGAAAAGCTTTCAGCCAGTTTAAGCACACTCATCATTACCAGTCATGTAAAGGACGGGGTAGAGGTTGCTCGGAGTCATAAAATACCTGAGGAAATCATTGATGTTATTGAACAGCATCATGGTACAACTTTGGTGAAATACTTTTATCATAAAGCCCTTAGCAATGATGAGAATGAGATAGAAATAGAGGAGTCTAGTTATCGATATGATGGCATAAAGCCACAAACAAGGGAAGCTGCTATTGTTATGTTAGCGGATTCAGTAGAGGCTGCCGTGAGGAGTATGTCAGAGCATAGTAACGAAAAGATTAAAATATTGATTCATAAAATCATAGAAGATAAACTAAAGGATCATCAACTAGACGATTGTGATTTGACACTAAAAGACATTGAAAGAATAGCCCATGCTTTTAGTACGGTATTGATGGGAATATTTCATGAACGTATAGAGTATCCCGATTTGAACCCAAAATCAATGGAGGCGACGCAATAAATGGAAGTGGCAATAGACAATAGACAGAGTAAGGTTGCGTATGGAGATGAGCTAGAAAAATTAATCATGGATGCCATAGAGATGTCTTTAAACTTAGAAGGGATCATGGTGGATGTAGAAATCAGTGTTTCACTTGTGGATAATGATGAGATTCATCGACTCAATAGGGAGTATAGAAATATGGATAAACCTACCGATGTTCTTTCTTTTCCCTTACATGAGGACTTGGAAAACATGATCCCGCCGATTTGTCTAGGCGATATTGTAATATCTCTTGAGAAGGCCCTTGAACAGGCGAAGGAATACAATCATTCTTATGGACGAGAAGTGGCTTTTCTAACGGTTCATAGTATGTTTCATCTGATGGGATATGACCATGATACAGAAGAAAATACCAAGCAGATGAGACAAAAAGAGGAAGAAGTTCTCCAAGCTTTGGGTATACTAAGAGAATAAGCGAGGTTTTTTATGCGAGTTAGAAAGTTAATTGATAGCTTTAATTACGCAATTGATGGAATTATTTATACCTTAAAGACACAAAGAAACATGCGTATTCATATTTTTGCTGCAATCTGTGTTTTGCTGCTTAGTCTATTTTTTAGGCTATCAAAATTAGAAATTCTGGTTTTGTTTTTTACTATTTCCCTTGTCATCATTACAGAGATGCTGAATACTTCTATTGAAGCAACGATTGATTTGATTACAGATCAATACCACGTACTCGCCAAAATAGCAAAAAATGTAGCGGCTGGTGCGGTGTTGATCGCATCGCTCAACGCCATTTTGGTAGCATATATCATTTTTTTTGACAAATTAAACCTTGTCACCGAAATTGTATTAAACAGAGTAAGGCAAATGCCGATACATGTAACCTTTATTAGTTTAATTATTGTGGTGCTCATTGTTATAAGTCTTAAAGCGTATTTTGGAAAAGGTACGCCTTTGAGAGGCGGAATGCCCAGCGGACACACAGCCATTGCTTTCTCTGTGGTCACAGCAGTTGCATTTATATCTGAGAATACTCTAATTATTACACTTTGCCTGTTGCTGGCTACCTTAGTCGCCCAAAGTAGAATTGAGTCTGGGTTTCACGATTTATTCCAGGTAATGATGGGGGCTATACTAGGAATATGTATTACATTGCTAATTTTTCAAACAATATATTAAAGGGGGAGTAAACTATTTTACTGCCCTTTTATAAACTGTGCTAAACTAGCATTAGGAGGAAGTATTTTGCTCGATTATAATGATATGATTAAATTGGCTATATTATTTATATTAATTACACTTTCTGCCCTGTTTTCCAGTGCTGAAACAGCGATAACATCATTAAATATTATCAAAGTTAGGCAGAGTGAAGGTAAGGGCACTGGCAAGGCTGCTGTGTTAGAGCGATTATTTCGTAATTCGCCTAAAATTATTGCCACTATTCTTATAGGCAATAATATTGTAAATATAGGTGCTACCGCAATCGCTACAGAGTTAACCTATAAATTTTTTCAAGGTAAAAATGTAACGGCTCTTGTTACCGTGGTCATGACTTTGACGATTTTGGTTTTTGGAGAAATAACACCAAAGACGTTTTCTGCCAATAATCCTGAAAAAGTAGCACTACGATTAGGTAGACCTGTGGAAATTTTGTCTTATGTACTGTATCCAGTGCTGAAGGTATTGAATGTGCTCACTCATTTTATCATTAGGCTCATGGGAGGAAAAATTACTGAAGAAAAAAGCCTGGTATCAGAAGAAGAAATTATGACTTTAGTAGATGTTGGTGAAGAAGCAGGCATCATCGAGAGTCGAGAGCGAAAAATGATCAACAGTATTTTTGAAATTGGAGATATCGAGGCATCAGAAGTGATGATCCCTAGAATTGATATGATATATTTGGATGAAGAGGCTACCTTAGAGGATGCACTAAACATTGCAATTGATTATGGATATTCTCGAATCCCGGTAATCAAAGATACCGTTGACAATGTGACTGGTATTTTATATGCTAAGGACTTATTGGCTTCGCTGCGAAAAAGTGATGAGCAGGGGCAGCTCATAGATATAAAAACATTCACTCGACCTGCATATTATATTCCTGAAAGTAAAAAGGTAAATGAATTGCTGAAGGAAATGCAAAAGGAGAAAGTTCATATAGCCATTGTACTGGATGAATATGGAGGAACCTTAGGATTGGTCACCATAGAAGACATATTAGAGGAAATCGTTGGCGATATTTTAGATGAATATGATGCGGAGATTGATCTTATCGAGCATTTGAGCGAAAACACCCTCATCGTCAATGCGAAGGCATCAGTTGAAGAAATTAATGAAGTGTTAGGCATGGAGCTGCCGGAAGATGAGTATGATTCTATTGGCGGATATGTATTTAATGCCCTGGGAAGGATTCCGGTAAAGGATGATACGATTGAATTTGATGATATTATCATTAAGGTGTTGAGTGTCCATAATAGAAGAATTAAGCAGCTAGAAATTATAAAAAAGTAATTGTACTCATATTTGGTGTTGAAAGGATGAGGGGGACATGACAAGGAAAAAGGTGATGGCACTAATTCTAGGTGTTATATTAGTGCTTGCATTTATGGTGGGGTGTGGGAAACCGACGCCTGCGTCTTCAGAAGTGGAAGTAGTTGAATCACCTACAATAGGCAATGGCTCAGAAGAAACAGAAGAGGAATCAGAAAAACAATCAATTCCTTCGGGTGTACCTTCACCTATTAGCGGAATGTATACGGATGTAGAAAATGTGACGAGGAGACCCATTGCTGTTATGTTGGATAATCAGAATAAGGCTAGACCACAAGCCGGATTAGACCAGGCTGAAATTATTTATGAAGCACTGGCAGAGGGTTCGATTACCCGGTACATGGCCATTTTTCTAATGAATGCACCAGAGTCCATTGGCCCAGTGAGAAGTGCGAGACCATATTTTATTGACAAGGCTTTGGAATACGATGCTCTGTATGTACACGTTGGAGGAAGCCCACAAGCTTTTACAGATATTAAAGACCTTAAGGTTGCAGATATAGATGCCATGTCACGGGATGGAAGCATCTTCTGGAGAAAGAATCATAAAAAGATGCCTCATAATATGTACACCAGCACCAATGCTCTTAGAAAAGCTGCTCAGAATAGTAGTTATAAGACAACGGGGGATTTTTTGCCCCTCCATTTCTATTCAGAGGATACCGATATCAATGGGAGTCCTGTATCTTATGTGAAGATACCTTATTATAAGGATTATTATCCTAGCTTCCAATATAATGAAGTGGATAAAAAATATTATAGATCTATTAATGGTACACCCCATATAGACGAGACATCGAAAGTACATCTTCATGCAAAGAATATTATTATTCAAAAATGTGATACAGAGGTCGTTGATAGTGTAGGTAGACTAGAGATAAAAGTTACGGGAACAGGTACTGGGTACTTTATAAGCAATGGAGAAATGATAGAGATTACTTGGGAGAAGAAGTCTAGAAAAGCTAGAACAAAATTCTTCGATGGTAGTGGAAATGAAATACGTTTGAACCCGGGGGTTACTTGGGTAGAATTAACACCAATAAGCCTAGTAAGCATTTTTCAATAAAAAATAGGGGGTATGCTCTTTGAACGAAAAAGAATTGCTGCAAAAAGCTATAGAGGCAAAGGAGAATGCCTATGTACCTTATTCAAAATTTCCTGTGGGTGCAGCCCTTTTAACGAAAAGTGGCAAAGTTTTTACAGGTTGTAACATTGAATGTGCATCATTTGGGGGTACCAATTGTGCTGAGAGAACTGCACTTTACAAGGCGATCTCAGAAGGTTATAAAGATATTGAAGCTATTGCTGTAGTAAGTGATAATGAAGACTATACCTTCCCCTGTGGCATATGCAGGCAGGTGATTTTGGAGTTTGGTAGAGACATAAAAATAATATTGGGTAACAAAGATGGGGAAATACAAATATATACCATTGAGGATTTGTTGCCGAAATCTTTTTCGGGGGCAGACTTAGAGAAGAAATAAAGAAAGAAGGTTAATAAATGAAATTCAAATCAGGATATGTTACAATTATTGGAAGACCTAATGTGGGAAAGTCCACACTAATGAATCAAATCATCGGGGAAAAAATCGCAATCATGTCTGATAAACCCCAAACAACTCGGAATAAAATCCAGTCGATTTATACAAAGGAAGATTTTCAAATCATTTTCTTAGATACACCAGGACTCCATAAGCCTAAAAACAAATTAGGCGAGTTTATGGTGAAATCTGCCCAGCAGACGTTAAACGAAGTGGATGTGATTTTGTTTGTTCTTGACGAAACAGCAGATATGGGGCCAGGAGATACCTATATTCTTGAAATGTTGAAAACTGTAAGCACTCCAATTATTTTGGTCATTAATAAGATTGATAAAATTCCTCCTGAAGCGTTCCAAAAGATGTATCATCTATTTGAGGGTAAAGGGATATTTAAAGACGTTATTGGCATTTCTGCCCTACAGAATAAAAATATTCAGAAACTGATTGATAAAGTTGTAAGTTTCTTACCAGAAGGACCACAATACTTTCCAGCAGACATGATTACGGATCAGCCGGAGAGGGTTATCGTTAGTGAAATCATTCGAGAAAAGCTTCTCCACTATCTTCAAGATGAAATACCCCATGGCGTGGCGGTAGAGGTTGCCCTTATGAAAAAAAGAGAAAATCAAGATATTGTTGATATTAGCGCCACGATCTATTGTGAAAGAAAATCCCACAAGGGAATGATTATTGGGAAAGGCGGTCGCAAGCTTAAGGGAGTAGGAAAGAGTGCCAGGGAAGATATTGAAAGATTGCTGGGGTCAAAAGTATTTTTAGAACTTTGGGTAAAGATAAAAGAGGACTGGAGACAGCAGGAAAGTACCCTATCCAGTCTTGGATACAAGCTGTAGTTAAGGCTTATTACAATATTTACATCGTATATTATCATCCTATTGGTGAAAGAAATAATATATAGTACATTATTTCTAAGAAAGGGGATCATAGGGTGATGGAAAATATACTTTGGAATTTATTTATGAATACAGGAGATATTCGTTACTACTTGCAATATAAAGGGATGAATGAAGTTTTGAAAGATGAATGGGTACAGCAAGGTCAGTATGAAATAAAAGAAGCTGTTTTGAGGTGATGAAATGCTTTGCAAGACCGATGGGTTGGTCTTAAAACAGACAAAATTTGGTGAAGGTGATGTAATACTTACCTTGTTTACTAAGAAAATGGGTAAAGTTCAGGCCGTTGCAAAAGGTGTAAGAAGGTCAAAGGGAAAGCTTACAGGAAGTACGCAGCTTTTTGCTTATGGTGAATTTGTTTTGTTCAAGGGAAGAGATTTGTATCAGGTTTCCCAAGTAGATCTTAAAGAATCTTTTTATGAGCTTCGAGAAGATATCACAAAATTAACTTATGGCGCGTATATTTTAGAATTAACGGAAAGTATTATTACAGAAGGACAAACGAATAATCGTCTTTTTCATATGCTGCTAAGTTGTTTGTCTATATTAACAAAGATGGAAAAATCCTTTGAGACTATTGTAAAGGCCTATGAATTAAAGCTACTAGCTTATTCTGGGTATAGACCGGAATTGGACCGATGCGTTCATTGTGGCAAAATAGGCGAAAGGGAGCTTAAGTTTAGTTCTAAAGAGGGAGGCACCATCTGCAACAGCTGTTTTGGACAGGATTTTTATGCGATGAAGATCTCGCAAACAACAATCAATGTCATGAAATACTTGATAAGTACTGATTTAGAGGAAATTGCTCGTTTGAGAGTAAAACCTGATATTATGGAGGAACTAAACAAGATAGTGAAGCATTATATTTCTACTCATTTAGAGAAGAGTAAGTTTAAAAGCTTGCAATTTTTAGATATAATGAAAGAAATTCATAAAACATAGAAAGGTGGTTTTTTGATGGAAATTAATTTAGAAAAAATTGACATGATTCGTGAACGGACTGGCGTAGCTTATAAGGAGGCAAAGGAGGCCCTAGAAGCAACGGGAGGCAACGTGGTAGATGCCATCATACATATTGAAGAAAAGCAAAATGTAAAATGGACAGACAGCCTTTCAGGGGCAGGAAATGAAGTATTAGATAAGTTGAAAGAAATTGTTAAGAAGGGTAATGTCACTAAGATTTTGCTAAAAAGAGATGGAGAAGTGATTATGAATATCCCTGTGACTGCAGGAGCCATCGGCGCCATTCTTTCACCGCCTATTGCCATGGCAGGTGTTTTAACAGCCCTTGTTACAAAGTGTAAAATTGAAATTGTTAAGACAAATGGTGAAATCGTAGATATCAATGAAATGGCAGAGGATACAATTAATAATGTAAAAAACAAGATGGAGGGCATGATGCCCAAAACAGGTTCTGAGAAAAACTGTGATGAGAATTCAGATGAGGAATTATAAAAGTCAACCTTTACAGATTTTCATGATTATGGTAAAATCATAGAAATTAATATGAATCGCTATGATAGAGAAGAGTAGCCAATTCAGATGATGATAGAGAGTCGGTGTTGCTGGAAATCCGATACCACTGTTTGGCGAAGGGCGCTTTTGAGCGAATAATTAAAAGTGGATACGTATGTATCAACTAGGGTGGAACCGCGGGAGCAAAAGTCTTTCGTCCCTTGATTAGGGATGAGAGGCTTTTATTTTTTTACGCATAAGAATCTATATGCTATTGGCGCCATGAGCCGTTGCGATAGCAATATGCGAAATTTTTTTACATAATTAAAGGAGGTATGAAGATGGCTACAGAAAAAACAATGGAAAAAATTGTTGCGTTGGCAAAATCTAGAGGATTTGTATTTCCAGGCTCAGAAATCTATGGTGGGCTTGCAAATGCATGGGATTATGGTCCATTGGGTGTAGAATTAAAGAACAATGTGAAGAAGGCTTGGTGGAAGAAATTTATCCAAGAATCACCCTACAATGTAGGACTTGATTCTGCTATATTGATGAATCCTCAAACGTGGGTGGCATCAGGACACATCGGTGGATTTAACGATCCTCTATTGGATTGTAAAAAGTGTAAATCTCGCTTTAGAGCAGATAAACTTATTGAGGATTATCTTGCGAATCAGGGAGAAGATGCTGCCGGTATTGATGGCTGGGGCAATGAAAAGATGCAGGAATTTATCAAGGATAAAACGATTATATGCCCAGAATGTGGGGCCCTTGACTATACAGGTATTAGACAGTTTAACCTTATGTTTAAGACATTCCAAGGTGTAACGGAAGATTCAAAGGCTGAAATATTTTTAAGACCTGAAACTGCCCAAGGCATATTCGTAAACTTTAAAAATGTTTTGAGAACTTCGAGAAAGAAAGTACCTTTTGGAATAGGACAAATTGGGAAATCCTTCAGAAATGAGATTACTCCAGGGAATTTTACATTTAGAACCCGTGAGTTTGAGCAAATGGAGCTAGAATTTTTCTGCAAGCCAGGGGAAGATCTGGAGTGGTTTGATTATTGGAAAAACTTCTGTAAGAATTGGCTGCTTCACTTGAATATGAACCCAGAGAATATTCGCCTGCGAGATCATGAAAAAGAAGAGTTGTCTCACTATAGTAATGCAACAACGGATTTTGAATACAAGTTCCCATTCGGTTGGGGAGAACTATGGGGTATTGCGGATCGTACGGATTTCGATTTAAAACAGCATAGTGCGCACTCAGGTGTGGATATGACCTATCAAGATCCTGTAACGAATGAAAAGTATATCCCTTATTGCATAGAACCGTCCCTAGGTGCAGATAGGGTCACCCTTGCATTCTTAATTGATGCCTATGAAGAGGAAACATTGGAGGATGGTAGCGATCGTATCGTATTAAAGTTCCATCCAGCCCTGGCACCTTTTAAAGCTGCTATTTTTCCCTTGACGAAAAAACTTAGTGAAGGTGCTACAGAATTGTTCCATCAATTATCTAAAAAGTTCATGGTGGATTATGATGAAACGGGCAGTATCGGTAAGCGGTATAGAAGACACGATGAAATCGGGACGCCATTCTGTATCACCTATGATTTCGATTCTGTGGAGGATCAATCTGTCACCATAAGGGATCGGGATAAAATGACCCAGGAAAGAGTAAAAATTGATGCTCTAGAGAAGTATATTGAAGAAAAAATGATGTTCTAATTCAGAAAAAATAATATATTAGAAGTCATTGCAGACAATAGATATAGCAGGGTTACTTGCTATATCTATTTTTTTCATTCCAAGAAAAATAATATTCAACAATAAAATCTATAGTAATATGTGTAGAAGTTTGCTAAAATAAAGTATATAATATAGCATAAAGGGAAATAGTATATCACATTTATTGAATTCTTTATTATAGGGGTGATTAACATAGAACTCTCACAAAGACAACTGAAGATTATTGAGATTGTAAAGGAAAGTGAACCAATTACCAGTGAACAAATAGCACAGTGCTTAAAGGTTACAAGGGCTACCCTTAGACCTGATTTGGCAATTTTAACGATGTCCGGAATTTTGGATGCAAGACCGAAGGTTGGCTATCTCTATTCAGGAAACGATACGGTCAGCATTATTTCAGAGCATGTAAAAAGAACCAAGGTGAGTGATATCAAATCTATGCCTGTGGTAGTGGATGAACAAACAACCCTATATGATGCCCTCGTATCTCTGTTTTTGGAGGATGTGGGGTCTATTTATGTTCTGTCTCATGGCTATTTAGTAGGTGTTGTTTCAAGAAAAGATTTTTTGAAAAACATCATGGGTGGTACGGATATACATAGGATGCCTGTGGGGCTCATTATGACCAGAATGCCAAATATCGTGATGACATATCCTCACGAAACGGCCCTAGAAGCTGCGATCAAAATCATTGAACACGAGGTAGATGGTCTTCCTGTAGTGGAAATGTTTGAGGAAAAGGGTAAGGAGCATTTTAAAGTTGTTGGAAAAGTAACCAAGACCAATATTACTAGATTGTTTGTGGAATTAGGCAGGCAAAAATAGATAGGAGGTATATAAAAAGTATGAATAGTAAACTTGTGGTATATGTAATCTCGGATTCGATTGGTGAAACGGCTGAACAGGTAATCAAGGCGGCCATCAGCCAGTTTGATTGTGGAGATTGTGAAATTAGAAGATTCCCGTACATATCAGAAGAGGAACAGATTAGAGAAATCATCAATGAAGCAGTTCATGAGAAGAATTGTATGATTATATTTACCATGGTGATTCCAAGGCTTAGAAAGATTTTGACTGAAAGTGCCCAGCGCCATGAAATTCAGGCGGTGGATATTATGACACCGATCATGAATTCACTCCAACAAATTCTAAAGGCTGAGCCTAAAAATGAACCTGGTTTGATACGTAAATTGGATGAAAAGTATTTTAAAAAGGTTGAGGCCATTGAGTTCGCCGTAAAATATGACGATGGAAAAGATCCACGGGGACTTAAAAAGGCGGATATTGTATTGATTGGTATTTCAAGAACGTCGAAGACACCATTGAGTATGTATCTAGCCCATAAAAATATCAAGGTAGCCAATGTTCCCTTGGTACCAGAAGTTCCTGTGCCAGATGAAATATTTGAGGTACAACCCAAAAAAATTATTGGACTAACTACAGATCCGATTAAATTAAATGAAATTCGCCAGGAAAGGCTGAAAGCCTTGGGATTAAGTAATGAAGCGAATTATGCCAGCATGGAAAGAATACTTGAAGAACTGGATTATGCCGAGGGACTTATGAAACGGTTAGGATGCCCAATTATTGACGTATCTACGAAGGCTGTTGAGGAAAGTGCGAACATTATCATGGATATCATGAAACAAAATTTAAGTTTGAGATAGTAGAATCTGATAAAAGGGGAGATCTGTAAATGAAAAAAAAGTTTATTTATGCCTTTGAAGACGGAAATAAAGACATGAAATCATTGCTCGGAGGGAAAGGGGCAAATCTTGCTGAAATGATGAAAATAGGATTGCCTGTTCCTCCAGGATTTACTGTAAGTACAGAAGCGTGTAATCAGTATTATAAGAATGATAAAAATATAGATGATGCCATGAAAGATGAATTGTTTGAGCATTTAGAAATGCTGGAAAATAAGATTGGTAAAAAATTCGGATTCAATGAGCATCCTCTATTGGTATCGGTGCGATCCGGATCTGTATTTTCAATGCCTGGAATGATGGATACAATTCTTAATTTAGGGTTAAATGATGAAACAGTAATGGCACTGTCTATCGCCACTGGGAATGAAAGATTTGCCCATGATAGTTATAGAAGATTCATTCAAATGTTCAGCGATGTGGTATTAAATATTCCTAAATATAAATTTGAACACATTCTAGATAGAGAAAAACATATTCACTCCCTTTTACTCGATACGGAGCTGACAGTTCAAAACCTTAAAAACATTATTCAAGGATATAAAGACTTGGTTAAGAAAGAATGGAAAAAAGATTTTCCCCAGGATCCTAAAGCACAGTTGCTTATGGCTGTGGAAGCTGTTTTCGATTCTTGGAACAACTCAAGAGCTATGGTCTATAGAGAATTACATGATATTCCCCATCATCTGGGTACCGCGGTAAATATTCAATCGATGGTCTTTGGAAATATGGGAGATACATCGGGTACAGGGGTTGCATTCACAAGGAATCCATCGACGGGAGAAAGAAAACTGTTTGGGGAATTCTTGATGAACGCCCAAGGTGAAGATGTGGTTGCTGGCATTAGAACACCACAGTCTATCAGTCATTTAAAGAGTATTATGCCAGAAGCCTACGATCAATTTGTTTCAGTGGCGAATTTGTTAGAAGGACATTATAGAGATATGCAAGACATCGAATTTACTATTGAAAACAGTAAGTTGTATTTACTGCAGACAAGAAATGGGAAGAGAACAGCTGCTGCCGCCATCAATATTGCCGTAGATATGGTGGAGGAAGGGATCATTGATCGTAGTACTGCATTAATGAGAATAGAACCGATGCAACTAGATCAGCTGTTACATCCAACGTTTGAAGAAAAGGCTTTAAATGAAGCAGAGAAAATTGCCCAAGGATTGCCTGCGTCACCAGGTGCCGCTACAGGAAGGGTATATTTCAATGCTCATGATGTGGTAAAAGCAGTGGCGGAAGGTGAAAAAGCAATTTTAGTCAGACAGGAAACCTCACCTGAGGATATCGAGGGAATGGTGGCATGTTCTGGAATTTTAACAGCTAGAGGCGGAATGACTTCCCATGCTGCTGTTGTAGCTAGAGGGATGGGGAAGTGTTGTGTCGCTGGGTGTGGAGAAATAAGAGTGGATGAAGCAAGTAAAGTCTTTAAAGCAAATGGTATTGTATATAAGGAAGGAGATTATATCTCCTTAGATGGGAATATTGGAAACGTTTATAAAGGAAGCATACCTACAAAAGAACCTGAGTTATCAGGAAATTTTGGAAAGCTGATGGAATGGGCGGATGAGGTTAGAGTATTAAAAATCAGAACCAATGCAGATACCCCTAGAGACGCTGCTACTGCAGTAAAATTTGGAGCTGAGGGAATTGGATTGTGTAGAACGGAGCATATGTTCTTTGATGAAGAACGGATTTCTGTGATGCGACAGATGATCGTATCAAAGACTCTGGAAGAACGTATGGTGGCATTGGATAAATTACTTCCATATCAAAAGGAAGACTTTGTGGGTATCTTTATAGCCATGGGAGAGCGTCCGGTCACAGTGAGACTTCTAGACCCACCTCTTCATGAATTCCTGCCCCACAGTGATGAAGATATTAGAATGCTTGCTGGTCAAATGAATATCGATATAAAAGCACTGAAGGAAACTGTAGAGGAGTTAAAAGAGTTTAATCCTATGTTAGGGCATAGAGGATGTAGATTAGCAGTTACCTATCCAGAGATTTATGAGATGCAGGTGAAGGCCATTGTTATGGCGGCCATAGAAGTAAAGAAAGAGAAAAATATCAATGTACAGCCTGAGATTATGGTGCCGTTGATTGGTCATCAAAAGGAGCTAAGCATTATTAAGGATTTAATTAAGAATACTGCAGATAAAATTATAGAAGCGAGTAATGTGGAGCTGGAGTATATGATTGGTACAATGATTGAGGTACCGAGAGCTGCTCTAACAGCAGATGAAATAGCAGCCCATGCAGAATTCTTCTCTTTCGGTACCAACGATTTAACGCAGATGACATATGCTTTTTCAAGAGATGATTCAGGCAAGTTTATTGGTGAATATCGGAAAAAGGAAATTTTCGATAAAGATCCATTCCAAAGATTAGATCAGATCGGGGTAGGAAAACTTATGAAGATTGCCATTGATCTTGGCAAAGCCACAAGACCCGAGATAAAACTAGGCATTTGTGGTGAACATGGAGGGGATCCAGATTCCATTGATTTTTGTCACCGCATTGGATTGCATTATGTCTCTTGTTCCCCATATCGCGTACCCATTGCTCGCTTAGCAGCAGCTAGAGCAGCCTTCGCAAATAAGTAGTCAAGTATGATTATAATAAGGGCACGACATGAAGTCGTGCCTTTGTTATGATTTAAAGTAATAATGCTCATATTCTTTTATAAATTTTTCTTTGCCACGGGAACGGCGCTCCATCTTATGAAACTTTTCTATGAAGTATGATTCTTCGCCATCTTGTCTCATGAATCTTCGGGTTTCTTTGTATAGTTTCTCAGGGAAAATTAGAAACGCTAAAATTGCCTTCTTCTCTTCTGAATTCAGATGTTTTATTTGGGTATAAGTATCAAGAATATGTTTTGCTATGGAAAAATCCCAGTTGGTATTGTCTCTATGCATAACCCGCCTTAATAGGCTTGAAACATCATGGAGTGGAATATCCAACTTGGAACGATCAAAATCAATCATAAAAACCTTCTCTCCATGAATGTATAGGTTTTTATTCACATAGTCTAAGTGGCAGTAATGATTTTCAACCACAGATTTTTTCAAGAGATACTGAAAATCTACTGCCTCTAATAAATGAATCGATTTATGGGCCATGGTGTATTCAAGGTCGAGGACAGATAAAAGTGGTTCATGGACAGGGCTGAACTGATAATTATTGTAAATGCGTTCCTTAAATTTTATTAGTTTAGCAGTCTTGTTCAAAAAGTCTGTCTGCCAGTTAAAATAGTTATATCTACTTGTTGTAAGGGGTAGATAATCGAAGCCTTTGCCTCTTAAATGGAATTCAGCAAGATTTTCTGAGATGAGTTTCAAATCATTCTTGCGATCATAATCACATCTTGTGCCATCAATCCAAGTCATCAAAAAAAATAGAACATGGTCATGGGATACAAAAGACTTCTGTTGTTTTGTGAGCACAATCTCAGGAACATGGAGACCATTGTTTTTTAAATACCCCATTAAATATAATACAAATTCTAAATCATGAACTGAATAATAAACTTTCTTTAAGCAATAATTTAAATGTGGAGTTTTTACTTTGTATATCGCTCTTTCTTTGTCTGAATCTTTTATTTTTATGATCTCTACATTTTTAACTTCCAGGTCATAGTGAGTGAGAATATGGTTCGTAATAAAATCTAAATCGGACAGATTCAGTTTTGTGACGGCTGACATGATATCACCTTCCTATAGAACAAATTTTATGGAAAATATATGACACAAAGTAACAACACATAATCAATTAAGAAAAATTATCGAAAAAATGTTCGATTGTATGAAGGAATAATATGTGTGCTGTGGTATATATATATTATGTTATAAAATATTTAATAACAAAAAGTGAGGTAGAACCATGGGATTTAGAGAAAACACTGAAAGGTTTGAAGAGGAAAGACTTTCACAATTTGCATCTAAATCTAGTCATACCAAAGGAAGACTTATTGGAGAGGAAAAATGTCCTATAAGGACGGAATACCAGCGAGATCGAGATAGAATCTTGCATTCTAAAGCATTTAGAAGGTTGAAGCATAAAACCCAAGTTTTTTTATCACCAGAAGGGGACCATTATCGCACAAGGCTAACCCATACTTTAGAGGTTGCACAGATTTCTCGCACCATCGCCCGGGCATTACAATTAAATGAAGATTTGACAGAAGCAATTTCCCTGGGACATGACTTAGGCCATACCCCCTTCGGACACTGCGGAGAAAAAATATTAAATAGTATACATCCAGGGGGATTTAAGCATAACGAGCAGAGCCTGAGGGTTGTAGATTCCATTGAGAAGGGAAGTCATGGTTGGGGGCTAAATCTGACATTTGAAGTTCGGGAAGGCATACGAAATCATACAGGAGACATGGAGCCAGTCACTCTCGAAGGGCAGATTGTAAAACTAAGCGATCGAATTGCCTACATTAATCATGATATTGATGACGCAATTCGAGGACATATCGTAACGAACGCTGATTTGCCAAAGGATTGTATCGCCAAGTTGGGAGAGAGCCATAGTCACAGAATAAACAACATGATTATGGATGTGATCTATCATAGCTTTGAAAAAGCAAAGATCGGTATGAGTGATGAAACCCTTTATTATACAAATAAATTAAGAGAATTTATGTTTGAAAACGTGTACTTAAGTAAGACGGCAAAAAAAGAAGAAGAAAAGGCTCAGTACATTATCCAGCAGTTGTATAGGTACTTCATAACCAATTCAGACAAAATACCCTTAGAAATTCGAGAAAGAATGGAAAATAACAATATCCATGAGGTTGTGAAGGATTATATTGCAGGAATGACTGATCGATATGTAATCAATCAATACAAGGAGATTTATGTCCCTGAGGTATGGAAATAAGGTTTCTGAAAATTTCGGGTTTAGGTTTTGACCAAGGAATAGAAGGAATATTGATGATATATGTCGAAATATGAAATTCGCCATGAGATAGGATGGTCACATTTAATGATAATTTATGTAGATGCAGATGCATGTGCTGTAAAGAAAGAAACTGTTGAAGTAGCACGAAAACATAATCTTGATGTTATAATGATTTCAAGTATATGTCATATTACAAAGGAAGATGGCTATTCAAGGTATCTCATTGTGGACAATGAAGATCAATCCGTTGATATGACCATTGTAAATAGAGTGAAGAAAAATGACATAGTTATTACTGATGACTATGGACTTGCTTCAATGGTTTTGATGAAGAAAGCATTTTGTATATCTAGTAGAGGATTAATTTATAATCTTGATAATATCGATCGATTGATGATGCAAAGATACATTGGACAACAGATTCGGAAAGGTGGAGGAAGAATGAAGGGACCTTCTAAGCATAGAAAGGAAGATGATCTTCACTTTATTCAAGGTCTGGACAAACTTATTCATGAGGCACAATATAATCCCTTTGAATAGATGGAATGAAAAATTTCTTTATAGAAGGAAATTTTGCATCAATGGAGAAACAATACTATAAGGATTATATAGGTGATGAAAATGAGCATACATTTAAATGAAGATATCATCGAAGAAATTAGAAGTAGAAATGAGATCGTTGATGTCATTTCGCGATATATTCAGTTGAACAAGAGTGGGAGAAACCATAAAGGATTATGTCCCTTTCATCATGAGAAGACACCCTCCTTCATGGTATCTGATGAAAAACAGTTATATCATTGTTTCGGATGTGGGGAAGCAGGTAATATCATTAATTTTGTTATGAAGGCTGAGAATCTAGATTTTATAGATGCTGTAACGTTGATGGGTCAATGGGTAGGAATTCATGTCGAAGAAATATCATCTAAAAAGCAGGATAATGAAGAAATAAGTAGAAAAAATAGAATATATGAAATCAATAGGGAAGCAGCACTATTTTACTACAGGAATTTGTCGAAACAAAAGAATTTAGGTCTTGCCTACTTTAGGAGAAGAGGTTTACAGGAAAATACCATAAAAAGATTTGGCCTTGGGTATGCAGAAGATCAGTGGGAAGCACTGAATGTATACTTATTAAAAAAGGGTTATAGCCAAGAATTAATTCATGAGGCTGGTTTGGTTTTAGAAAGGAAATCCAAGGATGGATTTTATGATCGATTTAGAAATAGAGTCATCTTTCCAATTATCAATACGACTGGAAATGTTTTGGGGTTTGGTGGAAGAGCATTGGATGACAGTTTACCCAAATACCTAAATTCCCCAGAAACACCTGTCTTTAATAAGGGGAGCAACTTATTTGGTTTGAACTTGGCTAAAAAGGAAGCAGGAAAAGATAAACGTATTATCGTTGTAGAAGGGTATATGGATGTAATCTCCCTCCAACAGTACGATATCAAAAATGTAGTTGCTTCACTGGGAACTGCATTGACGAAAAGCCAGGGAGAACTTCTAAAACGGTATAGCGATGAAATTATCATCGCCTACGATTCCGACGTTGCTGGACAAAAGGCCACTTTACGAGGATTGGATGTATTAGGTGAACTAGGTTGTAAAGTAAGAGTGGTTCGACTGATTGAAGCAAAGGACCCCGACGATTTTATTAGGGAGAAAGGCAAAGAGGCTTTTTTGAAGGAAATTGAGAAAGCACTACCTTTAATAGATTATAAGATTTTGTTGACAAGAATGGAGAATAATCTATCTACAACAGATGGAAAAGTGAATTTTGTAAAAGCTGTAGCAGTGTTATTAAAGCAAGTCAAAAGTCCTGTGGAGGTAGATGCCTATATTAAAAAAGTTGCAATGGAATCACAGATTTCAGAGGAAGCTATAAAAAGGGAAATATTTGGTAATAATGCGTATCATCAGTCTAATCCTGTACAAAAATCTATTCAAAACAGAGATAAGTATAGAAGTAAGCCTGATAGGTATACTAATAAGTATAATGTGCAGTCTGTTCAACCTGCTCAAAAGCAAGGATACCTAGAAGCTGAGAGAAGTATTTTAAAATTGATGATACGAAATAAGGAAGCTTTCTCTAAAGTGAAAATTGCCATGGGATATGATAATTTTACCGATCCCATAAATAAAAAAATTGCAAGAGTCATCTATGAATTATATAGTGTCCAGGAACAAAATGTTGATATGGATATGCTATTAAATCATTTAGATATTGAAGAAATCAAAACATTGGGAGATATTCACCAAGTTATTATTTCAGAAGATCATCTTGAAAAAGCTTTGGTGGATTTTATAAGTACAATTCATAATCATAGATTAAATGATGAAAAACGCGGTATAGAGATAGAATTAGAAAAGTTAGGAAAGAAAGAAAATAAATCTCAAGAAGAAATAGTGAGGATTAGGGAACTATGTACAGATTTGGAAAAGATTTTAAAGGAGTTAAAGAAGTTATAACATTATGGGGAAGGAGGGAAGCAAGATGAGCAAAAATATAGATAACAGTATCGTAACAGTGAAGGACTTAATCGATAAAGGTAAAAAACGAGGGATGCTTACCTATAATGAGATCATGGATACATTAGAAGAAATTGACCTAGACAAAGAACAAATAGAAGAAGTTTATGATAGTTTGGCTTCGATGGGTATCGATATTGTGGGGGAGCAAGAACCAGAAATTGAAATTGAGGATATTCCGGAAGTAGAAGAAATCGTAGATCTAGACCTCTCTATCCCGAAGGGAATTAATATAGATGATCCTGTTAGAATGTATCTTAAAGAAATTGGAAAGGTTCCATTGCTTTCTGGTGAGGAAGAAATAGAACTGGCAAAGAAGATGGAGCAGGGTGATGAGGAAGCAAAGCGTAGGCTTTGTGAGGCAAACCTTCGTCTTGTCGTAAGCATTGCGAAAAGATATGTCGGTAGGGGAATGCTATTTTTAGATTTAATCCAAGAAGGAAATCTCGGACTGATCAAGGCCGTTGAAAAGTTTGACTTTAGAAAAGGATTTAAATTCAGTACTTACGCAACTTGGTGGATTAGACAGGCTATCACAAGGGCAATTGCAGACCAAGCGAGAACTATTAGAATACCAGTGCATATGGTTGAAACAATAAATAAGCTAATCAGGGTTTCAAGACAGCTTCTACAAGAACTTGGTAGGGAGCCACGACCAGAAGAGATTGGGAAGGAAATGGATCTTCCTGTTGAAAAGGTAAGAGAGATTTTAAAGATTTCTCAAGAACCAGTATCTCTAGAGACGCCTATCGGGGAAGAGGAAGATAGTCATTTGGGGGATTTTATACCTGATGATGACGCACCAGCTCCTGCAGAAGCTGCAGCCTTCTCTATGTTAAAGGAACAACTGATAGAAGTTCTGGATACATTGACACCTAGAGAACAAAAAGTTTTACGCCTGAGATTTGGATTGGATGATGGACGTGCAAGAACGTTAGAAGAGGTAGGGAAGAAATTTGATGTTACAAGAGAGCGAATAAGGCAGATTGAAGCAAAGGCATTGAGGAAGCTACGACATCCTAGCAGAAGCAAGAAATTAAAGGATTATCTAGAATAAAGATTCGCTTGCTCAAGCGAATCTTTATAATTGGTGGGAATAAAAAGAACTTATCTGTGAGCATAATATGATTTAGATGTAAGAGATTTGCTAGGGTAAGGGAAACTACCAATATTGTTTTTGTTTTCCATACTCTATTTTCTTTTCTTTTTTGGCATTATTTTCTTTAGCATCGAATTGATCTTGAAGACAGTTCATGAACTGATCTGCTTCTTCTTCCCACTCGGTTGTTGTTCCACCCCATTTGAAGCCAATAAAATTTTGAGTAGGAGCTGTATCGCGAGAATGTTGTGTCTTTTTTTCATTCATGAAAAACACCTCCTAGATTATTTTTTGTTAAAAGTGAGAAATTATCATGAGAATTTTTGGAGAAAGGATGGAAACTATGATGGATACAATTCTTTTCGACTTAGATGGGACACTGCTGCCCATTGATATGGAGCGTTTTTTAGGACAATACTTGGATGCCCTATCAAAAAAGTGTTCCCATATAGTAGAAGAAAAACTATTCAAAAAAGCCCTCTGGGAATCTACGGAGTATATGATTGGAAATAGGGAAGCTAGCAAAACCAATGCAGACGCATTTATGGAGGTTTTTTGTCCTAAAATTCAAAAAAACCTGGATGAAATTGCCCCCATTCTAGATGAATTTTATAGAATAGAATTTAAAGAATTAAAAAGTAATAGCAAAGCATTACAAACAGTCAAGGAAATGATTTTGTCACTAAAGAAAAAAGGCTATACACTTGTTGTGGCGACGAATCCCTTGTTTCCAAGACAAGCGATTCTTCATCGCATTCATTGGGCTGGACTTGATCCAGATGACTTCGAACTAATCACGGACTACGAGGCGATGCATTTTTGCAAGCCCCATATAGAATTCTATAAGGAGATACTTTCAAAGCTAGATAAAAGTCCTAGGGACTGTTTAATGGTCGGAAATGATGTGCAAGAGGATTTGATAGTAGCTGAACTAGGAATGAAAACCTTCTTAGTTGAAGATAATATCATTAATAGGAGTAATATGGAAATTATTGCAGATTATAGAGGTAGCTACATGGACTTATCTCATTTTGTAGAAGGTTTACCAAATCTACTTAGGGAATAGTGATCATAATATGATATAATGGATAATATAGTGAGGGATTTTATGAAATTAACACCTAGACTTTTAACGATTGCGAAGCTTATACCACAAAATGATCGTGTAGCAGATATTGGGACGGATCATGGCTATATACCTGTATATTTGATAAAAAATAAAATAGCTAGGAAAGTTATCGCCGCGGATGTGAATAATGGTCCGTTGCAAAGTGCTCAAAAAAATATCGCTTTACATCATATGGAGAATTACATTGAAGCGAGATTGGGTAATGGACTAGAAGTTTTACAAGCCGGTGAAGTAGATACTGTGATTATTGCAGGTATGGGCGGGCTATTGATCCGAGATATTTTGGTGGGTCATCTCGAAATCACTACTTCCATAAACACTTTTGTGCTTCAGCCTATGGTAGCCCAAGATGATTTGAGACGATGGCTTTTAAGCAATGGCTTCAAGATTGTGAATGAAAGGCTTGTGAAAGAAGATCATCGAATCTATGAAATCATGGTTGTGCAAAAAGGAATACAATCTGTTTCAGATGAGATTTACTATGAAATTGGAGAAAAGCTTATTGAAAATAAAGATCCACTAGTGGTGGAGTTTATCAATAAGCATCTGAAGAAGTACAGTGAGATTCTTGGTCAGCTTGCTGGACAGAACAGTGAGATTGCAAATGAAAAGCGAGATATGTGTCTTCAAAAGGTTGAGAAACTGGAAGAGGTGTTGGCATGCCTGAAAAATGTAAAACAGTCATAAAGTTAATAGAGGGCCTTGCACCTACTTATTTGGCAGAATCATGGGATAATGTAGGTCTTCAAATAGGTGATAGGGATAGGGATGTTCACAAAATTATGGTCTGTTTAGAAGTGACGGATGCCGTAATTGATGAGGCTGTTGAGAAAAAGGTAGATATGGTGATTACCCATCATCCTTTGATCTTTAAGCCATTAAAATCAATCTGCACCCATGATCCTGTTGGTCGAATGGTTCATAAGCTAATACAACATAATATCATCCTTTATTGCGCCCATACGAATCTAGATAGCGCAGCGGGCGGAACAAATGATGTTTTCGCCAAATTATTGAATCTAGAAAGTGTGGCATTGTTAAAGAAATCATATCAAGAATTATATTATAAGATTGTGGTGTTTGTACCAGAGAGCCATATAGAAGAAGTACGGACATCTATTTGTGATGCAGGCGCAGGACATATTGGTGATTATAGTTATTGTACCTATCAAACGATGGGTAAAGGAACTTTTATGCCTTTGGAGGGCAGTAACCCCTATATAGGCATAGAAAATAAGCTTGAGAGAACATCAGAATATCGACTAGAGACGATTGTAAGTCAAAAGAATATGAAGGCCGTGATACAAAAGATGAAAGATGCTCATCCTTATGAGGAAGTAGCCTATGACATATTCGCCCTGACCAATGAAATAGAATCACATGGGATAGGGAGAGTAGGTATGTTGAAGGAAAGTATGAAGATGTCCTTACTTTGTGATGAAATAAAGCTGAAACTAGGTTTGAATTATGTCAGAGTAGTTGGCGATGTGAATCAATGGGTTCAAAAGGTTGCCCTTTGCACAGGGAGTGGTGCAGAGTTTATTTACGATGCTTATAAAGCTGGCTGTGACTGCTACATTACTGGGGATGTAAAATACCATGATGCCCAGTATGCTGCACAATTGGGTATAGCTGTTATCGATGCAGGGCATTTTGAAACAGAGGCTTTTGCATGTAGAATGATTGCCCTTTCCTTAGAGGAAATGTCGAAACAATTGAATTACAATATTGATATATTTCCATCAACCGTGTATATCAATCCGTTTTGCATTCTCTAAGAATAGGTTTTTTTTGCCTATTCTTTTTCAGTTATCAAAGACAAGTATGAATGAAGTTAATAAGTAGGCTGATGAACATGAAAAATTATAATGAAAGCGGGGATTCTATGAAAACAACGGATCAATTATGGAGATTACAAGAACTAGAGGAACAATTAGAGGAAGTAATGAAACAAAAGAAACAGTTTACGGGTGGAAAGGTAATTCAGGAAAATATCCAGGAGCATAAAAATGTAAAGAAGCAGTATGAGGATATAAGGGGAGCCATCGATGAAAGTCAAATAGACATAAAACGGTTGGAGCAATTACTAGAGGAAATGAATATGAAGAAAGAAGAAAATAGGGGTAACCTATATGGCGGAAAAATTAGCGACTTAAAGCAATTAGCTGTATTACTGAAGGATCAAGAGAAAATGGAAGGCGAAGTGGCAGAAATTGAAGGAAGCCTTATCAAAGCTATTGAATCTTTGGAGAACCATGAAAAGAATAGTGATGTGATGCATGGTAATGAACGTAAACTCGGCGGGCAGATAAAAAAAATGTTGGGAGAACGACAAAAGAATATAGAGGGTATTGAGAAGGAAGTTGAGGACATTACAAAGGAATTAGAGAAGCTAAAAGCTCAGATTAGCAAAAAGGATATGGACCTTTATGAATATATTAAAGCTAGAAAGAATAAACCTGTAGCCCGTATCAATGAAGACATTTGTGCAGGATGCAATATGGATTTACCCGTGATGACGGTTACGGCGATTAGAAAAGGTGAGGTTGCAACCTGCGACAATTGTGGTAGAATATTGCACAAGAGTGAATAGGGGTAGGAGATAGGGATTAGAGTTCCAGTATTTGGTCTTTGACATACCTATACCCATATGATAAGATAGTATTTGTTCTCGAATAAAAGAAAAACGAGTAAGTCAGATGGTCGCGGACGTGATTATTCACGGACGAGGAAAGTCCGAGCTCCATAGGGCAAGGTGCTGGGTAATACCCAGTGGAGGCGACTCCAAGGAAAGTGCAACAGAAATAGACCGCCAGAGCAATCTGGTAAGGATGGAAAGGTGAGGTAAGAGCTCACCAGCAACTAGGCGACTAGTTGGCTCTGTAAACCCCACCGGGAGCAAGACCAAGTAGGGACTAAAAAAGCGGCGGCTCGTCGTGTCCCGTGGTAGGTCGCTTGAATCTACTGGCAACAGTAGATCTAGAAAGATGACTGTCAAATACAGAACTCGGCTTACAGATTTGCTCGTTAAAACGTGATAAACACTAGCTTACAGGCTAGTGTTTTTCTGTTATTGTACGGTTTTTTACAAGCAAGCCATAACCGAGTTTATATGCGTACATATCGAACCTGTTAATCCTTTGTACCATATGTAATTATTTGATTATATAATAATATACTTCTCATTAGAAAACAAGGGCCAAAAAATAAGTTAACCCATATCCTTTTTAGGGGTATGGGTTTTTCCTTATCTATCCAATCAAGTTGGCAACGTCATCTAGGTCATTTGCGTTGAGATGCGTATAGATGGCAAGGGTTTCCTTG
The DNA here is from genome assembly GCA_937948705.1 of uncultured Anaerosolibacter sp. The sequence continues at coordinate 1,665 of CALECF010000047.1, read as the reverse complement.
TCTTTATGCCCTGTATATCTCATTATTTTATCGAGGGGCATGTTATTTTGCACCATGAACGTAATGAAAGAATGTCTAAACGTCTTCGCTGTTATTTCAAATCCTTTCTTATCCTCAAAGCCAGAAGACTCTACATGCTTCTTGAACATGTCGTTAAAAGCCGAAGTAGAAAGGCTTTCACCTTGCCTAGAAATGAATACTTTTCCAATAGGTACTACTCCCAAACTATCCCGATAGTTAAGAAGAGCTTCTTTCAGACGTTTTGGTAGTCGTACATAGTTTGCACTACCAGTTTTAGAATGTTTTAACAGAATTTCTTCTTTAAAAAAATCCACATCCTTCCATTCTAAAGAAAGGATTGTACTCCTTCGACAGCCTACACTTCTAAGCATCTCTAAAACAGCGACATCACGATATGTATTCTTACAGACTTTTTTTTGAGCTACATTGATAATAATGTCAATTTCGTCTTGTCTTAGATAGTTTGGGAGGAGTAACTTATTCAGGTCTCCATGATAAGTATTATTCCTTTTGTTGCCAAACGTGTCGTGAGCAATGATGTTTCTGACAACAAAATTTGATTCTTTAAGGAAGTTGAAAAACACCTTTAGCCCATTAAATCTACGTTTGATTGTAGCGAGGCTAGCTTGCTCACCATAAGCCAAATTAAGCAGATGGTCTTTGTAGAACTTAATCTCGTTTGGTGTAAGGGCGTTAACATAACGAATAGAAGGAAATTTATTCTTCATGAATTCATAAAAAACTCTAACATCCCTCATGTATGCTTCTTTAGTTGAGCCTGTTTTCCCATTGGTGTAAAGGTAGTTTGGGAAATCTTCAATCGCTTGTTTGATTGTAGCACTTGTAGGAATTCTTCTGATTTCGTTTTCGTCTTGAGTTTTCACTGACATTCTCCTTTTCGAATGACAGTCAAAACGTATAACTCTTGTTGTTTAAGATTTCAAGAGTCCCTCTAGTATTGTCTTTAGCATGTTCTGACCATTTTGGTTAGTATGTATTGTAAATAATAAATCTAGAATATCTAAACATTAGTATCGTAAAGTGCTATATCACTTCCTTTCAAAAACAGATTATTTTTCTTTCAAAGACAGTATAAGTTTAGTTACCTGCACCATTACTTGCTTTTCTTTCAATGTAAGCCTCTTAAAACCGTTAAAAATATCTATACCAGGTAGTTGTTCCAAGTCATAATACTTATTTTCTACTACCCTGTTATAATCATAGCCAAATGAGGCAAACACATCTTGAATCTCTAGACCAAGGATGTCAATTAAGGGAAGGAGAATAGTGGCAGAAGGGTTTTGCTTTCTGCCAGCTTCTAACTGATACAAATAATTTTCGGAAACTTCAACTTTGTGCCTTTCTAGAAACTCTTGTGAAAGTGCTTTTAGCGTTAATCCACGTTTTGTTCTTTCCTCTTTTACGAGTTCACCAAAATATATACTCTTTTCTTCATTTCCCATTTTTTATCAAACCTTTCTTCTGTTGACAAAATAAATTATATCAGTTATATTGACTATAGTCAAGAATTAAATACAAAAAACATTACTATAGTAATGTTACTTAAATAACATTATAGGGTTTTTAGTGGGAGTTTTACCATAGCCTTTTTATCTTTTTCCTTAGGATTTAATTAATGAAATC
>CALECF010000046.1 GCA_937948705.1 uncultured Anaerosolibacter sp. | reverse complement strand
GCCAGATAACTTTATTGATAAAGCCAATGAACTGGGCATCACTAAGAACATGACCATCAAAGCATCTACGCCCGCAACCAGAGGTGATGTGGCAAGGATGTTGAATAACAGCTTAACGATTCCAATAAAATAAGGACACCGACGGTGTCCTTATTTTATTGGAATTTTAATCAGAACGGCACAGGGGCCGTTCCCTACAAAATCTTTTGGATAGACTCAGAGTTCGCTCCTACAGAGCATTGATCATTCGTATGCTACTGGATGGGAAGCTCTTCATTCTCTACAACATCATTCAATTCTATCATTTTGGCTTCTTCTGTTTTGAGAGTATCCTCCACTAGCGTTGGTTGATCAACTACTACTTTCTTCAAATGCGGAAAAATATCCTCAATCCTCTTCGTTTCGTTGTCAATCACCAACAGCATATTTGCTTTCGCATTGTCATAGATATACTTTGAATCCGGGATCAGCATGCCGATGCACCCCATGGATGCCTGCTGACCTAGTTTTTCCAGTCGTTCTGGCTTTGGCTTCCCATTTTTATCAGAGGCTACGCTATGCAGAAGATAGCTTCCCTTAAACTCCACATAGTTGTGTCCTCCCGCTTGGTATTTGGGATTATAGAACCATTTGCCTCGACGCTCCTTGATGAGGAAATAACCATTAGGGGTATGCTCTGTGGGTAGACCTGTACTTATGGTGATCTCTTTTTCCAAGGCATATTCGTCATTTTGGTTTTTTGCATATACAAAGAGCTTTTGCTCCTTTTGACTCACGATAAATACCTTGTCCTTATTGACTTTGTCCAAGCTATTATAGATAGAAGGTAATGTATCATCGGTCAGCTTTACAAATCTTGCGTCCATATAGCCTATTTTGTGTGAGGGCGTCATCACCTTAAAGTAGCCATCTAAAAGGGTTTCTAGTACCCGTACCTCTTGGTTGACAGGGACTTGTTCCACGACCTTTTTCATGGATAGATCTGCAAAAACAGGCACCTTCTTTTGATGTTTTACTCGGTCTATAGTAACACCCTTATAGACTTTTAAAATCTTTTTATCTTCTCTGTTTTGCTCAATGAAGTTTTGTTGGGTTTCTGTCACATTTAATGCCCCATCCTTCATAATAAAGGGGTCTTCCGTATAATATTCTTCCCCATTTGCGTAGAAAATTGTGTTTCCTGGTTTTAACAAAAGCTCCTTATTGAGATCCTGGATGATCACATGCTTATATCCGTTTTTGTGTTCCCGAACCTCATAGGCGTACTTCATAGCCGCTCCTTGTCCAATTTGCGGAACTAGTAGAATAAGAATGATGAAAAATAAGACCATTTTATACTTTTTTCTGTTTCTCATGATACATCTGCCCCCTGCATCTTATATGTTAAATTCTCAGCTTTATTATTATATAGTAGAATTTACCTATTTTTTGTCGTATTTTGTAGATTTTTATATCTTTGAAGACTTTTTACATCAAAAAAGGATAGTAACGATCTATCCTTTTTTGCTCGATTTGAAAAATTTATTTTGGAGAATGATTAGGGTGTCGCCAGGATATGGGAAAAGCCATTTACTTTATCTGAGTCACGCTAAGCCTGGCAAAGCACTTTGTCTTCTAAAATCTTAGATCCTTCATTACATTCAGGATGACTGCTAAGAGAGAAAATCTTTTCGTAGCAAAGATACTTGATCACCCTAGGATGGGTCTGAGTCATTCTGAGCCAGCGAAGAATCTAATCTTTTAAGTCTCTAGACCCATCATTTTACTCAGGATGACAGTTTTTAAACGGACTGTCTCTCCCTGCGCCTATATTCATCGATTTTTATTTACTTCTTTCCTATAGTTCAAAAACCCTGTAAAGAAATGCTACAGCCTCAGCCCTTGTCATGGTTTTTTCGCTCTCTATTTCTTCCTTGCTGATTTTCTCTCCTTGTCCAGCCATTCCCTCCATTCTCATGATGTCTTTCATTCTATCTATAAGATCTATCATCTCTTCCATACTTAATCCTGTATTTCTAGCCAAATCTCCTTGAAGTATCCCTAAATGTATCGATGTATAACGTATATCGCTGAACCACGAAGTGTTATCCCCATTATCATAGGCTTGCATCACAGGAACCTCAAATAGTCTTATGAGCACCGCAAGAAATTCTTCACGGGTAATGGGTTGATTGGGCCGAAAGGTTCCATCGCCAAATCCCAGGATAAGGCCTCTCATGGCAAGCTTTCTGATGATTTCTTTTAATTCTCGCCCTTCAACATCCTCAAAGCTTTGATAATCCCTGTTTTCCATGATTGCAAAAATACGATTGCTTTGGACAAGTCCCTCAAGAGTGCCTTCCAATAACTGAATTTCTCCACCTCTATATGCCCATTTCTGCTGTGCCTCTAGATATTCATAGATTCCTACAGCTTCTGGGTTTTCTATGCTGTCATTCAGTTTAATCTTAAAGGGAATCCATAGGTCTTTGTCTTCTTGCGGCAGGCTGATTTGATATACCTTACTGCGTAACACAAATTCTTTTTGATTGCTGTTGTGGATATCTAGGGAGAGAATTTTGAGATTATCCACAGAAATAGGCAAGGAGTCTATGTAAAGGGTAAGGTTATCCACTTTCAGGAGAGCATTTGGCTTACTTTCTTCTTCTAAGCCTTTCCTTGGTGATGCATTCCTAGGTATGAGGCCATTATTGTCGCTCTCGCCAGAATTAATATCCTCTTCTTTGTCCTTAGGCACTTCTAAACTTGGGTTTTCTTTCGGAGCTTCTTTCTTTGGATCTTCATGGTTTGGTTCTTCTTGGGGATCCTCATCCCCTGGTTCCCCAGGCCTTGGTTCTTCCTTCGGATCCTCTGGTATTGGCTCTTCATCCTTAATCTTTTCTAGATGAAATTCATGTGTAGCCACCAATCCTTCCACAATTTCAAAGGAATGTTCTGAGGGAAGATATCCTGATTTCTCAATTCTTACCCTATAGGAGCCATCGGGCAGCTGATTGAAGAGAAAATTTCCATCTCGATCAGGCACTCTCTCTTCTATTGGCGTTTCTCCCTGAAAGCAGAAAGCATTCGTTCCATTTATCTCGTCTTCATCCTCTAGATGGATTTTTCCTGTAAAGCTTCCCCATCCATAGATGCTGATTAAGTTGGGTGCTGTATTAAAGTCAGGCTGCATCCATCGATGGCGGGATTCTACAACTTCTACCAGCCTACTATTTTCACTGACAGATAGCTTCCCTTCTCCTGGGCGCCGCGCTTCAAAAATGAATTGAACCAATGGCCTTTCTTCTCCCGTCCATGGCTGCAACTGTCCTTTTAATCCAAATACTACTCTTATCTTTCCAGGCTCGTCTTTAAAAGTATCATGGATAGTCTGAAGGTCTATTATTTGATTCTGTGGAAATAGATTCTCCTTGGACAATAACAGAAAATACTCTTGGTCGTATAACAGCTCAATATCTGTTCCAATGATTTGATCTAGGTCTTTTCCGATCAATGTTACAACAAGGGGTTTGTCGATCTGTACTTTTTTCTGATCTATCTGAAGCTGCAGTTCCTGGGTTTGACCATAGCCCCTGGTAGTTCCAACACAAATAATTAGACATAAGACACCTAGTATATAGCGTGTTCTTTTCAAAATGACACCCCCTTATTCTATCATCCGAAGGATGGCAAACACATCTAAAAGATCAATGACGTTGTTTTCATCTCGGTCATAGAGCCAGCTGTCATGTTGCCAGTCTTTCTCCATCCGAGCGCAGGCTTCCCGCAAATCCTCTAGGGTGTAGGAGTCCTGTGAAAAACGGCTAAAATCTTCAAAGAGTGCCCAATCATTGGTATTTACAAGCCCCTCAATTCTATCTGTATTTGGCCCTTTTCGATCCCCCCACCAATTTCTTTTAAAATCTATCGGTATTTGCGTTACATTTCGAATAAAGGTAGGCATCTCCCGTAAAAAGCTATTTTCTCGAAAAATCAAGTCTTTTATATTTCCAGATACGGTAATGGTCCCCGCACTTCCTGTAAATTGATTTCTCCGGAATTCTCCGGAAACATTACCCCCCGCCTTCATGGTGATGGTGGTACGGTTGAAAATATTATTGATTGCATAGACTGCATTATTTTCTAAATAAATCGCTCTGATCCTCTGCCCTGTTACAGAAAAATCATTGTTGTATAGGTGTAATTCTGTGCTGAAGCTGGTTCTATCTACCTCTAGGTTTGAATCAATAAATTCACAGTCGATAAAATCAATACGGTAGGCCCCCCTATCTCGTGACAAATCAATGGGGACGCAATTTTGAAATCGTCCGTTCTTTACGGATATTTCTTTTGCCCATCCAGTAATCCCGGTGTTCGTTGTCCCCCGTAAGCCCATTCCCTCTACGGAAAACTTCTGTATATCACTAGGAGGATATAGATAGAATACTGATCTATTTGTTGGTATGGATATTTCATGTTGCCCTAAGAATTTAACATGCATAGGCTTTTGGATCACAATCCTGTTGGATAGCACAAGCGGTCCTTCAATATACACTGTCCCCTCTGGTGCTACAGCGGTTATTGCTTTATTGATATCTGAAAAATAATTGTCTCCGCCACTTGCTCTGTAATAAACCTCCTGATAAACTTCTTGGGTAACAGTTGTCGTTTCCTGGCCGTAGCCGTTGACGATAAAAAAACATCCCATAAGCAGCAGTACTGCCAAGTATCTCCTCATAGAACTCCTCCTAATATTACAAAATCTACCATAACCTATTCTTTATTACACAGAATATTCCTTCTTTTTTGACAATTATTTTACAATTTTTAAATAATATGTTTTATAATGGTTGAAGGATGGGAAGAAAAGATGATTTATGTTTTCTCCATTCAAGCTTTGTTTGGATTATACGGCAAATTATGATATTTAAAATATATGAATATCATTAGTAGACCAGCTAACTGATGTCAAAAACGAAAGTTATTTACCCTTTGACAAAAAGGTATGGCAGAAATCATACCACGATCATATTATTCGTAATGAGACAGAATATCAGAAAATATGGGAGTATATCCACACCAATCCGTTGAAATGGGAATTAGATAAATATTACAGAGAGTAAGAATTCGTATCATGCTGCCCTTATTAAACAGTCTAAGGACAGTCCTAATTTCCACAATCAGAACAAGTCAAAAAAATATAAAAGAGGCGAATGATCCGCCTCTTCCTCTATACCAATTTTCTTTTTACCATTTCCTG
>CALECF010000045.1 GCA_937948705.1 uncultured Anaerosolibacter sp. | reverse complement strand
TTGATTTGATTTTAACCTCTGGGGGAACGGGCTTTTCCATGCGAGATATCACCCCAGAAGCCACCCTTCAAGTAGTTCATCGCCTTACCCCAGGCATCTCCGAAGCAATCCGCTATCACAGCTTACAAATCACATCCAGAGCTATGCTTTCCAGGGCAATTTCTGGCATACGAAACAATACGTTGATTATCAATCTCCCTGGCAGTCCTAAGGCGGTGAAGGAAAGTATTGAGTATATCCTACCTAGCCTTGCCCATGGCCTTGAAATTCTAAAAGGCTCCGCATCTGAATGTGCACAAAAATAAGAATGAAAAATAAATAGACAGAGGCAGGGATTGATCAATCCCTGCCTCTGTCTATTTATTTTTCACCCACATCCCCATTCATTTGCTTGAGTAATCTATTATTTAGGGTTTCTGCCGCATTGAACCCCATCCTTTTTTGGCGATGGTTTCTTGCTGCCACCTCCACGATCATGGCCAAGTTCCGACCAGGTTTAATAGGAATCGTATTTTTAGGTACATCCACCCCTAATATATTGCTATACTCTTCATCCATGCCTAGACGGTCATATTGCTTCTGATCGATCCAGTTCTCCAGTTCAATCACCATATCAATCGCTTTCGTATTCCTCACGGCTCCAACTCCAAATAATTGCACCACATCCAAGATGCCTACCCCGCGAATTTCCATAAAATGACGGATGACCTCAGGAGCACTCCCCACCAGGGTACTATTATCCACCCTTTTGATTTCCACAGCATCATCAGCAACCAAACGATGACCCCTTTTAATTAATTCCAGGGCCGTTTCACTCTTTCCTATACCACTTTCTCCGACCATCAGTATCCCGATGCCATAGACCTCTACCAGTACCCCATGCCTTGTGATCACCGGCGCTAGCTTATCCTCTAAATAGCTTATCAGCATACTTACAAACTTTGTGGTAGCCATTTTTGTACGGAGAAGAGGAATATTAAACTTTTTAGCTGCCTCCAGTAATTCTTCATAGACCTCCAAATCCCTCGCAATGATTACACAGGGAATAGGATAGGAAAAAAGTTCCTTGGCCCTTTGTTTCCTAAGCTGTGGTGTAAGGGTTTCAAAATAATTCCATTCTACTTTGCCAATGATCTGTACCCGCTCATAGGCAAAGGACTTATAAAACCCTGTAAGCTGCAAGCCAGGTCGATTCACATCATTGACAGTGATCTTAATATCCCCTTGACTTGATTGATGAATCACCTCTAGGTTTAGATCCGTACATAATTCTCCAATACTGACACTTCTCAAGGCTTCCCCCTACCTTTCCTCTTGTTTTCCTCTATCAAAAAAGTCTCTGATTTGTTGTGCCGCTCTCCGATTCATGCCTTCTACTTGGCAGAGCGCCTCCACATCTGCCCTTTTAATCCTATCGATTGATTGAAAATGTTTCATTAGGGCAATCCGTCTCTTCTCACCGATTCCTGGTATTTCATCTAGTATGGACTGTACCGCTGTCTTCCCTCTAAGACTCTTGTGGTAGGTAATGGCAAATCGATGGGCTTCCTCCTGAACCTTTGCGACCAACAAAAAGGCATTAGATGTTTTATTCAAGCCTAATTCTACCCCATGATAAATTAGATCCCTTGTTCGATGGCGCTCATCCTTTACCATACCTGCAATCGGAATATTTATTTGTAATGCTGCCAATACATCTGCAGCAGCATTGACGTGTCCTAATCCACCGTCAATCAAAATAAGATCTGGCAACCTGGAGAACTTTCCATCCTTATCCATGATTCCTTTTTGCTCCATGGATTCTTTCTCGTCCAATCCCCTCTTAAACCTTCTATAAACAACCTCCTGCATACTACCATAATCGTTGGGACCTTCTATGGTCTTAATTTTGAATCTACGATAATCACTGTATTTAGGTTTCCCCCCCTCAAACACTACCATAGAGGCAACAGAATGAACTCCCTGGGTGTTAGAAATATCATAGGCTTCTATTCGATAGAGGTCTTTATCTAGCCCAATATACGAAGCTAATTCTTCCAGGGCCCCCAAGCTCTTTTGTCTCTCCTTGATGAGTTTTTCACTAAATTGTTCTAAAATTTCAACAGCATTTTTATGAACCATCTCGAGGAGCTCTTTTTTCTCCCCTTTTTTAGGGTTCTTCACACTGACCTTCCCATCCCTCTTTGTGGTTAACCATTCAGCAATGAGATCCCCATCCTCGAGTTCCTCCTCCAGCAATATTTCTTTAGGAATAAAGGCAGTGCCCCCATAAAACTGCTTCAAAAAAGAACTTAAAATTTCTTTTCTTTCGTCCTCTTCTGCAGCTGTCACCATGTAATGCTCTCGTCCCATAAGCTTGCCTCCCCGAAGGAAGAAAACCATGACGCACACTTCATCAACGCCTCGTGCCATGGCAATAACGTCTTGATCGATGTCTGTAGCAAAAATAACCTTCTGCCTTTCCAAGATGCTTTGAATAGACAAAATCTGATCCCTATATTCTGCCGCCTTCTCAAAATCCATAGCTTCTGCTACCCTATGCATTTTTCTGGCAATCTCCTTCACCAGTTCATCTTGTTTACCGCTGAGAAAAAGAATGATTTCTTGGATCATCTTATCATAGGCTTCGTGATTCACGTTTCCTGTACAAGGCCCAAGACACTTTCGAATATGATAATTTAGGCAGGGTCGCTCCTGGGGCTTCTCAAGATTTTTCCCACATGTCCGCAGTGGGTAAAA
>CALECF010000044.1 GCA_937948705.1 uncultured Anaerosolibacter sp. | reverse complement strand
CATCGCAAATACCACCACTTCTCCCTCAAGGTTTTCCAATTGAATATCATAATTCAAGGCAAGGTTGGATATACCCCCCTCCACCAGGCTTCTGTGGACCTCCAGCATCTTTGCCGTTGATTCCACCAGTTCCTCCCTCTGGATATAGGTATGTCCCTCTAAACTATATTGTCCTAGCATATATTTAATCCCACACATCACCCTATAAGGGGATTGGGGATCGATTCCCATCCTCTTGGCAATAGTGTCGGCCATCTTAAATCCAATCCCAATGATATCATCGGCAAGACGATATGGGTTTTCCTTGATGCGTCCTATGGCATCATCTCCATATTTCTTATAAATCTTCACCGCATAATTTGGCGTCACCCCAAACTGCTGGAGAAATAACATAACCTCTCGAAGCTCCCGCTGCTCTTGAAAGGCTTCCGCAATCATGTTTGCCTTTGCTTGTCCAATCCCCTCAATCTTCATGAGCAAGTGGGGAGTATATTGAATGACATCCAGTGCATCTTTTCCGAACTCATCCACAATTTTTTTCGCCATCTTGGCCCGAATGCCTTTGATTACTCCCGATGCGAGATAGTTTTCAATGCCTTCAAGGGTATTGGGGGCAACCTGCCTGTAGGATAAAATCTCTAGCTGCTCACCATAGACTGGATGCTGAATCCATTTTCCCTGAACAGCAAGGCTCTCCCCTTGATTCATCAAGGGCATGTACCCCACGACGGTCACGGGTTTTTCTTCTGTATCGATGACCCCTACGATATAGCCATTGGCTTCATTGCGATAAATAATTTCCGATAATATTCCTTGAATCTCTACAGACATAGTTGCCTCCTGATGAATTTAATACTACTATTATAGCACAATGTGCCTCTTCCAAAACCATGTACATTTGCAAGTCCCCATGGTACACTAGATTCTATGAATGATCAACTTTTTTAGAAACAACTATAACCTTTTTGATATATCTTGCCGAAATATATATATGCAGTGTTGCACATGTTGAATTTATTTTTAGGAAGGGTTACAAACCCTTCCCTACAGAACTGTGGTGTACTAAAAAACTGTAGTGAACGGTTTGCAACCGTTCAGGAAATTTACTTCTTTATAGAATCCTTCGTTGTTAGGAGAGAAATCCATGAGTCTAAAGGTTACAGATATCAATAAACAAAATGTCTTTGGAAAAACCATATCTAGAGAACCCTCTAAAATTGAAAAGGATTTTGGTTCCACCTTTGAAGTGCGCCTAAAACAGTTAAAAGGTGGCTCAGTTTCAGAAAAGCTGACCAATCTACTTTCAGATATCGATCAACAGGCTGATAAGTTTAACGATAAACTATATTTGGGAGATCTATTACAATATAAAAAACTTGTACAGAACTTCCTGGATGTGGCTGTACGCAACACCTATCAATTCTCCAAAGAAAGCTTCTTAGATCGCCGTGGAAGACATAGGGCATTCACTATGGTCAAAGAGATTAATCGGGAGCTAGAAAGCTTAACCCAAGAATTTCTTAAGAATGAAAAAGATAATATCCGTATTCTTAAAAAAGTGGATGATATTCGAGGTTTACTGATTGACACATTCATGTAATGATAAAGGCCTTTATGGGTCTTTTTTTCTTTCTATCTTCCCAAGGTCTTCTTTAACACCCGTATGAGTTCAAGGACTTCCTTTTTTAAAAGTTCCAAGTCGCCTTTTGTAGCCGGTGTATGATATAACTCATAAAATTCATGAACCCTATCATACCCTTCCTGATCATCTCCGAATAATGATACCTGTCTAGCAATGAGCCGTGCATTATTTACATGCTGGTAAACGGTTCTGAGCCGATGCATACACTCAATTTCTGCGCCATTCTTCAGCACAAACACCGTGTTCTCATCCTTCCCTTGTATCAACTCTATGCCATGAAGATTGATATACCCACAGGCCCCATCATTGGCAAACATGGGTTTCCTCACCTTTACGGGCATCAAAAGTAAATCCTTATGAATGGGCAGAGGGACACTAAGTCGTTGGTTAATCATTTTTCCGTATTTTTCTCTACAATGCTCTATATGAACCGCATAATGCTTGCAAATAGACTTCAGAATAGTTTTTACTACCCGACTGTCTATATAGATGCTTCCATCCGCACCAATTATTTTTGTGACATTCCCCTTCCCAGGCTGATAGGTAGGTACCAATGCGTAGATCCCTTTTTCAATAACCTGCTCTAACTTCATAGGATTTCACCTCATCTCCAAGAACGTATGTTCGATTTTAATCTATTATACCCTATTCTTCTTTACCTGTCTATGTACAAAGGGGATGTTTTCCAGTTTCCTGAAAACATCCCCTTTTCTACTTACTTCATGGCCGTAACCGCCTTTGCCAACTCATGGATGCTGGCGCTGAGATATTCTAATTTCCCCTCAATCCGAACCAACAGGTAGACCGAAACAGCAATAGGAAATCCCAGATTCGCAATATGAGTATACATCTCTTCCACGGTATGTCACCTCCTACGCAATCACCTCTTCTACATCCGTAGTTACGATTCTCGCTGAATCTATGGAAACTAATTCCCCGCTGCTCGTTTGGAAGATATTCTTATTGATGATGAGGTCCATGACACCCTGTACTTCCACCTCTGTGAGATCATCTCTCACTTGATCCACAGTGATCTTCATGGTCGTTCCCAGCTGATTCTTAAAGGTCATTTCTAATCTCTTGTCTGGCATTCTTTTCACCTCCTTCCATTACTTGTCCCTGAGATCAAAACTACGCCTGGGTAATTTTCTTCTCATCTACTCTACCTACACTCACCACAGGATTGTTCTGTAATCCTGACAAAACACTGGCTACTGTATACACATCATCATCCAATGCCGTTGGTTTTATGCTGGTATAGGTTTTGGTTTTAAGTTTCTCTTTTCCATTTCCGTCAACACCTAGGCTGTATGCGATTCTAAGTCTAGAAGCACCTAACGTTACATTTACTGGCATCCAAATCACCTCCTTTCAGTACTATAGATAGTGATCCCATGAAAAAGTTAGTATAGTGTTTTTGAAAAAAGGTGCCGTCCATCCCCTAGATAAATCATAGATCTATACACCCCTTCAACTTGCGGAGGGCGGCGTCCTTGGTTTTTATTACTGTCTGATAATGGACACCCAATCGATCTGCAATCTTAACGAGGCTCATCCCATGTCCATAATGCAACAACAGTACCTTTTTTTGTTTTTCTGTTAACACCCCCAAAGCCTGTCCCAAAGCAAAGTGCATCTCCTTCCCCATCAGCAAATCCTCAATACCAGGTCCATCGTCACGTACCATCTCTATAAATTCCGTAACCCCATCCCCTTCTACGATTAGATTGTTTAATGATAGTGCGCTGATCTTCTTCCTCCCTTTGTCCATATAGAAATATCTTAACTGTTGCTTTATAAATCCTAAAAAGGGCACACCTCGCTCCCCATCAAATCGCCCAATCTCCACTAAGATTTTTAAATATCCCTCCTGCAATAGATCTTCATAGGATTCAGAGCCAAAATAATACTTCCTTATAGAAGCCATCACCAAAGGTCTCAACCGCTCCAAGACCTCCTGCTTTGCTAATTCCTTTCCTGCCTTACAATCCAAAACTAAATCCTTCAATAGATACTCCATATTTGTTCCTCCTCCGTTTAAGGAGGACCGGTCCTCTATTTACCATGGTATAACCCCATTGTAGGCTGATAGGACAAAAAAGAAAAAAGCCGACTTACCCTTAAGTCGACCTTTAGCTTCCTAAACTCATGAAAAAATTCTCATCTCCATGTATATGAATGTACCTCTGCTGGCCTATTTGAAGCTATTATGACATAAATCATAATTGACTGCTTTGGGAGATCTCACCCTCTACCTTCCCAAAGTATCCCTCTATCAAATGAATATTTCCCTGATCATAGGATAGCTTTTCCACAATTCCCCTGGTAGCATCCGTAGATTTCTCGTCCACTATATCAATTTCAAACCCTTGAGAAGTTAGGGTTCTCAGCAATCCTTCAACATAATCCTCACCATTATGAATGACCATAATCAGCCTACTGCTCTCCTTTCTCTTATACCATGGAGATCTATTGAAGAGCATACATATAAATTCAAAGAGGCCATATAGAAAGAAAACCCAGATAAACCACTGCATCCATATCTCTCGTCCCATGGAATTACCCCTTTTATTTAGCATATGCAAGGATACAGAAATATGTACTCCATACTTTACATCCTATACCTACCAAAAACAGAAATAACCCCGCAATGCGGGGTTATTTCTGTTTTTCTATTACTCTCCAAGAGCTTCTTTTCTTAGTATTTCTGCCTTATCAGTTCTCTCCCAAGGAAGATCTACGTCCGTTCTTCCAAAGTGTCCATAAGCAGCTATTTGTCTGTAGATCGGTCTTCTTAAGTCTAAATTTCTAATGATGGCTGCTGGTCTTAAGTCAAAATGCTTTGCTACCAATTCAGCCATAGCATCTTCGCTAATTTTAGCAGTACCAAAAGTTTCTACTAAAATAGATACCGGTTGTGCCACACCGATGGCGTAAGCAAGCTCGATCTCACATTTATCAGCAAGGCCTGCTGCAACGATGTTCTTTGCTACGTATCTTGCTGCATAAGCTGCAGAACGGTCTACCTTTGTAGGGTCTTTCCCTGAGAAAGCGCCACCGCCGTGTCTTGCATATCCACCGTAAGTATCTACGATAATCTTTCTACCTGTTAATCCAGCATCTCCCTGAGGTCCACCAATTACGAATCTTCCTGTAGGGTTGATGTAATATTTTGTTTGATCATCTAAAAGATTTGCCGGTACAATCTTTCTGATAACATGCTCAATCATGTCTCTTTCGATTTCTGGCTGATTTACTTCTGGGCTATGCTGTGTTGAAATAACAATTGTATCTACACGCACTGGCTTATTATCCACATACTCAACAGTTACCTGTGTCTTTCCATCTGGACGAAGGTACTCTAATGTTCCATTCTTTCTTACCTCTGATAATCTCTTTGCCAGCTTATGGGCCAATGAAATCGGTAGCGGCATTAACTCAGGCGTTTCATTACAAGCGAAACCAAACATAATTCCCTGATCTCCTGCGCCAATCGCATCAATCATATCATCCATTTCACCTTTTTTGTGCTCTAGAGCTTCATCCACACCCATGGCGATATCAGAAGATTGCTCATCAATAGAAGTAAGTACTGCACAAGTATCTGCATCGAAACCATACTTCGCTCTTGTGTAACCGATCTCTTCAATGGTTCTTCTTACTACCTTTGGAATATCTACATAACAATTCGTTGTAATCTCTCCTGCTACCAATACAAGTCCTGTTGTTACCGATGTCTCTGCAGCAACACGAGCCTGCGGGTCCTCTGTAAAAATAGCATCTAAAATGGCATCTGAAATCTGGTCACAGATTTTATCTGGATGTCCTTCTGTCACTGATTCTGAAGTAAATAATCTTCTTGTCATTTGTGTACCTCCTTTGATATATGTATGTTTTGAGTTTTATTGACTAATAAAATGATTGCTTGATTCAGCGTAAATTTCAGAATCTCGGTACGCGGTTTACGGTGACCGGTGTTCAAGTCCAGCTTCGAAGCTAACCTACAACCTACAACATACAACCTATAACCTACAACCTTTACCTGTATATTCTACCCTAAATCTAAATAAAAAAACCTCTTCATTACAAGAAGAGGTCTATTACCAACTCGCCCTCATCTCTCAGATCGTATACTCCGTAGGATTTAGCACCGCGTATGTTACCGGTTGCCGGGTTTCTCAGGGCCTATTCCCTCCACCACTCTTGATAAGGCATCAAGATTTCTATTCAATTCAACAGAAAAAATACTATCATGGATGTTTGGTAAAGTCAACACTTTTTTTAATCCTCCCATAACCTTTCCGCTTTCTCTGCCAGACTTTCTTTCCTCGTTTTAGTCTGTTCCATATCGATAGAAATATGTATTTGAAGAAAATCCCCTTCTTTTGCATTTTCAGGAAGCAGTTCTTTGGGCAGCTGTATCATGGTTTTGCCATATTCGATCACTGCCCAATTACCCTCTATACGATCCAAAACATACATTTCTTTATTCCCCTTTCAGAATCTGAATATTTTGTCCATCGCTCTTCAATACGATTGTTCCGTCCATATCCGTTCTTAATGTTTGAATACCCCTATTCTCAAGCTTATCCATGGTTTCTCTGTGGGGATGACCATATTTATTGTCTTTTCCAGATAAAATGACGGCATAGTTAGGCGCTACGGCTTCTAAAAATGGATCCGTGGTAGAGCTTTTACTCCCATGATGGCCGATCTTCAGTACATCTGCTTTTAGCCAATCTGATGGATTGCTCACCAACATCTCTTTCTCTACCAAAGCCTCTGCATCTCCGGCAAAAAGAAAAACTGTATCCTGATATTGTAAGCGAATGACTGCACTATAGTTATTCAGTTCTTCATATTTATCTGCAATAGGCGCTAAAAATGTACCCTGGATACCTTCTAATTCTAATTTTGCCCCTTGAATCGCCCGGGTGATTTTTAATCCCTTCCGATCTATGGCATCCAGAACAGATTCGAAGGTCTTTGTGTTATGAATCACCTTGGGCATATATACCTTTTCCACAGTGAAATGATCAATCACCTTATCTAAGCCCCCGATATGGTCTTCATGGGGATGGGTTCCTACCACAGCCTTTAAAGATACGATTCCTTGTTTTTGAAGATAACTTACAACCCGTTCTTCGTCGTCATTGCCTCCAGCATCGATTAATATACTCTCTCCCACAGGCGTTTTGATCAGAATAGCATCACCTTGTCCCACATCAATAAAATGCACCTCTAACAACTGGTTCCCCTGGGACTGCTCCACAGGCTTTACTACGTCTTCAATCTCAACACATGCAGCGAGGAGTAGTAAACTGAGTATAAGCATTATCACGATCATATATTTCTGTTTCATATTGTAGTACAGCTCCTATTCTATAAAGATTGAGGTTGAGGTTAAGGTTGAAAACCTCTCTTGGCTTTTGGTTGTAACTTCTAACATCTAACTTCTAACCCTTTAAAATCCAAATGCTGCGTGGCTTAATATCATCATAATCAACGCCGCAATGCAATTTCCAACAAATATAGCCAACATTGCAGTCCGAAAGCGCATATCCAGTAACGCTGCTGCAATAGACCCAGTCCACACCCCTGTGGTAGGTAACGGTACCGCCACAAAGATTAAAAGCCCCAAAGCACTATACTTTTTAATATTTTTTGCTTTTTTCATGGTTCTACGGGTAAGCCACTCTACAAACTTCCTAAATAAGCTATTTTTTCTCATTTCTCTAAATATAGGCTTTAAAAACAATAGCAAAAACGGTACTGGCAGCATGCTTCCCAAGATCCCCAACAACATAGCATGCAAAGGGTGCATGCCTAGAGATACCCCAAAGGGAATAGCACCCCTTAGCTCCAAGACTGGCATGGCTGCAATCAATATAACCATAATCTCATCGGATAAAAACTCTAGGATAGTCTTCATTGTTATCTCCTTGTTTTCTAATACATGCCCTATCATTCGACCTACATTAACATTATATAGGATATCCCCACATTTATGAAACAAAAAAAGAAAAAGAGAAGTGTACTGCTGTACACTTCAAAAAAATTGGCTAAATGATATTTGTACTTTGGTACAATGGTGACCCATCCGGGAATCGAACCCGGGTTACCGCCGTGAAAGGGCGGTGTCTTGACCGCTTGACCAATGGGCCATAAAAGTGGTCGGGGTGGCAGGATTTGAACCCGCGGCCCTCTGGTCCCAAACCAGATGCGCTACCAAACTGCGCTACACCCCGATAGAATCACAAGATTCATTTTACGACAAAATAAGAGTTTTTGCAATAGGTCTTAAAAAGATTTTTCTCCCTCTTTTGTAATATATTCTTAACCTTTTCTTCCCTTTTCTTAGGATATAATGGAGAGGAAGGTAGGCATAAGCAAAATCTATGTCTATCTTACGGACGTTTTTCATTACATATTGCAATGGTAATACAAAACTTTTGTATCTGTCATCCTGAGCGACAGCGAAGGATCTTTCTCCGGCTATTAAGATTCTTCGCTGCGCTCAGAATGACAGCGATTATGGCATTGCTGTGTAGGGAACAGGTATACCTGTTCCACATCTTTTATTCATCATCAACTTACTAACTATAAAGCAACACGAAAGGAGCAATGTATATGCACGGATGGAAAAAATGGATTGTTGCATCGACTCTAGCAATTTCTTTGACATCTTCAGCTTTTTTAATCCCAGTCCATGGCGATTGGACCCAGTCCCTTTATGAAGAAAAAAAGGAAGAATACATATCAACGGGTGTCAAACACGAGCAGCTTTTACGTTTTACCGATAAGGGCTGGCTCAATATAAATGTCATGAGAATCAATCTACAAGATAATTTTACATCCTTGGACATGCTGTTTAATCAGAATGGTCTAGGAACAAAAGCCAAGCTGTCTGAGCTGGTAAACCAAAATCCACAGGTAGTGGGTGCTATCAATGGAGACTTTTTCAACACAAAGGGTGCAGCGACCTTAGGCCCCATCGTAAAAAATGGAGAGCTGGTTTCAAGTCCCTACTATATCCCTACCCAGATGGCCGTATTTAATCAGTCAAAGGACGGTACGCCCTTTATCAACTATTGGGCTCAAGAAAATGTTGGTATCATGAACAAACGCTCCATTACATTTTTAAAGATTGGCTCCATCAACAAAGAGTCCGACTATGGGGACACTGCGATTCTTTTCACACCTACCTTTGGTGGGAAAACACCAGCCCTAAGTCCTAATCTTTCCGGTGCTGTCGAAATGGTCATCGAAAACAATGTGGTCACAGCGATCGTGAATGCAAAAGAGGGCAGCATCATCCCCAAAAGTGGTTCTGTCGTATTTGCCACGGGAACCTTTGCTGCTTTAATTCAGAGCAGCTTTGCCGTAGGTGATGAAATTGAACTTTCTGCTTCTACAAGCCCTGATTATCAATCTTTAGCTGTAGCCATGGGCGGTGGTGCTATGGTACTGAAGGATGGCGTTGTGCCCACAACCTTCTCCCATAATATCACAGGCAATCATCCACGGACAGCCATCGGTATCTCTAGAGATAATAAGGAAGTCATCTTTGCAACCATCGATGGCCGTACAGCCTCCTATACAGGCGTCACCCAAAAAGAATTGGGAGAGATCATGGCTTATCTAGGGGCTCAACAGGCTATCAATCT
>CALECF010000043.1 GCA_937948705.1 uncultured Anaerosolibacter sp. | reverse complement strand
CGTAATCACTGGCTTACCCACGATATTACATTTCTTAATAATCATCTTTTGTACCAATGGTACCTGCTCCGTTGGGATTTCAACACCGAGGTCTCCTCTGGCAACCATGATACCATCGGATATTTCAATAATTTCATCGATATTGTCTACACCCTCTTGGTTTTCAATTTTAGAAATGATCTGGATATCTCCAGCATTATGGTATTCTAAAATTCTTCTGATTTCTAAAACATCGGCAGCTTTCCTCACGAAGGATGCCGCGATAAAGTCAATGCCATTTTCGATACCAAATACAATATCATCTGTATCCTTTTGGGTAATTGCTGGTAAATTGATTTTTACCCCCGGGACATTTACGCCCTTGTGGTTCTTTACCGTACCCGAATTTTTTATTGAGCATTTGATATCTGTATTTCCAATGACTTCTAGAACCTCAAGACCGATTAAACCATCATCAATCAGGATGCTATCTCCTTTTTTTACATCTTGGGGAAGTTCCTTGTAGGAAATTGTACAGATGTTTTCATCACCAAGAATGTCTCTTGTGGTCAGGGTATACTCCTTTCCTTCTTCTAAGAAAGCTTCTCCATCTTTAAAGTTTCCTGTTCTGATTTCTGGCCCCTTGGTATCCAATAAAATGGCTACAGGTAACCCTAACTCTCCGCTGACTTCCTTCACTACGTCGATGCGCTTTAAGTGTTCCTCATGGTTTCCATGGGAAAAATTCAAACGAGCCACATTCATTCCTTGAAGAATAATTTTTTCCAATACTTGCTTTTTCTCACTTGCTGGTCCTATGGTACATACAATTTTTGTTTTTCTCATCCTTGTCCCTCCTTAATTTCTAGATCGATAATACTTTTGCCAACTCATACATCTCTTTGTTGATTTCTTTCTTTATTAAAAGTGCTTCAGAAATATCAAGATCAATAATTGCATTGCCTTTGATGCCAACTACACGGCTGGTTTTGTTCTCCATCATCAGCTGTACGGCTCTACCACCCATACGGCTCGCTAAGTTTCGGTCAAAAGCCGTTGGACTTCCACCTCTTTGAATATGACCGAGGATCGTAAGTCTTGTATCCGTACCCGTTTTCTCCATAATAGCCTTTGCAAGTTCATTGGCATCGCTCAACACACCTTCGGCTAGAATGATAATACTATGTAGTTTTCCTCTGTTTCTTCCTTGTATGAGTCTTTTACAGATCTCGTCCATGGAAAAGGGTTCTTCAGGCACAATAATACTCTCTGCGCCACCTGCTAATCCTGCATAAAGAGCGATATCTCCACAATGTCTTCCCATGACTTCCACAATGTTAGCTCTTCCATGGGAGGTAGATGTATCTCTGATGTTACTAATAGCATTGACCACGGTATTGACTGCAGTATCGAAACCAATGGTATAGTCGGTGTAAGCCAAATCATTGTCTATAGTACCTGGCAAACAAATGGTCTTTACGCCAGCTTGGCTCAGCTTCTCAGCTCCCTTAAAGGATCCATCTCCCCCAATAACCACAATTCCATCTAACCCGAAAATCTTGATGACACTTAGGGCTTTATTAAATCCCTTTTCTGTTCTAAACTCATCACTTCTTGCTGTTCTTAACATGGTACCACCACGATGGATGATATCTGCCACAGAGGATAGGTTCATATCTTCAATGTCACCATTGATAAGTCCCTCATAGCCCATTTTGATCCCTACCACTTTCATATCATGATAAATAGCAGATCTCACCACTGCTCTTATGGCAGCATTCATTCCTGGCGAGTCACCACCACTCGTTAATACTCCAATTTTTCGCATATCTCCCCAGCGTCCCCTTTCATTTTACTATGTATTCGCATATTTCTAAACATTTCATAAGGGAAAGCCCCTTTGGAAAGGTCTTTCCCTTATAATAAGTACTTCTTACACGCCTAGGTCGATTAAAACCTCGTGTACTTCCTCTACTTCCCCATTGGGAACGAGTACTTCATATACTCGATTTTCTTCTTTTCCAATCGGCCTAATCTTTACTAAAAATCCTTCTTCGCTTAAGATAGTCCTAATCTTATCAGCATCTTCTTGACTATGTGCCATATATACAACTGTCCACATCCATAGGCCCTCCTTTTTGGAGTAGTAATTTTGTTTATATTTTAATCTAAAACTAAGCAAATTTCAATATCAGTACTATATATTCTGTAAAATTATGTCCTTTCCTATGTATAGATTATATCACCAGTATGAAGAAAGGTGTTACTTTTTATATATTCTTCCCATTATTATTTTTCTTCATCAGAATACATCTCCATGAAAGTTACAAACTCATGTCATTCATATAGATAAAAGCAACGGATGTCCGTTGCTTTTATCTATATCATATCAGGGATATTATTCATAAAACCAGCTTCCACCGATAAACTCCCGAATGAGTGAATTCTGTGGAATAAGACCATCATCTTCAATAGATAAAAAATAACTTAAGAATTTAAGAAGTCGCTTGGCTTCAGCATATTCTTTTTCCTCCATACCAATTTCCAATAAAAGGGGTTCAATATGCTTCTTAAGCACTGCCAATTCATAGATTAAGGATGAATTGAACATAATGTCAGCATCCTCTTGATAAGGAAATATATACTTTTCTTCTCCTCTACGAACTGATTCCCATAGTTTTAGTGTAGCCAGTGCTGATCGGCCCCTATATTTGTTATCCCTTATAATTCTTCTAATCAATCGTGTATCTGTGGTATTAATTCGGTTATGATCATCAATATTTAATTGCGTCAATGCACTAATATATATCTTAAACTTCTTATCATGGGGGATATCCTCGGTCAAGCGCTCATTAAGCCCGTGAATTCCTTCAATGATGATGGGCTGATCATCCTTTACCTTTAAATGATTCCCCTTATATTCACGGATGCCCTCCTGAAAATTGAAGGTTGGTATCTCCACTGATTCACCGAGGATGAGTTTCGCAAGATGCTCATTGAACAAATCCACGTCTACGGCTTCTAATGCTTCAAAATTAAACTCACCTTTTTCATCCTTTGGCGTGAGCTCCCGGTTCACAAAATAATCGTCTGTTGATAGGGATACCGGGTTTAAGCCATTGACCTTCAATTGGACGATGAGTTTCTGAGCAAAAGTAGTTTTTCCTGAGGAAGATGGCCCAGCAATGAGCACAATCCTTTTCTTCTTCTGGGTAATCAAATCTGCTATATGGGCTATTTTCTTTTCATGAAGGGCTTCGGCTACCCGGATGATTTCTCCATGTTTTTGATGCTCAATCAAGTGATTCAAGCTGGCCACATACTCCACATTCATGATCTTTACCCAATTTGCGGATTCTTTGAATATAGCGGCCATCTTCCGCTGCTCATGATATTCAGGCAGATGATTGGGATCTGATTTTTCTGGGTGAATCAAAATAATACCTGGCATGTAATACTTTAATTTAAATAGCTTCAGGCAGCCCGTGCTTGGTACCATATATCCATAAAAATAATTTTTTAGCCACCCACAAGTGTAGACATTAATATCAGGTATGATCTTGTAATCAAGGAGCTTGATTTTAGGGTCAAGATGCCATTCTGAAAAAATTGCCTTTGCCTCTTCAATGGTGGCGTTATGTTTTGTAATCGGCTCATCCCGTTCGACGATCTCCTTCATCCGCCCTTCGATCTTTAAAACGTCTGACTCATAAATAGGCCGCTTATATTGAATCTCGCAATATAAGCCTCTGCTAAGAGAATGTTCAATACTGACCTTACAGTCTGGCAATATTTCCATGGATGCCCGAATGAACACAAACACCAGGCTTCTTTGATAGATCCGTATGCCATCGGTTTTTGTTAAGTCTATAAATTCAATACTTGCCTCTTCATTCAGCACATAGCTCAATTCTTTTAAATCATTGTTCACTTTGGCTGCCACAATGGGCGTTCCATATTGATGTTTGTATGTATTGCTCAGTTCTAGAAGCGTCATCCCTTTTTGTATTTGGATATTTTCTTTACCGTCAATCATAATATGAATTCTCTCTTCCATATTGTGATACCTCCCTCTTTCTGTAGCCCAGGCTATATTCCATGTTTAGGGGTATTCTAGAATGGTCACCTTTCCCAATCTGAAATATATTTACCGTTATTAGTATATTTTCTTGACCTTTGTCCTGTGCCACATTTAAATAGAAGTTTAACATCAAAAAAACAGAGTATAGACATACTCTGTTTTTCCCCGATTCCTCTATAGAATTAACTTACTTTGATACAATCACTACCCATAATTTGTGTTAGTTCCTCCAACAAGCCTGGATTCAGCGCTACCCAGAGGTTTTTCTCCGCCTTCATTTTCACAATCTTCGAGTCCGCTCCCTCCACATACAGATACACAGGCACATCTCCCTTCCACTTGCTTAAGGTCGGCTTGATCTGATCCAGAAGTTGCATCCCCTTCTCCTTGCTTATTTTCAAACAAAGCTTCTGACCCCCGGCTTTTACTATATCCGTAGATCCTTCCACCTTGTTCTTTTTCACAAGAGGCTGTATTTTTTCTGCAATAATTTTAGGTTCCTCATCTTCCTTCATGTTGATTCTACCATCGATCACCACGGCGCTATCCTCTGCAAGAAAGCTCACATATTTCTCATAAACATTTGGAAACACGAGTACCTCCACGGAACCAAACAAATCCTCTAGATTTAAAAACGCCATCATATTATTGTTTTTTGTTACCTTATTTTGACGATGGACGATTAACCCAGCAATACGGACAAAGGATCCGTCTTCAAGATCACTGTTTTCGAAATCATCCTTTAACTCCAATAGATCTCCGGTGCTTACTGTAGAAATCTGTTTTATTTCCTCTACAAATTCTGCCAATGGATGACCACTGATATATAACCCCAGCATCTCTTTTTCCATGGTCAAGAGAATTTTTGATTGGAATTCTGCCACCTTGGGAAGAATCTCTTCCCCCATGGTTTGGGGCATCATTTCTTCAAAGGCATTGAAGAGGGATACCTGCCCATCAATATTCCGCTTTCGATCTTGCTGAATCCCATCAAGAACCTTTTCATAAATGGCCATGAGCTGGGCACGATTTGCGCCCATATGATCGAAGGCACCAGATTTGATAAGGCTTTCAATAGCTCGTTTGTTCATTTCCTTCGTATCTACCTTATCGCAAAAATCCATAAAGCTGACAAACTTTCCTTTTTGACTTCTCGCTGCAGCAATAGCTTCAATCACCGATAAACCTACATTTTTAACAGCCATCAAACCAAACCGTATTTTTCCATTCTCCACGGTGAACTTTCCGACGCTTTCGTTGACACTGGGAGGTAATATCTCAATACCTAGTTTTTTACAATCCTGAATATATTGTGCTACTTTAGAGGCATTGCCCATGACGCTGGTAATCAATGCTGCCATAAATTCTACAGGGTAGTAGCACTTCAAATAGGCAGTTTGGTATCCTAGAACAGCATAGGCTGCCGCATGGGATTTGTTAAAGGCATATTTGGCAAAATCAATCATGTCATCGAAGATCTGATTTCCAACATCTTCAGGTACACCATTCCTGATACACCCTGGATTTTCTATATTTCCTTCCCCATCTTCTTTTCCATAAATGAAATACTGTCGCTCTTCTTCCATCACATCCATCTTTTTCTTACTCATGGCACGGCGAACCAAGTCACTACGTCCATAGGAATAACCGCCTAAATCTCTTACCAGTTGCATTACCTGTTCTTGGTAAACCAAGCAGCCATAGGTAACATTTAAGATAGGCTCGAGCTTTGGATGAAGGTATTTCACTGTAGAAGGATTGTTTTTATAGGTAATGTATTTCGGAATAGAATCCATAGGTCCTGGTCTATAAAGGGAAATACCGGCAATAATATCTTCAAAACAATCGGGTTTTAAGTCCTTCATAAACTGACGCATGCCAGAGCTCTCCAATTGGAAAACGCCTAGGGTATCGCCACGGCTGATCATTTCATAAACTTTTTTATCATCGTAGTTCATTTTAGAAAAATTGATGTTGGTACCATAATTCCTCTCTATTAGATCCAAGGCATCTCGTATGACCGTGAGATTCCGTAATCCTAGAAAGTCCATTTTTAATAGCCCTAACTCTTCTAGGGTACCCATGGTGAACTGGGTTGTGATCCCATTGTCGTGCATATATAGAGGAACATACTCATCTACGGCCTCCTTAGAAATTACCACGCCCGCTGCATGGGTAGAAGCATGTCGAGGCATTCCTTCCACGGACCTCGCTGCATCGATGAGATACTTAGCTTCCTCGTCACCATCATACAAGTCCTTCAGGCTCTTACTTAACTCCAACGCTTTGTCTATGGTTACCCCCAGCTGAAAGGGGATCTGCTTGGCAACATGATCTACCCTAGCATAAGGTAAATTTAATGCTCTTCCCACATCTCGAATAGCAGCTCGAGCTGCCATGGTTCCAAAGGTGATGATTTGTGCAACCTTTTCTTGCCCATATTTTCGTATGACATAATCTATGACCTCCTGTCTTCTTTCAAAGCAGAAATCAATATCTATATCAGGCATGCTGATTCTTTCTGGATTCAAAAACCTTTCAAAGATCAGATTATATTTTATAGGATCAATATCCGTAATACCTAGTGTATAGGCCACAATACTCCCTGCTGCAGAGCCGCGACCAGGCCCTACCATAATATCCTGTTCCTTTGCATAGCGTATAAAGTCCCAAACAATCAGAAAATACTCCACATAGCCCATATTTTCAATGGTGTTTAGTTCATAGCTCAATCTGTCTACCAGTTCCTGCCCGTAATTACCGTATCTTTCTGCCAGTCCTTTATAACAAAGTTCCCTTAAATACGTCTTCTCATCATAGCCATTCGGCACATCATATTTCGGAAGGTGAATCTGATTAAAGTCAAATTCAACATTACATAATTCAGCAATTTTCACTGTATTTTCTAAAGCCTCAGGTGCATAGGGAAAAAGCTGAGCCATTTCTTCAGGTGACTTTACATAGAATTCTTCTGAAGGAAATTTCAAACGTCCCTGATCCTCTACGGTCTTTCCTGTCTGAATACATAGTAGGATATCATGGACATGGGCGTCTTCTTTTCTAAGATAATGCACATCATTGGTGGCTGCCAAAGGAATATTGGTCTCTTTACTTAATCTTATTAACCCTTGGTTTACCTTTTGTTGCTCCTCGATACCATGGTCTTGAAGCTCTAGATAGAAATTATCTTTCCCGAATATGCCGTCCAGTCTAAGGGCTTCCTTTTTGGCACCCTCATAATTATCATTCATTAATTCCCGTTGAACGCGCCCAGCCAAACACGCGCTAAGGGCAATAATACCTTGGCTGTGCTTCTCCAATAGAGATAAATCGATTCTAGGTTTATAATAAAAACCATCAATATAGGCCATGGAAACCAACTTCATGATGTTTTTATACCCGGTCATGTCCTTTGCCAAGAGAACTAAGTGGCCCTGGCTCTTATCCTTTACTGGATCCTTGTCATACATCGTTCTGGCCGATGTATACACCTCACAGCCGATGATTGGCTTAATGCCATGCTTTTTTGCCTGTTTATAAAAATCAATAACCCCGAACATAGACCCATGATCCGTAATGGCCACTGCTTTCATGCCCTGATCCTTTACCAGCTTTATCAATTGGGAAATCCTTGCAAACCCATCTAATAAGCTATACTCCGAATGAACGTGGAGATGAACAAAATCCTTCATAGGCGTCTCCTTTCTCCCTTAGGTTATTTTTTCAGCAATTTAGCCGACATCATTGCCTTAGACACAATTTCCTTTTCGTGGAACACGGAGATATCCACTTTATAAAACTTTCTTCCCATATTGATAATTTCCGCTTGAATCTCTATTTTGCTCTCCATCTGCAAGGGCTTGATAAAGTAAATCATAAAGCTGTCTAATACAGAGTCCAAGTGCTTATGCTTTTTTATGGCCAGATACCCCGCCGTAGACATGAGCATAACCAGAACACCAGCACTGGCAATCCCTAGGTCGTTGAGCATCATAGGTGTGATCTCCCCAGTCATCTTCACACCTTTTTCCGTCTCTTCCATTTTGCAGTGATTTAACAATATATCCTCAAAGGACTCTCCAAGGTGAGGTTGACTTCTTATATATTGTAAACCTCGAATAACATCTTGCCGTGTTACGACACCCACCAATTTCTTCCCATCAACAACGGGAATCATTTCGATACCCTCCCAGATCATTACATGGGATACATAAGCAACTGAGGTTGATCGATCAATGGTGATGGGGTTTTCTGTCATATGGCTGCTCACCCATACGTCATCATCAACCCCTGCAATATCCCTTGGTGTAACGACACCAATCACTTGCATATTTTTATCCACCACGGGAAACCGACTATGTCCCGTCTGCTTCATCACTCGTTTCATATCCCGTACTTTATAGGTGTTTTCTAGGTAATGCAATCGTTTAGGCATAATCCCCTCTGCTAAGAGTATTTGCTTACGAATTAATTTTTCCTGGATATCACGGTTTATAATAGAGGTGATTGTAAAGGTATCATAGCTGGTAGAAATGATGGGCAACTTTTTTTCATTGGCCATTCGCTTTATTTCTTCCTTACAGGAAAATCCTCCCGTAATCAAGATAGCACAACCCTTATCCAATGCAAGACGATGCACATCATCCCTATTGCCCACAATGAGTAGGTCCCCCTCAGATATATACCTTGCA
Source organism: uncultured Anaerosolibacter sp. (assembly GCA_937948705.1). Next base: position 40,900 of record CALECF010000043.1, on the reverse strand, counting down.
ATTTCTTCCAATGCCATAGCACCAATTACGAACTTTCGGATGGTTTTATATATTCCCTCATGACCGCCGATTACATGACCTTCTACAATATGAATGATCTCTGCGAAGGTCAGCTGCTGTATTCGCTTGTCCTCTACTTTTTCTACCCGTATCGTTCCTACCCTTGGAATTGTACTGACAATCCCTTCCATCTCTGCATCTTTAATGGCCTTATAGGCTGTACCTTCGCTGACATCCATGTCTTGGGCAACCTGTCTTACGGATATTTTACCGCCTATGGTCAGGCCTTTTATATAGGATAAAATCTGCTCATTTTTTGTCATCTGCGTACCACCTCATTTTATCACTTGATACAAAAAAGTAAAAAAGGTATGAAACATTGCTCATACCTAACATTATACCAAATCTATCACAGTTTATCTAATACATCTGTAATCATCACAGAAAGGTGGTCTGTCAAGTCTATTTCTTTTCTTGAAGTATGCTTCTTGCCTTGGGCATCATAGAGGATTCTAACCTTCGGCCTCGTTGGGAATTGTTGATTTGAATCGATAATAATGCCCCTTTCCCCTGTGCTCAATGACACGATATATCCAAGGGGATAGGCAGCTATGTATCGAATGAACTCCCTGATCATATCGGGATCGAAAAGATGTCCTGCCATTGTCATCATATATTCCATTGCTTGATGAGGCAAAATTTTCTTCTTATAGACACGATCATTTGTCAACGCATCATATACATCGGCGATTGCCACAATCCTTGAAAATTCGTGGATTTCATCTGCCTTTTTCCCAAAGGGATATCCACTGCCATCATACCGTTCATGGTGGGTCAAAGCGACCATTTCCGCATCCGAGACGATATCAGGAATTTTACATAGGAGCGCATACCCTAAATCTGAATGTTTTTTAATCTCATCGTATTCATCGTCATTGAGTACATCAGGCTTATTTAAGATGCTATCTGAAATTTGTATTTTTCCAATATCATGGAGCAGAGCGCCCACTCCCAAATCTCTGAGTCTATGATGGCTATACCCCATGGCAATACCTGTAATGATCGACAAAACACATACATTTACAGAATGGGCAAAGGTATAATTATCTACTGTACGGATATCGCAGAGCTGAACCACCACATTTTTATGATTTAGGAGGTCATCCATGATCATATTGACACGTCTATATATTTCCTTTGTTTCAACGCTATTCCCTATCCTAATGCTTTCCATTACTTGTTTGACTAGTTTTCTTGCCTCTGATCTATTTTGTTCTTGTATAATATCCTCAATCACCACATCTGAGGTTTCTTCTGCTTGTATATATACTTCATTGATTTGAAGCTCTTTCAACTTGATGATATAGCTATCTCTTATACGGACACCCGCCCCAAGTAAAATAGTGCCGTCACAATCATAGATGCTCTTCGCCAAGACCATACCGTTTATTAAAAAGTCTACATTGATCTTATACATGATGTCCTCCGGGAATTTATGGTAAGTTTGGTTCTATTAAAACTTCGACATTTTACTACAAATCCCTTCATTCTACGCGCGTTTTTTCCTGGGACTTTTTGCTTATTTTCAAAAAAAACTACCCAATATTGGATAGTTTATAACTCTACTAGTTTATTTTCAATAAGATCCACAAGCTCAAGGATTGCCTCTTCTTCATCAGGTCCTTCGACCATCAGGGTGATAACATCTCCTTTTCCCGCACCTAAAGACATGATCCCCATGATGCTTTTTGCGTTGATTCTTTTCGCCCCCTTTTCTACAGTAATATCCGAAGCAAACTTATTCGCCCTTTGTACAAATAACGCAGCAGGTCTCGCATGAAGACCAAGCTTATTGACAATAGTTACCTCCCTTATCGTCATACTGATACATCCCCCTCTTTTTGCTTTATTTTCTCAGCAATTTTATCTATTTTTCTTAATCTATGATTCACCCCTGATTTCCCCACAGGTGGTGTAAGCATCTGCCCCAACTCTTTGAGACTAGCTTCTTTGAATTCCAGACGCAGTTCGGCGATTTCCCTTAGGCCATCGGGTAATATTTTAAACCCATGTGTTCTTTCAATATATTCAATATTTTCATTTTGCCGCACAGAAGCATTGACAATTTTACTCAAATTGGCCGTCTCACAATTTACAATTCGGTTGACGTTATTTCTCACTTGCTTCACAATTCTTATATTCTCTAGATTTAACAGGGCATTATGGGCTCCGATAATATTTAGAAGATCTACAATCTGATCCCCTTCCTTTAGATACACCACATAGCTGTTTTTCCTTTGGACAATCTTTGCCCCCAAATCAAATTCATTAATCAAGTTTTTTAAATCCTCACTATGCTCTTCACTACTGGTCACAAGCTCAAGATGATAGGTTTTTTCTGGTGCACTTACTGATCCCGAACCTAGAAAGGCACCTCTCAAATAGGCTCTTTTACAGCACCTTTTTTCTAATAACTCTGTCGGAATTGAATAATCTATGGAAAACTGCTCATCTTCTTTTCTCAATATTCCTAGTGTTTGCAGGATATCGTTTGCACCCGCACTGCTATTGATGACCATCATATAGTTATTGTTCTTCTTCAGCACCCTATTCTTTCGAACCATCAATTCTGTATGGGCACCAAAGCATGCTTTCAGTAGCTTGATAATTTTACGAGCAATGGCTGCATTTTCCGTTGCAATTCTAACATTCACCTTCTGAAATCCAGCAAGTTGAATGGTACCGCTCATTCGAATTAACGCAGATAATTCTGCCAACTGGCAGCAATAATTTTCAGGAATCAGCCTAGACAATTCATTTTTTGTTTCCATAGAAAAAGACATTTCATCACCCACTCCAACATCACTACTTGAAATTCTCCAATAAACAAGCAATATTTATATATTTCTACTATTATAACATAATTTACGTAAATAGCCATGGAAATATGATAGGGAAAGAAAATTAAATATCATTGACTTTTTTTGGTCAGTTTTTTTTGGAGAAGAACCGTGCACAATATATATGTAAATAGATGAGGAGGTGTAAATGAATGCAATCAGGAAACCGTCCAACTATGGAAGTAATGTGTCATGTTTCTAACTGTAGATTTTATAAGAACGACTATTGTCATGCAGACAAAATCGAAGTAAACCCAAAACATGCTCGCGCAAATACCAGTGATGATGCACTATGCTCTACCTTTGTCTCTGGAGAATAATGAACCATCCTATTTAAGTATATATAAAAGACCTCGCCAAGGGCGGGGTCTTCATCATATTATAGCTCATTCATCGTCTGAATGGCCTTGCTGATAATATCTCTTTCATCATCGTATTTTGCCAATTCAGCGGCTCTATTCATGTGAACAAATCTAGCTTCTATAAAGCCTTCTTCCTTCTGCGGATTACAATCCATACTTCTTGCCTTCATCAAATACCAATGAACGGTCTTGTTCACCACCTCATGATTCTGCCAACTATTCTTAAAAGAATAATGAATCTTTCCCAAGTACTTGAGAATTTCTGCTTTTACGTTTCCTTCCTCAAGAACTTCTCTGATGGCGGTTGTACTTGTATCTTCGTACTCTTCTACTTTTCCCTTTGGTAATACCCAGTCTCCATTATATTTACGTAACAGCAGTATAGCATTTCCAAAAATAACTACACCCCCAGAGCTTATTTCCTCCCTCACAATGTCCACTCCTTAATATATTGAAACTGCAATCTATTTTTATAACGATTCTATTTTCTTGCCACAAACATATATATATTAAGTTATCATACTACGTCTATGCTTTCAATGTTAAATTTAAATATATCCCTAATCTATTTTATTCATGGTTTTATAAAATGGTCTCATTTGAAATTTATAAATCTTCATAGCAATATACGCCTTTGCCCATATCATCACTCATCTTACAGAAAAAAATACAGAAGGAACTGGGAACACCCATTCATTCTGTACTTTTTTGTGAACTATTCGCTTTTTTTATATTCTTTTAACCTATGCCTAAAGGTATTGATCATTTCTGTACTTTGATCCAATCTATAGATTCTTGCAGGATTCTTTTGAGTATCCCAATCAATTCCATTCCACCAAATCGCTACCTTGATCCGGTCAAAGTTTTTCATTTGATCAAACATTTCATGAATCCATTGAATCTTATCTCCACCCACAGAATTCGATCCAAACTCCGTAACCATAAAAGGCTGACTAAATATTTTATCATATTCCTCATATAGGGGAACATAAATTTCATTAAAGCCTCTCCATTTTTCACCTGGATAATAAGTACCCGCGTTATACCCTGTTAAGCCTATGATATCTACATATTCATTTCCAGGATAATAATTGAGTGAATGGTTCCATGCAAAATTAGGGAAAGATCCATCATGGGGATTCCAAACCCATAGTACATTGTCTACGCCAACCTCTTTGAAAATATTATAAACATATTTCCATACCGCCTTGAACATTTCAGGATCCTTAGAATTATAATAGCTGGAATATACACACCAATCCCCATTCATTTCATTGTTAAGTCTGAAAAGTATGGGGTGGCTAAAATTCTTTGCTTGACGAGCATACTCGTGGAAATAACTGTCGTACTTCCCTTTCAAAATATCATGGGTCACACTGGCGTTATCCCTTCCATCTAAATACATTGTCTGGAGGGTTAATTCCACATATCGATTGTTCTCGTGGGCATTTTTCATTTCCTCCATGGGGAAACCTTTACTGGAGAACGACTGATACAATACCAAAAAATCAAAGGTATAGTCCATCTCCTCTTCAAGGGACTTTAAGAACCCAAAATCTTTAGGTGCAGTGTTTTCAAAAATTCCCCATTTTAGCTCTTGAGAATCTTTAAAATACTTTTCATAAAACGCCTTTGTTTCATCGTTCAAACTTCGATAGACCTTCCCTTGATCTAAATGAACCTGAGGCGTACCCTTCTTCTCTATGAGTTGGAAAGTTTGGATGAGCTCCATGTACTCTTCATAGTTTTTAAAAGGTTTTGCTGATTTTATAATGATGGTGTATACCTCATAATTATTCTTAACAATTTCTGCGCTGACATAATGGTTTTTATCTTTGCTGATCTTCGGCATTTTTTCACGATCCCATTTTAGTAAGTGGGTTTTCATGCCATTGATATGTAGGTTAGCCTCATATTCCTTAAAATGATCTTTGTCATTCTTCAGAAATCGATTGCTGTAACCAATATAAGAGGCTGCGGAGTCCAATGTTCCTTTAAAATTATCATAATATATTTCTATGCTCTTATCTTGATCGTAAATTAAGGTCTTCACAGGAGAAATAGATACATCCAAATACATATGATTAGGATACTTTATAGAATACCCATGGGCAAAATTCTGATATTCATTCAATTGATGGTCTACAGGTATAATTTTTTTGAAATCATCTTCTTCAGTAAAATCTGAGTATGTAATAATCTTGCCATTCTTTATAAAGGTGCTCATTGAATCCACAGTGTCCCCAAAAGCAAAGGTACCGCTAAATATAAGCGCCGATGCACAAAGTATAGCCCCCATTTTTCTAAGTTTCATTCTTGTCCTCCTTATGTTGCCAATCCTAAGTTTTTGGTAGTAATTTGCCATTTCCAAACTATTATAACATAGAAATAAGTCAAATTATATCGAAAGTTTATATCTCCCTAAAGAAGCATTATTATCCTAGTTTATTATGGCTGAAAATCAGCAAAATAATAATAACTATGTGAGTAAAGATAGGTGAGCTTATGTCATTAAATGAAAAGTTTGTGATCAATCTCCAAGGAAAGAATTTTGTAACCTATGAAGGCCTGCTAGACCTTGCACATCAACAAGAATTATCTTCAATCTCTGTTGAACTGTTGCAAATCCCATCCATAGATAACAACAATACGGCCGTTTGCAAGGCGACGGTGGAAGCAAAAGGGAAGCGTTTCATCGATTTCGGTGATGCCAGTCCCAATTCTGTTCGCAGCAACCTAGCCCCCCATATCATTCGCATGGCATCTACGAGGGCAAAGGCAAGGGCATTAAGGGATTTTACCAATATCGGGATGACTGCTTTGGAAGAGTTAGACCTTAAGGAGTTTGAGGAAATCAGCCTGCCCTTTGATGATGGGAAGGAAACCATACAACAAACGATTCCCGATGATCCCCCTACAAAAAGACAGTTGGAGACCATCAAGAAGCTTTCCAACGAAATTGACCTAGAGGTCAATATAGAAGCTTTGACCAAGAGAACTGCAACAACTTTAATTTCAGAAATGCTTAGTGAAAAAAATAAGCGACACTAACCGTGTCGCTTATTTTCTACGTTTTTGTAATTCTTTTCAATTTATCTTGGACATAGTAATAATCAAAAATCCGAAGCTTATCTGTAGCATACTTTTCTTCTAATGCCAGCCTTACAATCTGTTCCGATAAATTTACTGCATCATGTCTGATATATTTCTTTTTCACCTCAACAAAAGGTCCCTCTATAATACGAATATCCATTAGATCAATCATCCTTCGATCTTCAGGTGTCAAGCAAACAGGTTCCGCGCCATCTTCCACATACTTATGAAGAACTTCCTTTGAAATCAGCTGATTATTTACAAAAACATAATCAATACACGGGCCCTTCATATGCTTAACAATGGTGTCGAGATGTCTCCACACACTGTACCTATCGGTTTCACCAGGCTGTGTCATGACATTGGTTACATAGACCTTAATGGCATTGGAGCGCTTTATGGCATCTGCCAAATCTTGAACAAGAAGATTTGGAATAACACTGGTATACAAGCTTCCAGGGCCTAGTACAATCACATCTCCATTGAGAATAGCATCTACACACTCTCGTAGAGGTTTGGCATTTTCAGGTTTAATAAATACCTGCTCAATCTCACTGTCTAGTTCTCTCACCTTCAAAGGAATTTGAGATTCCCCTTTGATCACCTTACCATTCTTTAGTTTTGCATACAGAGTAATATCTTCTATCGTCACAGGCAAGACCTTTCCCGTTACAGCCAATACATCATTCATTTTCTGTATGGCTTCTTCAAAATTATCAGAAATACCATTCATGGCTGCAATAAGAAGATTGCCAAAGCTTTGTCCTTTCAAAGTGCCCTCTTCAAACCGATACTGGAGTAGTCTTTCCATACTAGGCTCAGTATTGGCTAAAGCCAAAATACAATTTCGAATATCCCCAGGGGGTAACATCCCCAAGTCCTCTCGTAGCTTTCCTGACCCGCCGCCGTCATCGGCTACGGTGACAATGGCCGTGATATTGGATGTATATTTTTTCATTCCCCGAAGAAGAACGGATAATCCTGTACCTCCTCCAATAACAACAACCTTAGGTCCTTTCACCAGACCCTTCTTTCCATTTGACACCCTGTCTATAGGGTTTCTGTTCCCTAGACCTGTATAACTTATATCTAGAAGGTTTATCAAAAACTCTCTAATCTGTTTACCTGCAATCCATACAAGTGTGGAACCCACTAGAAGAAACACCATGCGATATTGCCATGATGCATTCACGCCTAGCCCAATATTTGAAAAAGGATAGGTTCCCCACCCAATAATGATCATACCTAGAACCATAACCGCAAGCCATCGCTTGATCTGCAACCCTGGCTTCAACCAATCAAAGAAGTTCATACGATCTACTCCCTCACAGTTCTTACGGAATCTCTATCATTGATCGTCACCCGATGCCCTTTTTCCAACAAGCTCTCATATAAAATGTTGGCCACTGTCACAGATCGATGTTTCCCCCCTGTACAACCAATGGCAATCACGAGCTGAGTTTTTCCTTCTTTAATGTAATAAGGAATGAGGAAATGAATCATATCCTTTAACTTCTCTGCAAAAGCAATGCTTTCTGGCCATTTCATTACATACTCCCTTACCCCTGGATCATGACCCGTGTAATCTTTCAAGCCGTCAATATAATGGGGATTCGGTAAAAACCGTACATCAAATACAAGATCAGCATCTAATGGAAGTCCTTTCTTAAAACCAAAGGTTAGTATGGAAATCGTCAAATTCTCAGCTTTTAAGCCTTCCAAATAAATCTTTCGGATCTCTTCTCTTAGCTGCGCTGATGTTAGATTGGATGTATCAATAATGTGCTTTGCTTTTCCCTTTAATTGGGACAACCGCCCTCGCTCTGCATCAATGCCATCGATAATTCTTCCCTCAGGGCTTAGGGGATGATTTCTCCTTGTTTCCTTAAATCGTTTAATCAGCACTTCATCGGATGCTTCTAAAAACAAGACCTCGTAAAGATAGCCCATTCTCTCTATCATATCAAGGCTTTCGAATAGGTCGTCAAAGAATCTTCCACCACGAATATCAATCACCAACGCTATTTTCTCAATATCACCCTTGGCATGAAAACAAAGCTCAGCAAATTTAGGAATCAATGCAGGTGGGAGATTATCCACACAATAAAAGCCTAAATCCTCCATACTTTTCATTGCTTGACTCTTTCCAGCTCCTGATAACCCGGTGATAATTACAAATTTCATTGTATATCCCCCTTTGTCTACTCTTCTGCATTCAGTATTTGTTCAACCTTCAACCCAGCCTCGATGGCGCGATCAATGCCTGCTTTCACATTTCCTACATCCTGGGGTCTATGGGCGTCACTACTAATGACGAATTTTACGCCTTCCTTCATGGCTACTTTTATAAATTCTACAGAGAGATGTCCATGGTGACTGTTAATCTCCAGGGCTGTACCCCTCTTTGCAGCCGCCTTTGCCAGCTCAGCTGTGTCTATATTGGCCTTGGCACCAGGATGGGTAATGATATCTATCTGATTATTATACACTGCTTCGACCACAGCCTTTGTGTTGATGACTCTGGCCTTTCTATCTACAGATGGTAGATACTTGGCCATCACATTGTTCACATGGATATGAAAGCCATCGGAGATTCGATGGGGCATTGCACCAAAATGATAACCCACCAGTACCACGTCTAAATCCTTCCGAATTTCTTTATCAATGTCAATTTTTCCGTCCGTACTGATGATGTTTCCTTCCATCCCTAATTTTACGTGTATATTATCTGTTTCCTTGTTAATCATATCGATTTCTTCACGCATTTTTTTTATATCTTTTCTTCGTACCCCATAAGTTACATGTTTCGGTCCATGATCAGAGATTGCCACCTCCCGTAAACCTTTACGGATAGCCTCATCTACATTTTCCTGTATTGTTCCTTTTCCATGACTATAAATGGTATGGGTGTGATAATCTGCAAAAACCTTCATTCTCCTCACTCCATTATCTCTTCGTCAATCATATCTGATTGCTATGGTATTTACTCTCTCCGTTACTCCTCTCCCACGATCCTTACCTCGGGATGAAGCTCTACACCAAATTTATCCCGTACAACCTTTTGAATCAGCTTAATAAGGTGAATCACATCCGCCGCCGTGGCATTTCCCACATTGACTACAAAGCCAGAATGAAGCTCTGATACTTGTGCATCCCCAACTCTCACACCTTTAAGTCCTGCATCCTCAATCAGCTTTCCAGCAAAGTACCCTGGCGGTCTCTTGAAAGTGCTTCCTGCACTTGGAAGATGCAAGGGCTGTTTTGTTGTTCTTTTCATAGTAAGGTCTGCTGTAATTTCCTTTACACGCTCATAGTCACCTTTTCGCAGGGCAATATCCACTTCTAGTACGATATAACCCGCCCTTTGTATAAAGCTATTTCTATAATCAAATTCCAAATGCTCATGGTCTAAATAAACAACATTGCAGTGATCATCCAGTACCAAAGCACCGACGACCACGTCCTTCATTTCACCACCATAAGCTCCGGCATTCATGGCTACCGCGCCCCCCAGGGTCCCAGGTATTCCACTGGCGAATTCAAATCCCTCAAGGCTTTCTCGCATGATTTTTTTGGACAATACCGACAACAGGATTCCAGACTGGGCTTTGATTCTATCTCCATCTATGGTGACATCACTGAAGTTTTCAGCAATTTTAATGACTACACCTCGAATCCCTTTGTCATGGACCAACAAATTACTTCCATTACCAATAATATAATAGGGTATATGGTTTTCTTTACAAACCATCAGCCCATGTTGAATTTCCTCTACGGTTGTAGGCAATATCATGATATCAACAGGTCCGCCAATTTTAAAGGAAGTATGATTTTGCATCATTTCATTCTTCCGAATATGTTCTATTTGAATTTTCTCTTTTAATTTATCATAGATTTCATTCATGGTCATTCCAACAACTCCTCATATCAATGTCTTTCATCCCTTCATTTATCATGATTAGTATACCTTTTTCGTTGATGAAATACAAGGCTATTCCCAAGGTTACTGCTCCAAGGTCATTCTATTATAGGCCTCAACCTTCAACTGGGCATCCCTTAAAGCATCCTCCACTGATTTGTTCCCCAGTATAGCCAATCGTATCTGACTTTGAAGGATACCATCAATGGTCATCCAATGAGGGTGCGTGGGTAGGTTTTCACAATAGGCTAGGCTTTTTTCCACCGTTGCCATGAGGGGATCCAATTGATAAATATCCCCTCCACTCTTTTTCACTGGAAATACCCCTAGTCTGCTTAAGTCTTTCTGAAACTGATCCTCTGTGACGAACTTTAAAAACTTCACGCACATCTCTAGCTTTTGAGGATCTTTTTGCTTAAAGATTCCATAGGCAGAAACATTATTGGATATGGAGATAGGCATCCCCTTCTCTCCAATAGGATAATTTGCGACGCCAACTTGAAACCCTGAACCTTGATTTCTAAGGTTGTTTAGTACATTTATTGCCCACGTACCTACAGGATATATGGCCACCTTTTTTTCCTTATAAAAGCTTTCCCAAGCCTCTCTCTCTGTATTTTCTCCAAAATTGGGCGGTGTTACCCCATGAACCTGCTTTAAATCCACCAGTTTTTTAAGACCGCTCCTTGCGCTTTCGTCATTGAACCTATAATTCAGCCTCTCATCAAAAATCTGGGCACCATCAGATAATAAAATCCCCCAGGTATTGTATCTATTTAAATCAATAAAAGAATTAAAACCGTAGACTTTGTTTTTTCCATTTCCATCTCTATCGAAGGTGAGTGCCTTTGTGGTCTCTACAAATTCTTCATAGGTCCAGTTTCCATCTTTAGGCGCCTCAATGCCTTTTTCTTGAAAAATATCTAAATTCAGTAACATGGTATAGGTGGTCATCATCCAAGGAAATCCCCAGGTCTGCCCATTATACCGAACTGCATTCAGGGCCTGGGTTTTATAGTCTCCTTCCTCTTCACTGGTTAGATATTGATCAATGGGCTCTAAAACGCCCCGATCAATCATGGCGAAGTCAGTGGCTACAGGTGCTATATCCGGAAAGGTACCTGTCTGTATAGCAGTCTCCAACTCCAGAGGTCCTGTCTTTAAGTCCATAGGTTTTAATTCTATATACACCCCTGGATTTGCCCTTTCAAATGCCTTGATCTTACTCGCAATCCATCCATATCGGCTGCCATTGTTCACATCTAAGTGGGGATAATCCCATAGGGTAATGACACCCCTCCACTTGATTGTATTTGCCATGGGATCTTCCTGTCGGTCCTTAGGTTGAAATTCCAAAAAATAAAGGGGGCCCCATATAATAAAACTACATAATAATAGACATAAAAAAAGAGCAAAAGGTCGTTGTTTTTTCTTTGCCATGTTGCAACACCTCCTACTCTATATTTATTATAAACATATCCGCTATATGCCCCGTTGCTCTCCGACTTTATGTCCTTTTACTTCCAATCCCTTATCTTCCATATAACTTCGTCATAGATTTAATTCTTTCCGCCAATGCATCTGTGAAGGCTCCTTTTTTTATTCTCCATTGCCAATTGTGTTCCATGGTAGAAGGTTTGTTCATCCTGGATATGCCATCTAGACCTAAAAAATCTTGCATAGGTGCTATGGCTAGTTTTGCTACAGAACTCCAAGCCCCCCTAATAAATCCCCAAGGATAACCTTCTTTCTCCGTCAATTTCAGATATTCCTTGGCAAAATTCACATCCTCTTTTGCAGCAGTATTTATCCAGCCCTGAATCGTATCATTGTCGTGGGTTCCCGTATAAACAACACAGTTTTTCTCATGATGATGGGGAAGATATTCACTCTCTGTTGTGGTATCAAAGGCAAACTGCAGCACCTTCATACCTGGATATGTTGATGCTATGCGAAAATCAACGACTTCTTTTGTAAGGGATCCTAGATCCTCTGCAATGATCTGAATATCGCCAAGTTTCTTAGTCACAGCTTGAAAGAAGGACAATCCCGGCCCTTTTACCCACCTTCCTGTGGCAGCTGTGGGACTTCCATAGGAAACCTCCCAATAGGCTTCAAATCCTCTAAAATGATCAATACGTATCACATCATACAATTTCAAATTTCCTTCAATTCTCTCGATCCACCAGTCATATGACCTTTCTTCCAACACATCCCATCGGTATATAGGGTTTCCCCACAGCTGCCCATTTTCAGAGAAAAAATCTGGGGGACAGCCTGCAACGGCAATAGGCACCTTCTTATCATCCAGAAGAAATACTTGGCTATTTGCCCAAGTATCTGCACTATCTTCAGCCACATAGAAGGGAAGATCCCCAATGATCTGAATGCCTTTTCCATTGGCGTACCTTTTTAGCTGACCCCACTGCTCAAAAAATAAGTATTGAAGAAATATCCAATACCCTATTTCTTCCGAAAGAAGGTCCCTATGGTATTGAAGTGCATTTTCTTCCCTTTGCTTTATGTCTTGATCCCAATCTTTCCATGGTTTCATCTGAAAGGTAGTTTTTATAGCCATATATAATGCATAGTCTTCAAGCCATTGTTTATTTTGAAGTCTAAATTCCCTCATCCTATTGCTTTCTATTTCTTGACTCTGCCTATACGCCAGTCTGAGTAGTTTAAACTTATTAAGATATATTTTTTCATAATGAACCTTTTCTAGATCACTACCAAAGTCTACTTCCTTTAAATCCTCTTCACACAGGAAACCATCTTCTATTAAAGTTTTTAAGTCTATGAGATATGGATTGCCCGCAAAGGATGAAAAAGACTGATATGGAGAGTCTCCAAAACCCGTAGGCCCTAAAGGTAAGATCTGCCAGTATCGCTGCCCAGCTTTCTCCAAAAAGTCTACAAAATCATAGGCTTCCCTACCAAGGGTGCCTATACCAAAATCTCCATGTAAGGATGTGATATGCATCAGAATCCCACTGCTTCTCTCCATCATAATTTACTCCTTCTTTTCCGATTTCTTATAGCATATCATTATTATTATTTTAGCAAAGCTCTTTTTATGAAATATTTATATCAATAGATATGCAGGTCATTGGTCGTAAAAAATAAAAGAATGCGTCTTTATAGCAGGGTATCCGTAGGGAACGTGCCCCTGTGCCGTTCCACCATGCTGTATCATCACAATTGCATGCATATGGGTATCACTACTCCAATGATATCCTTGTCCTATAAACGGAATGCCACAGGGGGCATTCCCTACCGGGGGTGATGGGTAAGTTGCTATATAGGGTTCACGAGTGATTCGCAAATCACCTCTACCAAGAAACACAGCGTTTCGCATTTTCCTGCAAATCTTCATTCCTAATGCTACATCCTATTCACATAGAATTTTAACAGAACCCTAAATAAAAGAGGGCTGCTTCCTCTGAAGCAACCTTCTTCCTATTAGTCTTCCATAAACAGTTCTTTTAATTCTGGAAATGGCTCCAAGGCCCTTTCCAATACACCTGTGATATAACCAATCAATACCCCATAGTTGACGATGGGGGTTTCATTATAAATGGCTTGATTGATTCGAAATTCCATTTCCTTTGGGTTCAACATGCACCCTCCGCAGTGAATAATCAGATCAAATTTTTTCATTTCCTCTGACTCAGGATAATAGGTTCCCGATGTCCATTCAAAATTCAGCTTACCATCCACCATTTTTTCAATCCATTTTGGGATTTTATCCTTCCCAATGTCCCCCTCTTGCCTATGGTGAGTACATCCTTCACAGATCAGGACATGATCCCCAGGCTTTAGAGATTTAATTCGCTTGGCACCCATCACCAGTTCCTCTAAGTCTCCCTTATAACGAGCAAATAGGATGGAAAAAGATGTTAGGGCGATATCCTTCGGTGTGTCCTCATTCACCCTAGCAAAGGCCTGTGAATCTGTAATCACCAACTTAGGCTTCTTTCCTAAGCTTTTTAAGGTTTCTGTGAGCTCTGTCTCCCTAGTCACGATGGCAATGGCGCCATGATCAATCACATCTCGAATGGTTTGCTGCTGGGGAAGAATCATTCTACCCTTAGGTGCCGCCTTATCAATAGGGGTCACCAAAACCACAAAATCATTGGCCTCAATCAAATCTCCCACAATTACCTTCTCTTGCTTCTCCACATTGGCATTGTCAATCATGAGTTGCTTTAATGCTTCGATTCCTTCACCATTTAAGGCACTTACCTTTACAAAGGGCAGCTGATATGTTTTTTGCCAGTTTTCGATGATAGATTCACCAATATCATCCTCGTCTACCTTGTTCACAACCCCTATCAAAGGTATTTTTTTCTCCCTAACCCTGTTGATAATCTCTCTATCGAAATCGGTGATTCCTTGGTTTCCGCTTACCACCAACACAGCCAGCTCTGTCTTATTCAACACCTTATAGGTCTTTTTAATCCGCAGTTCCCCTAAAATACCCTCATCATCAATCCCTGCCGTATCAATTATCACCACAGGCCCAATAGGTAGAATTTCCATGGACTTATATACAGGATCCGTGGTTGTTCCTGGCACCTCTGATACCAATGCGATATCTTGTTTTGTTAATGCATTGATCAAGCTTGATTTTCCTGCATTTCTCTTTCCAAAAATAGCGATATGAAGTCGATTACTCCTCGGCGTTTCCTGCATCCTTCAGTCCCTCCCTTGTCACCTTTAAGTATGGCGGAAGCTTTCTCCCGGATTCTTCAATAGCTCTAAAAGCAGCTTCTAAATCTATCATGTTCTTTTGGCTATAGATTTGGTAATTGTACCTATATTTGGCAGGCGTATTGATCAACATGATCGTGTTGGCCCCGGATTGTAGTGCCTTTGTCTGACCTTCTGGATCGAGGGAGGCCAATGCTGTTGTGGCAGGGATATATACCCTTTTACATACAATTCTCGTCACGGCCACTGCTTTCAATGTCATGTCTACACTGCCAGCAGGGTATTTTTCAAAAGGAGTTCCCTTTGCTGGTAAGAAAGGTCCGATACCGATCATATTGATTCCCATATCCTTAAAGAAAAGAATATCCTTGGCAATATCCTCATGTCTTTGACCAGGCAATCCAATAATGCAGCCTGAACCGTTAATGTATCCAAGTTCTCTTAGCCATTTGGAACATTCTATACGATGATCATAATCATCGTCAGGGTGGATGAATTGGAATATCTCACGATTGGTTGTTTCTATTTTTAATAGGAAGTTGTTTGCACCCACTTCTTTGTATAGCTCATATTCTTCCTTAGGTCGTTCTCCAATACTTAAGGTAATGCGCATACCTGTCTCAGCTTTAATTCGTTGGATGAGCTGGACGATTTTATCTGGCGTCCACCACAGATCTTCCCCCGATTGCAGGATGACCGTCTGAAGCCCCATTTGATACAGTTCATGGACAATCTCCATGATCTCATCTTCATCCATACGGTAGCGCTCAAGTTCCGGCAAGGTTGCCCGAATCCCACAATATTTGCAATCCTTTCTGCAGATGTTGGAAAACTCAATGGCCCCTCGAATGTCTACAACGTCCCCTATAATTTCCTTTCTCATACGATCTGCAGCGCCAAATAGGGCATCCAGCTCGGCCTTTCTCTCTGTTTTCAAAAGCAGTACGATATCATCGAAGCTTAAATCCTGCCCTTCTTCAATCTTCTTCATCACGCCAATAAAATCTTCTGACAGCACTGAATCCATTAGCTTTTCTACAAGTCCCGATAGCTTCTTTGGCTTATCTGGGTAAATCCCTTGTATGACGATACTATGGTTTAGAAGATGCAGCTCTGCCATCTCACGATCTTCCGTATTGACCCGGATAGCAATGGCACATACAGAACCATACTCTGATGGGGCAGGCACAAGGGCTGTTTCCATGCCCGCATCTTTCAACAGTTTATCACCCCGCAGCATATGATTGGTTGAACCCGCCATAATTAGATAGTGCTTTATATCTTTATGCTCCATTGTTGTTCCTCCACGTGTTTTTTTATCTAAATTGTATTTTCCTTGGGACAGATCCATGGGTCTGCCTATTGTATTTACGGGGCGACATATAGGCCGTCCCCTACTCATACTTATATTGATATCTTAAAAGTATAAATCTTTTTCACCCTTTTCAATTCGCTTCAAGCGTTCCTCGGTTTCCTTTTTCACTTTTTCATTATCTACCTTCTCCAGCTCTTGGGCGATCATTTTTTCTCCTTTAGATCTAGTTTCTTCTGATCCAAAATGCACTAAATTCTCCTTGAAGGTCAAAATGGCATTGGGTTGACAAAACTCATGAATATGGGCTTCTTTTGCCAGTTCCATAAAGGCTGCCCCTGTTCTTTTTGCCCTGTAACAGGCAGTACAAAAGCTAGGTAGATGTCCTTGATCACAAATCACTTGAAGCATTTCATCCAAGGAACGCTCATCACTGGTTTCAAATTGTGTTGCTTCCCGATCATCCTCTTCATATCCTCCGGGATTCGTCCTTGACCCAGCAGAGATCTGTGAGACACCTAGGTTCAATAATTCATCCCTTAATTCTGCCCGTTCCCGAGTAGACAGGATAATTCCAGTGTAAGGGACAGTCAAACGGTATACTGCCACAATTTTTTTGAAATCTATATCAGATATAGGATACGGGGTTTCACTCAATGCTGAATCCGATGCTGGCCTAAGTCTAGGAATAGAAATGGTATGGGGACCTACACTGTAACGTTCATCCATATATTGAGCATGCATTAAAGTTGCCAATACATCAAACTTATAGTCATATAAACCTAATAATACCCCGATACCGAAATCATCAATACCCGCCTCAAGGGCCCGCTCGATGGCCATCAACCGATAATCATAATCTGATTTAGAACCAGATGGATGCATCTTCTTATAGGTTTCTCGATGATAGGTCTCTTGGAATATCTGGAAGGTCCCAATTCCTGCCTCCTTTAATTTTCTAAAATCCTCAACAGGCATAGGTGCAGCATTTACATTGATTCTTCTGATATCGGCACCTTGATAAACTGCTTTTACTGCATCCACAATATGGTTTATATGGGTCTTTCTTGCATCTTCACCACAAACCATCAAGATTCTCTTATGTCCTTGTTTTTCGATAGACTGGGCTTCATGGATAATTTCCTCGACATTTAGCGTTCTTCGATGGAGTTGTTTGTTGGCCGCGCGAAAACCACAATACAGACAATTGTTGGTACATTCATTGCTGGTATATAAAGGGGCAAAAATAACGATACGATTGCCATAAATCTTATCCTTAATGTATCTTGCCGCGTCAAACAATTGATCTAATACATCTTTATCCTCGGCTTGCAGCAATATGGCGGCTTCTTCTAAGGTTAATCCATAACAATCCCTAGCCTTTTCAATAATCTCCAATACCTCTTCTTTTGAAGCTTTCTTGCCGTCTTCTAACAACGCCTCTATTTGATCTTCTTGAATAATCTCATAGGTATCCATTTTATTTCCTCCTCTTTATCCTATTTTTGAGTCAATGCACTTTTTACAGTTACGCCTCTTAATCTACCTAACCTACCAGTCAACCCACCTATATCGTCGGTGGTTCCATCAACAATAATGGAAATAACGCTCAATTGCTTTTCTTTATAAGGAATACCCATCCTTCCCATGATGATTTCCCCATAGGTGCTTAACAATTTATTCACTTGATCTACACTTTCTTTGTCCTCTACTATCACGGCAACCACACCAATTCGTTTCTCCATCTCCCCTAGTACTCCCCTCTTCACAATCTACAAGACCTCGAAAATCATATAACCATTATTTCCTAATATATAAACAAAAAAACTTCCTAAGGTTAGGAAGTTATGATTTCTTCATGGGAATCACCTCTTCACCTTTTGCTCAGAATCTTCCTTGCAATCAGTTGATATATGCTTCTCCTCCAAGCAAATATAATCCACTTGTCAGATCCTACTTCTATTGTAATCCTAGATCGTTATTTTTTCAACAATTTTTCTTAAACAAAAATAAATATTATTTATTTTTATATCCTTTGTTCATAATGATTTTCTCCTTTTGAGGATTTGAATTCTTTTTCTAGGGTATTCATATCACAAAGGAGGTATGCATTATGAAAACGAGAAAAATAATCATTTTATTCGTCAGTATCATTGTCTTCTCCATCATTCTAATGGGGTGTGCAAAAGAGCCTGTCCAACCAACGAATACTGAAACTCTAAAAGTATATCCATTAGAGGAACTGTCTAAATATAATGGTTTGGATGGAAACCCTGCCTACATTGCAGTGGATGGTTTGGTATATGACGTCACCAATGCACCACCATGGAAGGGTGGTAAACATAATGGTTTTGAAGCAGGTAAGGATCTTTCTGAAGAAATCAAGAACATGTCCCCCCACGGTGTTTCTAAGCTAAAATCTGTACCTATTGTTGGAAAATTAGGGGAGTAGGCGATGACGATGGTAGGTTTCCTTGGATGGTTTAATGTTCTACTTGCTGCTTCAGCGTTACTGCTCTTTGTTATAAGAAGAATAAACAAGTATTTTTATCAATATAAGCATCCTGGTCTTAGGAAAACGGCTGCAATCGTAAGCAAATTCCATCCCTATATTGGTTTCACGCTACTGTTTACATCTTTGATTCATGGTTATATGGCATTAGGTGCGATACGACTTCATACAGGATCTATCGCTTGGCTGATTCTATTTTCCCTCATGCTAACAGCTACCCTGGGAAAAAAATATCGACCAAAGCTATGGATAAAAGGTCATCGTTTCTTGGCTGGACTCTTTGTCCTCTCCATATTGGTACACATCTTTGGGAGAAATATCATTTAAAGCAAGAAAAAAGGCACACATCGTGTGCCTTTCTCATGCTTTGATACTACTTATGATCTTTGCATGAAGCCGCTTCTTCATGACCGCAGCTACATCCTTCTTCTTTATTTAAAGGAAATTTTTCTCTTGCTGTGTAGTGAGTGTGTAGTAATTCATGGGCCTTATGGCTGTTTGGCTTACCTAAGAAGTCCTCATAAAGTTTGATAATCTGAGGGTTCTTATGAGATTTTCTTAGCTCAAGCACTGTATCCTCTTCATAAAGGGCTTTTGCTCTCTCTACTCTAACATCGCAGTCCATCAATATCTGTGCAGAAACCTGAGGCTGGCCTCCACCTGTTACGCAACCACCGCTGCATCCCATTACCTCGATGAAATGGTACTCTTTCTCGCCAGACTTCACCATCTCTAATACTTTTCTCGCCATGGCTGTACCGTGAGCTACGGCGATCTTTACTTGCATACCACCAAGGGTTAACTCAGCTTCCTTAACACCCTCTTCAACACCTCTTACAGCTGTATATTCAATGTTATCTAATTCTTTGCCTTCTAAAACTTCAGCTACTGTTCTCAATGCAGCTTCCATAACACCACCAGTTGCTCCAAAGATAACACCTGCGCCAGTGTATTCGCCTAGTAAATCTTGATCATATTTTGCATCTTCAAGCTTTAAGAAATCAATTCTCGCTTGCTTAATCATTTTGCCTAATTCTCTTGTTGTCAATACTGCATCTACATCGGTATAGCCAGTACCCTTCATCTCAGGTCTAGCAGACTCAGTCTTCTTAGACGTACATGGCATGATGGAAACAACAAAGATGTTCTTAGGGTCAATATTATTCTTCTCAGCATAATATGACTTAACGATGGCACCTACCATTTGATGTGGTGACTTACAAGTTGACATATTATCTAAGAACTCTGGGTAATTAAATTCACAGAATCTAACCCATCCTGGTGAACAAGAAGTAATCATTGGGAGCTTACCACCATCTTGGATTCTGTGAAGCAACTCGTGTCCTTCTTCCATGATTGTTAAGTCTGCACCAAAGTTTGTATCATACACTTTGTTGAATCCAAGTCTTTTTAGGGCAGCAACCATCTTGCCAGTTACCCTTGTGCCGATCGGTAATCCAAATTCTTCGCCAAGCCCTGCTCTAACGGCTGGTGCTGTTTGTACTACAACATGAACGTTTGGATCTTCAATGGCATCCCAAACTCTTTCGATATCTTCTTTCTCTCTTAAAGCAGCTACTGGGCAAGCTACGATACATTGTCCACAGTAAACACATGGGGCATCTGCCATACTCACTTCGAAAGCTGGACCTACAGTTGTCTTAAATCCTCTGTTGTTGAATTCAAGAATACCGATGTCTTGTACATTTTTACATACATTTACACATCTACCGCAAAGGATACACTTGCTGGAATCTCTTACGATGGAGTGAGATTTGTCATCAAATAATGCCTCAGTCTTAGCACCTTCAAAAGGTATATCTGTAACATTTAGCTCTTCTGACAACGTTTGTAGCTCACAGTTCTTATTTCTGAAGCAAGTTAAGCATTCTCTGTTGTGATTGGATAGAATCAATTCAACAGTTGATTTTCTTGCCTCTCTAACATTCTTTGTATTTGTCTTGATGATCATACCATCATTAACAGGGTGTACACAGGATGCTTGTAAGCCCCTAGCTCCTTGAATTTCTACAAGACAGACTCTACATGCACCAATTTCATTTACACCTTTCATATAGCACAGTGTAGGAATATTGATACCCACAGACTTTGCTGCCTGAAGTATTGTATAATCTTTAGGCACTTCAACTTTTATATTATCAATGGTTAAAGTCACTTTTTCCACTGCTACACGCTCCTTTTCTATTAAAATAGAAGTCCGCACCATTACTTCTTAATGATGGCCTTGAATGGACATGCTGATAAACAAGCACCACACTTGATACAAGCGTCTTGGTTAATGTTGTATATTTCTTTGCCCTTCGTACCGCTGATGCAGTTTACAGGACACTTGTTTGCACAGATTCCGCACTTTTTACATAGTTCAGGTATCACTGTATATTCTAATAATCCTTGGCATACCCCTGATGGACATTTTTTATGGTATACGTGGGCTTCAAATTCTTCTCTGAAGTATCTCAACGCAGATAGTACAGGATTTGGCGCTGTTTGTCCAAGTCCGCAAAGGGAAGACGCCTTGATATTTACAGCTAGTTTTTCAAGCTTTTCAATATCGCCTACTTCTCCTTTGCCTTCTGTAATCTTATCTAACAGTTCAAGCATTCTCTTTGTACCAATTCTACATGGAGGACACTTACCACAGGACTCATCTACTGTGAAATCAAGGAAGAATCTTGCGATATCCACCATACAGTTGTCCTCATCCATTACAATCATACCACCAGAACCCATCATGGATCCTAAGGAGATTAAGTTATCATAGTCAATCGGTGTATCTAAACATGAAGCTGGAATACATCCGCCAGATGGTCCACCAGTCTGAACTGCTTTGAATTCTTTACCATTTGGAATACCGCCACCGATTTCAAAGATTACTTCTCTTAGGGTTGTACCCATTGGAATTTCCAGTAGACCTGTATTGTTGATCTTTCCACCAAGGGCAAATACCTTTGTACCTTTGGATTTTTCTGTTCCGATTCCTGCAAACCACTCAGCACCATTTAAGATGATTTGTGGTACATTGGCATATGTTTCAACGTTATTTAACAATGTCGGTTTGTCCCATAGGCCTTTGATCGCTGGGAATGGTGGTCTTGGTCTAGGCATACCTCTTTTACCCTCGATAGAGTTTAACAATGCTGTTTCTTCTCCACATACGAAGGCACCTGCACCTAACTTGATTTCCAAGTCAAATTCAAAATCCGTACTGAAAATATTTTTTCCTAATAATCCGTATTCTCTAGCTTGATCAATGGCAATTTGTAATCTATCTACGGCGATTGGATACTCCGCTCTTACATATACATATCCTTGGTTAGAACCTACTGCATAAGCAGCAATCGCCATGGCCTCGATAAGTGCGTGTGGATCTCCTTCTAATACGGATCTATCCATAAACGCCCCTGGATCTCCCTCGTCGGCATTACAAGCAACAAATTTTTGATCGCCTTGGGCTTTATAAGTGAATTCCCACTTTAAACCTGATGGGAAACCACCACCCCCACGGCCACGAAGTCCTGACTTTTTGATGGCTTCAATAACATCTTCTCTAGACATTTCTGTCAGAACTTTTGCTAGAGCCTTATAACCATCAAAAGCAATATATTCAGTGATATCTTCTGGATCAATAACTCCACAGTTTCTCAAAGCAACCCTTTGCTGCTTTTTGTAAAAGTCTACTTCATTAATAGAACGAACTTGATCTTCTACCACCGCTTCTTTAAATAATAAGTCTGTTACAATTCTTCCCTTTAAGAGGTGCTCCTCTGTAATTCTTGCAATGTCTTCTGCTTTTACTTGGCTATAGAAAGCCCCTTCTGGGTATACGATAACGATAGGTCCTGCTTCACAAAGACCGAAACATCCCGTTCTAACCATTTTTACTTCGCTCGTTAAATTATGTTTTTCCAGTTCTTCGCTGAAAGCTTGCTCAATAGGTCTTGCACCTGAAGCAGTACAACCTGTACCCCCACAGACAAGGACGTGTGATCTATATAATTCCATTTACTTACCTCCTCACGAAATGAATTTATCGGTTACTTTACTGCTCCAATTGTATATTCATCAACCACTTTTCCGTTTACGATGTGCTCAGCAACAATTCTCTTTGCTTTTTCAGCTGTCATTTCTACATACGTTACCTTTTCTTCGCCCGGTTTATAAACTTCAATAATTGGCTCAAGTCTACAAACCCCAATACATCCTGTTTGGCTCACAACGACTTCTTGTAGATTTCTTGTTTTTACTTCCTCAACCAATGACATAAGCACGGGTCTTGCGCCTGCAGAAATTCCACAAGTTGCCATACCTACAACAATTCTCGTCCCTACCCTGTCATGTCTTATATCAACCTTTTTCAATGCCTCTTCACGGATTTTCGCTAATTCTGCGATAGATTTCATGATTAAATCCCTCCTAATTATCATAGTGGATTCTACTTCTATTATGGTATTTGGGAAAACAATCGTTTTCCATATTTCTCAATAGCCCCTAAGGCCTGGTAATTCTAATATTTTGCGACGATGCCAGGAATATCAGCTTCAACCAATCTACCATATACATCTTCATTTACTGTTAACACAGGTGCTAAACCGCAAGCGCCGATACATCTAGTAGCAATCAATGAGAACTTTCCATCGGCGGAAGTGCCGTCAACCTCAACATGTGCCAATTCCTTTATTCTGTCGATAAGCTTTTGAGCGCCTTTTACATAACAGGCAGTTCCTAAGCATACACCGATTACGTAGTCACCCTTTGGTTCAAGGGTAAACTGAGAATAGAATGTTACTACCCCATAAATCTCTGCCAGTGGCATGTTCAATTCTTCTGAAACTTTCTTTTGGACCTCTAATGGAACGCATCCAAAGACTTTTTGAGCTTCATGAAGAATAGGCATTAAAGCTCCTTTTTGCCCTTTGTACTTTGCAATCACTTTATCTAGTTTTGCAAAATTTTCCTGTGTAAAAATGTCTTTAGCCATAGTACCTCCCCTTTTCCTTAATACTTTTATTGAATAAAAATCATATTGATTTGCTCAACCATTTTCAAAGAATTTCAGGTATATTCCTTCAAATTCCAGCTTTTCCAATTGTTTTCTAGTACCCCAAAACCCCTACCGGGATACCCCAAATCATTATAACATTTAATTTGCCCAATGGGTAGTTTTTTTGTTATAAAATTATCAAATACTTGTCGAAATGTGTAATTTTATGATCGTCACTTTTTTCCAATTACAAGTTCTTTTATCCAACTATTCCTATTAGAATTCCTTCTTTTCATAACGTTTTCAACACCTTAATCATCATACACTATCTTATAAAGGTAGTAAATTCATTTTTGAATAATATTTATTATAAAATATTTACATGTTCTCACAGGATCTAACATCTCTCTACAAAATATATTTCTAACAATGTCTTTCCATTCATTTTTTCCCTCTCCACTACACTTTTTCATTTGATATTCTCTTGAAATATCCTCTCTAGAAGAATAAAATAGTAGTATTGCTCGTACTTTAAAAAAGTTAAAGGAAAGAAGGGTCTGCGTTGATCAAAAAACATCATTTTCTATCCTATGATATCAGAAACCTTAAAGGGGATATCCTAGGCGGGTTTACAACAGCGATTGTAGCCCTGCCTCTGGCACTGGCCTTTGGTGTTGCCTCTGGCGCAGGGGCGAAAGCAGGATTATATTCTGCTATTATTACAGGCATTTTGTCTACATTATTCGGCGGAACACCTGCCCAAGTCAATGGCCCCACAGGTGCCATGACTGTCGTCTTGATTGAGTTATATGAAAAATTTGGCTTAGAGGCATTGTTTGCCTCCATGTTGATTGCAGGTCTCATTCAGATTCTAATTGGTGTATTCAGATTGGGAAAATATATCCATTTGATTCCACAACCTGTCATCATCGGTTTTACAAATGGTATTGGCTTTCTGATTTTCATCAAAATGATTACATACTTTAAGACCAATCCACTTTTGGCTTCTATCACCATTATGATCATGTTGCTGTTTCCATTGTTAACGAAGAAGGTTCCCGCCTCCTTGGTTGCCCTTATACTAGGAAGTGCATTGGGCATATATCTATTACCCACCAATGCACTGGTAGGTACCATTCCCAGTGGACTCCCAACATTTGCCTTTCCAACTTTCAAAATGAATTCATTGTATCAGATATTACGCTCTGGTTTCGTACTGGCTATGCTTGGTTGCATAGAGTCGCTTTTAGCATCATTGATTGTAGATGATATGACAAGGACAAAGCATCATTCTAATCGCGAATTAATTGGGCAAGGAATTGGCAATACCGTAGCCAGCTTATTCGGGGCACTCATCGGTACTGGGGCCATTGTCCGCTCCGTTGTAAACGTAAATGCGGGCGGTAGAACTCGACTTTCTGGTATTCTCCATGGGATCATTTTGCTGATCATTACTCTGAAATTCGGAACTTTGGCTTCAATGATTCCTCTAGCAGTTTTGGGAGGCATCTTAATGGGCACAGCCATCAAAATGGTAGAATACAATGCCACACAGACCATTACTTATGCATCCAAACGGGCTGGGACGGTGGTTATTGTAACAACACTTTTAACGATCTTTGCTGATTTAACCATTGCCGTAGCCATGGGGACATTACTCTCTATGTTTTTCTTTGTACTTCGTATGGGAGAAGTCTACCTAAGAAAATATGATGTAGATTGTACAGGTTTGACAAAAAAAATTGCCTCTTATACCATTGAAGGTCCTTTATTCTTTGGGGTAGCCCATGCTATCATTAGCAAATTGGAGATTGAAGCTGAAGATGCAGATATTGTGGTACTCAATCTTATGAATATGCCTGCCCTTGATTCTTCTGGTGCTATTTCTCTTAAAAATGTGAAGGAAGTACTAAAATCAAATGATACTGAGCTTATTTTTGCAGGCCTTCGAGAAAATAGTATAGATCTATTACTAAGGATGGATGTCCTTTCAGAAGAAGAGGTTACCCGATCATCTCTTCGTATTGGTGAAGTCCTAGAACAAGTAAAAGCATTGGCTGTTAGCAGCTAAAAACAAAAGAGTCACCTTCCCACTTCATTCATGGAAAGGTGACTCTTCCTTTAGTCTAAAATAATCATTTCATCTCCTGATTTGATGATACCTTCCTTTAGTACTTTGGTGAATATGCCCTCTGTAGGCATGACACAATTTCCTACTTGATGAAAGATAGCACATTTTGTATGACATTCCTTTCCAATCTGAGTAACCTCCTGAATCGTTTCACCGATTTGGAGTTTTGTCCCAACGGGCAGTGTCCATAGTTCAATACCTTCTGTTGTAATATTTTCTGCGAATTTCCCTGTACACAGTCCTTCAATCCCAATGGCCTTCATTTTTTCGATGCTTTCATTTCCCAAAAGGCTCACTTGTCGATGCCAATTTCCTGCATGGGCATCTCCTTCTAATCCATGATCTACCCTAAACATCCCTTGCTCAATCGTCTTCTTCGGCACTCCTTTTTTCTCACTGATATTAATCGCGATTACCCTACCCTTCAATACGCTCTCCCCCTCGAATATAGGTGCCGGACTTACCACCTATCTTTTTAATCAATAGAATATCCGAAATGACCATATCCTTATCAACAGCTTTACACATATCATAAATGGTAAGGGCTGCTATGGTTACCCCTTGGAGGGCTTCCATTTCTACGCCTGTTTTCCCAATGGTTTTTACGGTGACTTCTATATGAATCATACTATTTTCTTCATCAACCCTAAAGTCCATCTCCACACCAGAAATCAGTATCTGATGACACATAGGAATCAATTCACTGGTTCGCTTCACCCCCATAATACCAGCTACTTGGGCTACAGATAGAACATCTCCCTTTTTCATCTTTCCTTCCTTAATCATGGACAAGGTCTCAGGTGCCATTTGAATCGATGCACCAGCAACGGCTACCCGTTGAGTATCTTCCTTCTCTCCTACATCCACCATCTTAGCTCTTCCATTCTCATCTATGTGGGTTAGCTTCATATTATCCTCCTATCCGATACATGTCTCGATCGATGGGTTCATGGTTTACATCGTTTAAGTGATGCTGAATTGGTTTCGCTTGAATCGCTGCTTCCATAAGTTCCCTTAAATCTCCGATATGGTGCCTCAAGGCTGTCTTGATATCAATTTCCTGATTGGAATGTAAACACGGCTTCAGCCGTCCATCTGCTGTCAACCGAATGCGGTTACAGTACTTGCAAAAATGACTACTAATGGGATTAATAAATCCGATCTTCCCCTTTGACCCTGGCAGCTTATAATATTTTGCGGGACTGTGTTTATCTCCATCATAAATAGGGATCAATTCTGGGATTCTCTCCTTGATGGTATTGTTGGAGATGAATCGGTTTTTTGTCCAAGTACTTGCTTGGCCAATGGGCATCAGTTCAATAAACCGAACTTCGATGTTTTCTTTAAGGGTTAGTTCAACGAAGTCCTCTACCTCATCATCATTAAAATCACCGATCAATACTGTATTGATTTTGATAGGATTAAGTCCAACTTTTGCGGCTTCCTCAATACCCTCCAGAACAGTTTTTAACTTTCCACCCCGAGTAATCTGTTCATATTTTTCAGCCTTTAGCGTATCTAAGCTGATATTGACTCTATTTAGGCCTGCATTTTTCAAGTCCCCAGCATGTTTTTTTAGCAAAATTCCATTGGTAGTCATAGCCAAGTCCTGAATACCCTCTAACTGAGCGATGGCTTCAACGAATTTGATAATCCCATTTCGTACCAAGGGCTCACCCCCGGTAATGCGAATTTTATTGATTCCAAGTTCCACAGCCATCCCTGCCACCTGATATATTTCCTCTAAAGATAAAATCTCCCTATGAGGTTTTTTTTGAATTCCATTTTGGGGCATGCAATACATACATCTTAAATTACACAAATCCGTGACTGAGATTCTTAGATAATTGATGTTTCTTCCTGACGTATCCTTCATCGTTCTCCCCCCATTCAAGAGGTTAGAAGTTAGAGGTTAGCGGTTAGAAATATTCTCACCAGCAAAGTGTAATGGGTCAAACCTTATCTCCTGACCACTATTCACTAACAACTAACAACTTAATCTATCCATACAATCTCCCCTGCACGGTCGAGTTTATAACCTCCCATCACATCTATGGCTTCTTTCAGTTCCTTGGATTTAAGAACCTGAATGAACAACTGTATCATAGGATGATCTAAATATTTTGCAGGAACAGCAAAATCATAATCCTCGTCTCCAATGGGTATGAAATCTAAATGAAGTGCTTTAGCAGCGGATAAAACACCAATCCCAACATCTGCTGCTCCCGATGCTACTGCCGCTGCCACTGCCATATGGGTTGTCATTTCTCGATTATATCCACGAATGGCACCCCCATCGATTTGGCTCTCTTTCAATTTATAGTCTACAAGAATCCTTGTCCCTGCACCTCTTTGTCGATTTACAAACTGGACGTCTTCCCTGGTTAAATCATGGAAACTCTTGATATTTTTAGGGTTGTTCTTGGGTAATATGAACCCTTGAATTCTTTTTACACCCTTGATAATCGCCATATCCTCATTGGATAGATATTTCTTAATAAAAGGAATATTGTATTCGCCTTGCGCCTCATCCAACAAATGGATTGGCGCCATATGGGCCTCACCCCTTCTGAGGGCCATCAGTCCACCTAGGCTGCCCACATGGGCAGAAGATAAATGATATTCAGCATCTTGGTGATGGATGAAATTCCCTATCATATCCATGATTAAGTCGTGGCTACCAATAGATACGATGGTATGGTGAATATCCTGGATATCCTTTAATAACTCCACCTGAATTTGCTCTCCTGCTTCAACACCTTCACTGTTCTGGGGAATGATCAGAATACCATCGGCCCTTACCAAGGACATAGTGGCACCCGCCCCTCTATTTAGAGGTGTAGCAATCAATTGATCGCCAACCATCCCTAGCTTCATGCGTACATATTCTTTATGCTTCAGTGCTGATACAATTCTTTTGGATACAACCGCTCCTACCCGTTGGCGATTGGCAACCCCTTGGCCCAGATATTTTGAAATCAGGGGCTTAGCAAAGGTATCAAATACAAAATATGCTGATACTGGATATCCTGGTATCCCTATTACTGGCTTTCCCTGGATGATTCCCAATATTGTTGGTTTACCAGGTCTCGTTGCGATCCCATGGATCAGCACCTCACCAAGTTCACGGATCAGCTTCACAGTATAGTCCTCTGATCCTGCCGATGAGCCAGCATTGATAATGACCATATCATTTTCTTTCACCGCTAGCAGAACCTGTTCTCGAAGCAGACCATAATCATCGGCAATTGGACGATATCGATTGGGATGCCCACCATATTCCTTCACAAGGCCCTCAAATACCCGGGAGTTTGATTCGATTATCTTTCCTTCTACCATGGGGTCATGGGGTTCTATAATCTCAGATCCGGTGGGCATGATGCCCACCCTAGGCTTGCGATATACCTGAATTTCTAGTATGCCACCGCTCAGTAATGCCCCTAGATCCACAGGTCGTATGGTGTGATGGGAAGGCACAATCATTTCATGGGCAACAATATCTTCGCCGATGGGTCGAATATCCTGCCATGGAGAAGCGGCCTTTATGATTTCCACCGTTTCCTCATCAATCTCCACCACATCTTCAATCATAATGACGGCATCATAGGGATCTTTTATTGGGTCTCCCGTATCAATAAATATAAAGTCCTCATTGATCCTTAATCGCCTAGGGTTAGCCTCAGATGCTCCGAAGGTCTTCTGTGCCTTTACAGCAATACCATCCATGGCTGCTGCGTTATGATTAGGGGATGATAATCTGGCAAAGATCGGGTTTGCAGTGACCCTTCCTAAGGCCTCAATCACTCCTACTGTTTCCACATGCAATCCTTGGCGGTCCTCATCTAATCTTCGAAAATATAAATCTAAAGCCTCATCTACATCTACATTGGAAAGATATAAGTTTCGCTCTTTCTTTTTCAAGTGTGATTTCCCCCTTGTTGGATGCTAGAAGTTACAAATTAGAGGTAAAACATATTTAAGCTTCTAGGGTCTAACCTCTAACGTCTAACCATTTATAAATACATTCGTCAATTATTCTATCATCCCATTCTTGATATGTACGATCTAAAATAGTACTACCCTCACTTTTTCACCTTTTTCGACACCCTCTTTGTTGGTATCAATGGCGATATAGCCATGGGCCTTTGTTAGGAGCGTAATGGCGCCAGATTTTCCATGTATCGGTTTTGCTAAATACTCGCCATTATTGTCTTCTAAAATGACCATTTGATAGGTCTCTTTCCCCGGTGATGAATGAATGTTGGTGGCTGCCCTGGCATAGATTATCATATGTTCCACTGATTCCTGGGCTTGTAGTCGTCCCAAGAGGTATCCAAGAAACACTTTACAAACAATGATGGCTGATACCGGATGCCCTGGCAACCCAAAAACTGCTTTGTTTTTTGCCTTTCCAATAATCGTTGGTTTTCCTGGCTTTATGGCAATCCCATGAACAAAAACCCCTGGTTTTCCAAGATCATTGATTACCTTTGCTGTAACATCCTTTATCCCAACAGAACTTCCCCCTGAAACAATAAGGACATGACAATGTTCTAGGGCTTCTTCTGCCTTCTCCTTTAATAGATCATACTCATCTTGAATGACACATCGATGGACGACCTCTCCACCAAGCTCTTCTATCATGGCCGATAGGGCATAGGTATTGATATCTCGTATCTGTCCCAATTGTACATTAGAAAATGGATCAACAATTTCATCCCCTGTGGAAAGTACCGTAACCTTCGGTCGCTCAAACACCCTTACACCCTCAATTCCTAGGGCTGCCAAGGCACCTATGTCCTGAGCCCGTATTTTACGGCCTTTCTTCAACAACACCTCTCCCTTTTGGATATCCTCTCCTGCTTGCATAACGCTTTCCCCGGGTGCAACGGACTGATATACTGCTAAAGTCAACTCGTCCAAATCCTCAGCATGTTCAATCATTACCATTGCATCCGCACCAGATGGTAGCATTCCACCCGTTGGCACGTACACACATTCCCCACTATTAACAATTAACCCAGTACTCTTTCCCATTTCTACTTTCCCAATATTGTTTAAAAACGTGGGTAACCCTTCACTGGCACCAAAGGTATCCTTGGCCAATAATGCATATCCGTCAACGGTGGAACGTCGAAACTCAGGAAGCTGAATAGGGGCTTCAATATCTTCATATAAAATTCTGTCCAGGGTATCTGTGATATGAACCCACTGTCCTTCCAGCACCAAATCCTTAAAATAGTCCTCCATTTTTTGCAACACTTGTTCTACCCGATCCACCTTTAATAACTCCATCTTTCATCCCCCTCTGGTCCAAGACATAAAGCCCGTAAAATAACAAAAACAATCCTGGAAAGGATTGTTTGTTGATGAAATAGTATTTTTCCTTTCCAATCGTGGGAGGTGCAAAAATTTCTTTTTGTACCCAAAGGTCATATTCTCTTAGCAAAAAACTTTAGACAATATGACTCGGAAAAAATATTCAATTAGGTTAAATTCGAAATTTACTGAATCTTTCAAAATTATAGCATAGAAAAAACGAAAAAACCATACGCAGATTCTTTATTTTTAAAAAATTACTCTTCCTCTTTCAAATATTTACTCAGATCATCTGCTGAGTTTAAATTTGTAAACATTCCCCAATCTGGACTAAAGCCCCTGGCGGTTTCCTCATCTACGTATAACACATCAGCATCTTGTAAAATCTGTGAAAGACGCCTGTGACCATTTTCAATGGCATACTTTAATGGTCCCATCAACTTCTTATGGTAACAAGCATTAAAGGGCTCTATCCACTCCCCATATTGAGTGATTAACCCATCATATTCTTTAGGCGCTTCCCTAAGCAGGTCCTTCATATATTGGATATAATTGTAGTTTATGCTAGGCATGTCACAAGCTAGAACATAATTATACATTGTCTGTGAATTTTTTAGACCAGTATATATGCCCCCAAGAACACCAACTTCTTCAAATTCGTCCTTGATGACTTCACAGGGATAATTTGAGAAGAGACTTGTATCATCGGTAACCAAAAGAATTCTTTCAAACGCTTTATATAATTTTTCAATTTGATAATCAATCATCGTTTTATTCTGAATCTCAATAAATCTTTTATCAAATCCCATTCTACGACTCTTACCACCTGCTAACAGTATGGCGGTGTTTATTTTCAACTGTCCCTCCTCCTTCTATCAACCTATAAAGCACTTCAATGCTAAAATAGATATGTCCTCATCATCACATGGTGTCAAATACACAGGTTGTTAATTAAAAAATAATCATTCTTTTGTAAAAAATATAATTAAAAATACAACTTTATTATGTTTTTGATTGAATATATGGAAAAACAAGGAAATACCTACCTTTATTTAGCAGCGCTGGACAAGGCTCCAAAGACTCTATCTGTCATAAAAATAATAATTGTTCTAATTTTCCAAACATTATTATAATATTTTATTAAGCTAAGTTGTCTATCAAACAAGCTCTCATGATTCCATCCATTCGAGAACAACACCTTATCCAAAGCCCTTTGGCTACCGTCGTGGCACTTATCCTACTTCTTTCGCAGTAAAAAGTTAATATTCTTTATGGATACATGCATCAACTGATGCAGCGTGCACTCCTTAAAAACAAACGTTGTCTCCCCCTTCCTGTAGGGAGTCGAGTCTAATGTATTGCAAAAGCATATCATTTTAAAATAATTCTTTACTCTTTAACGAAGGGAGGTATGTTTATACCGCCATAAAAAGCGAAAAATATTTAGGGAGGTGACGGTTACTCTATCTAATTACGATCTTGAACAATCAATGCATGGCTTTATTTTATCATGATCCTATATAAATAAAAAAGGGGGAAATTTTCATGACAGTAAGTGCATATTTTATTCCTACGGTAAATCTAATTGGTGCTGGATGTGTGAATGAAGTTGGAAATCGGATGAATATTCTAGGCGGTAAAAAAGTATTAATCATTACAGATGCAGGTCTTTCAAAGATGGGTATCGCGGATAAAGTCAAATCCATTTTAGAGGATGCTGGACTTCAAGCCATAATTTTTGATGGTGCAGAACCTAATCCAACAGATCACAATGTAGATGCTGGATTTAAAGTATGGCAAGATGAAAATTGCGACGCAATCGTCTCTCTTGGCGGCGGCTCTTCCCATGACTGTGCGAAAGGCGTTGGCTTATTGGCTGCAAACGGTGGAAATATCCACGATTTTGAAGGCGTAGACGTTTCTAAAAATTCTATGGTTCCTTTTATCGCTGTAAATACAACGGCTGGAACCGCATCTGAAATGACTCGTTTCTGTATTATCACGGATACAAGCAGAAAAGTAAAGATGGCTATCGTCGATTGGCGTGTAACGCCTGCTTTATCTATTAACGACCCAGAATTAATGGCTGGAATGCCACCTGCTCTAACAGCCGCAACAGGAATGGATGCCCTTACCCATGCAGTGGAAGCCTATGTTTCCATAGCGGCTACACCATTAACTGATTCAGCAGCACTTATGGCCATTCAATTGATTTCTAAATATCTTCCAGCAGCCGTTGCAAACGGTACCAATATGGTAGCAAGAGAGAAAATGGCCTATGCTCAATTCCTAGGCGGCATGGCATTCAACAATGCTTCCCTAGGCTATGTTCATTCCATGGCTCACCAACTCGGCGGTTTCTATAACCTACCTCACGGTGTATGTAATGCCATCCTGCTACCCCACGTGGAGCAATTTAACTTGATTGCCTGTGCCGATCGTTTCAGAGATATCGCCATTGCCATGGGTGAAAATGTAGAGGGTCTTACAGTGAATGAAGCTGCTCAAAAATCCATCGAAGCCATCAAGCAGTTATCCTCATCTGTGGGTATTCCTACAGGTCTTGCTGTACTTGGCGTGAAAGAAGAAGACTTCGAAGTAATGGCTGTCAATGCAAAGAAGGACGCTTGCCAATTAACAAATCCACGTTTGGCTACCCTACAAGAGGTGATTCAATTATTTAAGAATGCAATGTAATCACCCATCATAAAAAATACGAAGACGAGAAACGTTTCTCGCCTTCGTATTTTTTATTGCAATATTAAGCAGCCATTTTTTTTACTGAGGCTTTTTTATTGTTTTTCATATAGACGAACCAATAGATTCCTCCAACAAACACACTTCCACCCACTATATTTCCAAGTGTTACCGGAATTAAATTATTGATGATAAATGTATTCCAGTTCAAGTGAGCAAGCTTTTCCCCGGTAAGATGGGCAGCTTCCACCCAAGCAAGGTTAGTTTTTGCCATAATGCCCGCAGGAATATAGTACATATTGGCAATGCTATGTTCAAATCCAGAGGTGATGAATAACCATATAGGAAAAAAGATACCAAATATTTTTCCAGTCATGTCTTTGGCCCCATAGGCCAACCATACGGCCAAGCAGACAAGCCAATTACACATAATACCAAGATAGAATCCTTGCATAAAGGTTAGTCCGACTTTATAGGAGGCTATTTTGATGGTCACACCGCCTAATACGCTGGCTCCACTGTTAAATAACCCTGATTGCACCATCATAAAAGCGATCAACAGAGAACCGAACAGATTTCCCATGTAAACGAAAAACCAGTTCTTCAACATCTCCCTCAACTTCACCTTACCGTCAAGAACGCCCATCACAATCAACGTGTTTCCAGTAAAAAGTTCTCCCCCTGCCAATACGACCAGCATGAGACCCGTTCCAAAGATAGCACCGGCCAACACCTTTCCAAGACCATAGGTCTCTGGATTGGCAAATAAATTAAAGGCAGCCATATTAGAACCTTCCGCTGCAAACCCAATAAACGCACCGGCTAAAATCCCAAGAAGCAGTTGATGCATCCACGGCAGCTTTACTTTTTTCATACCTGTCTGAATGGTTATTTCAGCAATTTCTCCCGGTGTTAAATAGTTTTTTCCGTCCATTTGTTTCTTCCCTTCCTATTTGTTTACTTTCTTATTTGTTTACCTTTTTATTCGTTTGCTTTCCTATTTCAAATGCTCTCAAAACTACTATACGAATTCTTCGTCACCAAATCGTCGAATTGTTTATGGATGAACCCATTCAATTTTAGCATACTTTTTTGTTTTTGTGCTGCCTTGGGAAAAATTAGAATCATTGCATCTCCCTCTCAATTTCAAGGATTTCTAATTTGCTTCATTTTCAAATTGCGATATAATAGAATGGAATGTTGTTTGAATTTTCTACTAAATGTTTACGATACCGCTTTCCTTTTCGTGGCGAGAGTGATTTGTTAGGAGGGATTTGATTGAAGCATATGCAAGCAATCATGGAAAAAAAATACATTCCTCGGTCCCATACCCGTTGCAGGGAGATGGGCATAGATATGTCAAGGGTTCTTAGCGGCAAAATATTATCTGACGATGCACTGCGTAGAAAGTTAGAGGAAAAAAGAGATCTCATGGTAGCCGCAGAACCATTCATGAATCAGCTTTATAATTTTGTGAAAGGCTCCAACTTTTTTTCCATCCTTACCGATGAGGAGGGCTGTATCCTCAGTGTCATTGGCGATGAAGGGATTCTATCGGAGGCCTTCGATTTTAAAATGATTCCCGGTTCCTACATGGATGAACAACATATAGGAACCAACGCCATGGGTACTGCCTTAGCAGAAGAGATGCCCGTTCAGGTATCTGGGAAAGAACACTTTATAAAAGCCTATCACCGCTGGACCTGTTCCGCTTCTCCCATCCGCAATCCTGAAGGAAAAATTATTGGTGTTCTTGATCTTACAGGATATAGTGAACTGGTACATTCCCACACCTTAGGTATGGTCGTGGCCGCAGCAAATGCTATCGAAAAAATGCTAGAAGTTAAAAGCTATACGGATAAGCTGGTGTTAGCAAAGCAGCATATAGAAACCATTATCGATTCAATTCCCACAGGTATTTTGACCTGCGATCTATCGGGG
The DNA here is from genome assembly GCA_937948705.1 of uncultured Anaerosolibacter sp. The sequence goes on along the minus strand of CALECF010000043.1, from coordinate 4,999 downwards.
ACTATTCAATCGGCCAACATGCACATTACAGAAATGTTTGGTTTTAAAGAAAATGAAATCTTAAAAATGAAGACCTGGGAAATCTTTGAGGGTTGGGATCATGTGAAATGCACATTGTCCATGAAGGGAAGTTTTATTGATGAGGATGTTTATGTCCGCGCTCGAAAGAATAAACTTCAATTTAGCCTCAGTGCTTATCCTTTCATAGATAAAGAAGAGAATCTTAACGAGATTATCTGCGTCTTTAAGGAAACAAAAAAGATTCGTAAGCTAGCCCATAGAATCGTAGATCGCCATGCGATCTATACCTTTGATAAAATCATAGGAAAAAACGAAAGATTCCTCTTGAATATTGACTATGCTAAGAAAATCGCTGATAGCAAGTCTACCATCTTGATTTTGGGTGAAAGCGGTACGGGCAAGGAGGTTTTTGCCCAATCGATCCACAATGCTGGAGGCCGTAAAGAAGAAGCTTTTGTTGCTGTGAATTGTGGCGCAATCCCCCGTAACCTCATTGAATCCGAGTTATTCGGATATGAAGATGGTGCTTACACTGGCGCAAAGCGTGGAGGAAATCCTGGTAAGTTTGAAATGGCTGATGGCGGCACTATATTTTTAGATGAAATTGGTGAAATGCCCTTGGAAATGCAGCCAAATTTACTTAGGGTTATTGAAGAAGGCATTGTCTCAAGAATTGGCAGCAGCAAGCAGATTCCTGTAAATGTAAGAATCATCGCTGCCACCAACAGGGATTTACGTAAAGAGGTAGAGGTGGGCAATTTCCGAAAGGATCTATACTATCGACTCAATGTTTTACCCCTTTATCTATTGCCTCTCCGTGAACGCAAGGAGGATATTCCTCTTCTTGTCGACTACTTCATGGATACCATTGCCAAGCGTCTGAATAAACGCAAGGTGACAATTTCCCTTGAATATTTAGAGCATTTGATGCAATATGATTGGCCCGGCAATATTCGAGAGTTGGAAAACATTTTAGAATTGATTATCAATACAGAGTCCCTTCCTCTAGATCTAAATAATAAAAATCTTGGTATTCAGGGGACTTCTTCGGTATTAAAGGACCCTTGTCTAAAGCTTGAGTATCTTGAACATCAACATATTCTTTATGTTTTGAGAAAGTTCAAAGGAAATATTTCATTAGCTGCGGAAGCCTTAGCTATCGGCAGGAACACCCTCTACCGCAAAATTGAAAAATATAATATCGATTGTTCTAATTTTGAACATTGTTCCGATTTGGAACACCCTTATCTGCCACAAGCTGGTCTATTTTAGAACACATTTTATCTTACACCCCTATGAATAGGGGTTTCTTTTTTGGCATTAACCTTGCATTATATATAAACAAAACAAAACAAAGGGGGATTCAAATGTACGGATATGCTGGAAAGATTTTAAGGGTAAATCTAAAGGAAAAAAGTTGGAAGGTTGAAACTCTAGACGTAGAAAAAGCAAAGAAATATATCGGTGGTAGAGGACTAGGAACAAAAATACTATCCGAGGAAGTCAGCCCAGAAGTCGATGCCCTTAGTCCTGAAAACAAGCTTATCTTCATTACAGGTCCTTTGACTGGTACACCTACACCTACTGGCGGCCGATACATGGTTGTCACCAAGTCACCGCTTACTGGGACTGTTGCTTGTTCAAACTCTGGTGGTTATTGGGGAGCAGAATTGAAATTCAGCGGCTTTGATATGATCATTGTTGAGGACAAAGCAGATACTCCTGTTTACCTAAATATCGCAGATAATGAAATTGAAATTCGAGACGCAGCCCATGTTTGGGGTAAAGTCGTATCTGAAACGACTCAAATTCTTGAAAAAGAATGTGCTGAGAAGGCAAAGGTTCTTACCATAGGACCTGCAGGTGAAAAGTTATCTAAACTTGCTGCCATTATGAATGATTATTCCCGTGCTGCAGGACGCTCTGGTGTTGGTGCTGTTATGGGTTCAAAAAATTTAAAGGCTATCGTAGTAAAAGGCAGCCAGAAGGTTCAGCTCTTCAACGGCGATCAGTTAAAGGAAGTCGTCTCTAACTGCACCAAAAAAATTCGTGAGAATGGTGTAACGGGTCAAGGTCTCCCAACTTATGGAACTGCTGTATTGGTAAATATCATTAACGAAAATGGCGTATTCCCTACGAACAACTTCCAAACTGCCGTTTTCGACAAAGCAGAAGAAATTAGCGGTGAAACATTAGCGGAAAAATATTTGGTCAAGAAAGATCCCTGCTATCGATGCCCCATCGCTTGTGGAAGATATTGTAAGGTTGATGACATTGAAGGGGGCGGACCTGAATATGAAACAATTTGGGCATTTGGGTCAGACTGTGGTGTTTCTGATCTAGGTGCTGTCATCAAAGCAAACTTCTGGTGTAATGAGCTGGGCTTAGATACGATTTCTGCTGGTGCTACCATTGCAGCAGCCATGGAGCTTTATGAAAAAGGCCACATCAAAGAAGATGAATTAAACGGTCTCAGTCTGGAATTTGGGAATGCAGAGGCAGTGATTGAATGGACTAAGCGCATGGGTATGAGAGAAGGTTTAGGCGATAAGATGGCTGATGGCTCCTACAGACTGACAGAAATGTATGGTGTTCCTGAATATTCCATGACAGTCAAAAAACAAGAACTTCCCGCCTATGACCCAAGAGGTATTCAAGGTCATGGACTTCAGTATGCAACTTCTAATAGAGGCGGCTGCCACGTAAGAGGTTATATGATTTCTCCTGAAATCCTCGGTTTACCTGAAAAGCTTGATCGCTTCTCTTTAGAAGGTAAGGCTTTCTGGGCAAAGACATTCCAAGATTTAACAGCTGCCATTGATGGCTCCGGACTATGTTTGTTTACTTCCTTCGCCATGGGCGCTCAAGATTACGCCGACATGTTAAACGCAGCTACAGGCACAGACCTTACAGCTCAAACTGTATTGGATGCTGGTGAAAGAATCTGGAACATCGAAAAACTATTCAACCTCCAAGCAGGCATTGATCCTTCTCAAGATACGCTGCCAAGCAGACTATTGAATGAAGTAATTCCTGAAGGACCGTCTGCAGGTAATGTTCATAGATTATCCGAATTGTTACCTGAATACTATAACCTCAGAGGTTGGAATGCCCAAGGTATTCCTATGGCTGAACGATTAAACAAACTACAAATCTCAGAAAATTCATTAACAAATGAAGAAGTGGCAGCAGGAGATAAATAATTTTAAAAACACAAGGGCTTCCATTGGAAGCCCTTATTGTTAATCCATAATGAAATTACCCTTAGAAAGCTATATTTAAAACTTACAGATTACTGCAACGTTAGGGGCCCAAAGTGTTATCATATCTAACTTACTACCCCAAAACCATGAAAATGCCACAAAAACACTTTATACCCGTTACGAAAACACCAAGATGAAAGCCCTTTACCATCAAATAAGAAATTATTCATTTAGGAAGGGTATTCAGCTACTTCTACCGAACTATAAATTAAAAACCGAAAGAAGATGTAATTTTATAGAGCAGGATGCCGTTTTTATTTGTTATGTGCCCCTAGGAGGTGACACCATGAGCATCAAAGTACGTCTCTTTGCCACCCTTCGTCATGGGAGAGGCAAAGAGCTCATTGTCGATCTAGAAACAAATCCCACACCCAAAAAGGTCATCGATGGCTTAGACATCCCCGTGGAAGATGTGGCCATTTTGTTAGTCAACGGACGGGACGGAACCCTTACACAACTTTTAATGGATGGAGACACCGTATCTATATTCCCCCCAGTTGGAGGTGGTTGATGGTGAAAAGATATGATAGAAATATGAGCACCCTATCTTCCAAAGAAAATGAAAACCTAAAGTCATTTAAAGTTTGTGTTGTAGGATGCGGGGGCTTGGGCGGTTATCTTATTGAAATGCTGGGCCGTTTAGGGATTGGCTCCATTACCGCGGTAGATGGGGATATTTTTGATGAAAGCAACTTAAATCGGCAGCTTTTATCAGATGTGCCCTCCCTCGGTGCTCCAAAGGCATTAAAGGCCCAAGAGCGCATGAGACTTGTCAATCCAATGATAACGGTAAATCCCATTGTTCAAAGACTTACACCAGAAAATGGCAAGGTGATTCTTCAAGGCCATCATTTGGTAATAGATGCCCTGGACAATATTCCATCCCGCATGACCGTACAAGATATAGCAGAGGCACTGAATATTCCCATGGTTCATGGTGCCATAGCAGGCTGGTATGGCCAAGTTACCACCATCCTTCCAGGGGATCGAACCCTAAATCATATTTACCCTGTGGACACCATCAAAGGTATTGAACAGACCCTAGGAAACCCGTCCTTTACCCCTGCCTTGATTGCTTCTATCCAAGTAAGCGAAGCACTGAAGATCCTTATTGGCCGGGGCGAGCTTCTCCGAAAGAAAATACTATATCTGAATTTACTGGACAATGAATATGAAATCATTGATCTCCAGTAATTATAGATTTGTGTATATTTTAATTAAAAGCATTCCCACGCTAAGGCTAGATATTTCTGGTTAGATGTTAAATGTTAGATGTACTAGGATCAGTCTTTGTAGTGTTTAAATCTTTAATATCCCAAAAGATAAACATGCAAACTTCTAACTTCTAACTTCTAACTTCTAACCCCATCACAAAGGAGGGCATTACATGTTTACATTGGGCATTATTATTGCCAGTGACAAAGGTTCTAAAGGTGAGCGGGTAGATGAAAGTGGAATGGTTATTCAAAGGATCATGGAGGCAAACGGCTACATCACAAAGAAATATGTCGTCTTACCCGATGAAGTCCATGCCCTATCTCAAGAAATGATTTCTATGAGCGATGAGCTGGGGATTGATTTGATTTTAACCTCTGGGGGAACGGGCTTTTCCATGCGAGATATCACCCCAGAAGCCACCCTTCAAGTAGTTCATCGCCTTACCCCAGGCATCTCCGAAGCAATCCGCTATCACAGCTTACAAATCACATCCAGAG
>CALECF010000042.1 GCA_937948705.1 uncultured Anaerosolibacter sp. | reverse complement strand
TTTTTAAGAATATCCCTATCTACTGAAAATAAATCTTTAAGGTAAATCTCGATACCACTTTTCTTAGAAAAAAGATAGTATAACGATACTGCGGCACCTAGTACTTGAGCCAAGCCAGTGGCAATAGCCGCTCCCTTAACTCCTAAGGCTGGGAATCCCCATTTTCCAAATATCAAAACATAATCTCCGACAATATTAAAGGTATTGGCTAAGAATACAGCTCTCAAGGTGTAATTTGTTTTTCCTGCTCCCCGAAGAATCCCGTTGCTTACCCCAAAAGGAATTAGAAAAAATCCTCCAATCAGCACATGTCTAAGGTATGTCTCACCTAACTCAATTACCGCTAAGTCCTTCACTGCAAATCGGAAAATATCTTCAGCAAATATCATCCCAAGAAGCGTTACAACAATACTGATGACAACACCTATGGAAAGTGCCTGGGCGCCAATCTTTCCTGCTCTCCTGTAGTCGCCGGCCCCAATATTCCTCGCCACTAAAACAGTAGCACCTACCCCTACGGCTCCTAGAATCATCATTGTGATGAACATGATCTGGGCACCTAAACTCACAGCAGAAATGGAAGCAGGATTTAATCTCCCCACCATAGCCGTATCTACCGTCCACACCAATGTGTGTAGGGTCATTTCCAGAATGGCTGGCCAAGCGATTTTAATAATATCCTTGCGAACATCTATTTGTTCCATTGATTTCCCCCGTACTTTTCCTTTACCCATCAAACGATTCTTTTTAAAAATATATGGCGTTTTTATCTAGTTATAGTGAAAAAGAGATAGGCTTATTCCCATCTCCTAAAGCTTCTCCGGTTCCGGATATACTAAACCAAATAAGTCTATCGTTACTTCTTTCATTCTTTGATCCTCCACGGGCTTATCGTTGGAGCCTCGCTTAGTTGTTGCAATCCGATCAACTTCCTCCAACCCTTCGATCACTTTACCAAAGGCCGCGTACTGTCCATCTAAATGAGGTGAATTTTCATGCATAATAAAAAACTGAGACCCAGCAGAGTCTGGATGTCCAGATCTTGCCATAGAAATTACACCACGACCATGCTTTAACTCATTTTTAAAACCATTTCCTCTAAATTCTCCTTTGATTTGATATCCTGGACCACCGATACCAACTCCTTGAGGACATCCACCTTGAATCATAAATCCTGGGATTACCCTGTGAAAAATCAAACCATTATAAAAACCCTTTTTCACTAAATCAATAAAATTATGTACTGTATTTGGAGCAATTTCTGGGTATAATTCAACCTTTATTTTATTACCGTTTTCCATTTCAATCGTTACAACTGGATTTTGCAATATTCTCATCCTCTCTCTCTTAATTCTTCCACTATCTATTTTTACTATATTCTTTATGAAATTACAATACTATTTTAAATCTTTTTTATCCTGCGGACGATTATTTTTCCCATATGAAAGGTAGTTCGTCCTGCAAACATCAAGGTTTTACCCAAAATTCTCCCCGTGCCTGCAATGAATCTCCTAGCTGTATCCTTGCTGATAGCAATATCTTCATCGATAATCTCGAAAGAAAGACCGTACTCCAGCAATAAACGATTTGCTTTTTCCTCTTCACTCATGTGCAGTACCTTTTTAAGTATGTTTAAAATAATGATTAGATCATCGACTTGACCCAATACAGGTACGATACCAGGCACCACCTCAATGGGAGAAATCATATATCCCAAGGCACCATATAAAAGAAATTTTTGCTTTTTCGTCATAAGGGGATCTCTATATAATCGATAGAGCAACTTTGTATACGCTGGCAACCTTTTAATCGTTTGAAGGATTTCTGTTTTGTTTTGGTTAGACATGGTTACACCCTTTTCTTTTTCTTTTGTATATATTATACCCAATCACAAGAAGCTGATGCCTTCTTTTGATGCAGATTATGCATATATAAAAATTAAATTTAAAAGAGCTCTGACCATTACCTCAGAGCTCTTGTGTCAATCCTTTATGCTGTTTCTTCTATTTTCATGACGCGCAAAGCATTTAATATCGCAAGTAGTGCTACGCCTACATCAGCAAAAACAGCCTCCCACATCGTTGCCAAACCACCAGCCCCTAAAATCAATACAACACCCTTCACTCCTAGTGCAAAAATAATGTTTTGATAAACAATCTTTCTTGTTTTTTTTGCAATCTTTATCGCACGAATCAGCTTAGACGGTACATCATCCATAATCACAATATCCGCAGCCTCGATGGCCGCATCAGAGCCTAATCCGCCCATTGCGACACCAATATCTGCTCTCGCTAGTACCGGTGCATCATTGATACCATCCCCAAGGAACAGTATTTTTTCCTTACCTCTTTTTTCACCCGCTAGCCCTTCTAACACCGCTACCTTCTCATGAGGTAATAGTTCCGCGTAGATTTCCGTTATCCCTAAGGCATTCCCTACAGCTTCTGCAACAGATTTATGATCTCCTGTAAGCATAACGAGTCGTTTAACGCCTAGTTGTTTAAGTCCTTTTATTAAAAATGCAGCATCTTCCTTTATTTCATCATCAATCAAAATATACCCTGCATAAGCATTTTGAATAGCCACATAAGCTACCGTTCCAGATGCTTCTATCCTGTCAAATGTAATTCCTTCACACGCCATTAGCTTATCGTTTCCAACCAGTATTTCCATATCCTCCAGAACTGTTTTTGTACCCATCCCTGGAACTTCCTCAAAACGTTGGATCTTCGATCTTTCTATTTCCTTTCCATAGGCCTGTAAAATAGACTTTCCGATTGGATGATTAGCATAACCTTCTCCATAAGCCGCATATTCTAAAAGCTTCTCTTGGTCCAAGATATCCGTAGAATAGATTTTCTTTACCTTGAAAACTCCTTTTGTCAGCGTTCCCGTTTTATCAAACACAACGGTTTCCACGTCGTTTAATGCTTCTAAATAATTTCCTCCCTTTACTAATATTCCGTTTCTCGATGCCCCACCGATCCCTCCAAAAAAGCCTAGAGGGATAGATACAACCAGCGCGCAGGGACAAGATACCACTAAAAATATTAAGGCACGGTAAGTCCAGTCGGAAAATAGCGCTCCCGGAAGAAACAGAGGGGGTATCACAGCAATTCCCAATGCTGTAAATACGACTACAGGCGTATAGTACTTGGCAAATTTAGTAATAAACTTTTCCGTAGGCGCTTTTTTAACTGCTGCATTTTGAACCAGTTCTAATATTTTCGATACCGTTGATTCTCCGAAAGTTTTCTCAACAACCATGGTAAGAAGCCCATTAATATTGATCATACCACTTAAAGCCTGATCTCCTGGTTTTACACTCCTAGGAACCGATTCCCCGGTTAAAGCAGAAGTATCCACCATCGATATCCCCTCTATTACGTTCCCATCCAGAGGGATCTTCTCCCCAGGTCCTACAACAATAATATCACCAACCTTTACAGACTGAGGCTGCACCTTTTGGATTTCCCCTCCAACCTTTAGGTTCGCTGAATCCGGTCGAATGTCAAGCAAGGCTTTGATAGATTTTTTTGAGTGATTTACCGCATAATCCTGAAACAGCTCACCTATCTGGTAAAAGAGCATTACAGCTACTGCTTCTGTATATTCCCCAATTATAAATGCGCCCAAGGTAGCTACACTCATTAGGAAATTTTCGTCGAATACCTGTCCCTTACCGATATTCCGTACGGCTCTCCACAGTACTTCCCCACCGATTAGTAAATAACTTGATACATAGAAGATCAGTTCGAGATAAAAAGAAAATCTACCGATAATCCCTACTAAAAATAAGAAAACGCCTATCCCTAAAGGGATATGTTCTTTCCATCTAGGACTTTCTTCCTCCACCTGCTCCTCGAGCATATCTTCTTTTCCCATTTCTTTGATAATCACATGGGGTTCTAGACTGTGTACAATCCAGTCTATTTTTTCTCGAATCACACTAATATCTTCATTTTGGTTTGTTTCAAAAGTTAATGTATTGGTAATGAAGTTTAAAGATGCAGATAATACACCCTCAATATCGTTGATTCGCTCTTCAATTTTAATCGCACAACTGGCGCAATCCAAGCCCTCTAAAAGCACCTCTTTTTTTGCACTATTTGACATACTTTTGTCCCCCTGTCCTTTTTATTTATGCAAAATATGAATGAAGCCTTGATCAAATATCTGCTT
>CALECF010000041.1 GCA_937948705.1 uncultured Anaerosolibacter sp. | reverse complement strand
TTGTTGAATAATTACTAACTAGTACATAAAAAATGTCGAATTTTCGTATATTGTAAGTTTTATTATGGGAGGCGTTTGTATTGATGATAGATAAATCCTTTGGAAATATTAAAGCCCTTGAGAAGTCATTAAATGCATCTTGGCTTAGAAACGAGACCATATCTAATAATATTGCAAATGTCAACACGCCTGGCTATAAGCGAGAGAGTGTAGAATTTGAATCCATATTGAAAGATCGTCTTCAAAACATAGGGATAGAAGGGGAAATGACCCATGAAAATCACATGCCAATTGGTAATGTAGGCATTGACCATATCGAGCCTAGTATAAGCAAAAATATGAACAGTAAATATAGGCGAGATGGAAACAACGTAAATATTGATGTTGAAATGGCCAACTTGGCTAAAAATACGATTCGATATAATATGATGACACAGAGGATTTCAGGAAAGCTTAGTAAGTTAAAGAGTATTATTAAGGATGGGAGGTAGTAGGTGATGAGCATGTTTAAAGCCATTGATGTTAGTGCCACAGGTCTTACTGCAGAGCGATTAAGGATGGATGTTATATCTAAAAATATTGCAAATGCCAACACTACCCGAACGAGTAGTGGTACACCCTATAGACGACAAGTGCCCATCTTTAAAGAAGCATCAACCAATCTGACATTTCAACAGCATCTAGATGCGGCAAAGAATGGATTGACAGGGGGGAATGGAGTAGAAGTTACCGCTGTAAAAGAAGACAAGTCTCCTTTCAAAAAAGTCTTTGATCCAGGACATCCTGATGCCGATAAAGATGGCTATGTACAAATGCCAAATGTGGATATTGTGGGGGAAATGATCAATATGATCTCATCTACAAGAGCCTATGAAGCAAATGTCACCTGCATAAACTCTGCAAAGAGTATGGCTATGAAGGCATTAGAAATCGGTCGCTAAAGTCAAGGAGGATTATAAATGAGAATTAATAGTGCATTTAGTATTGGCAACAACGATCTGCAAATAAAAGAGAATAAGCCACAGGTTGACTTCGGCGGTTTTTTGAAAGACGCAATTGGAAAGGTAAATAATTTGGAGATCCAGTCACAACAAGCGGATGAAATGCTGGCAATAGGTGAGACGGAAAATATCCATGAAGTAATGATTGCCGCTCAGAAGGCTGACATTGCCCTACAGTTCACGATGGAAGTTAAGAACAAAATCATGGAGGCTTATAAGGAAATAATGAGGCTTCCTCTGTAATAGAATTTGCATGATGATGAAATGAGGTGGATTAATGGGGGACACAATACAGCAAACGAAGCAGCAGTTAAACGAATTCTACCAATCCTTAAGCACATCCCAAAAGATTAAAATCGGGGTCAGTGGATTACTTGTCATTGCTGCAATCGCATTAATGGTGTTTTTTACATCAAAACCTGAGTACACTCCCTTGTATAGCAATTTGACGACATCAGATGCCGGGAGTATGACACAAAAACTCGATGAACTCAAAATACCATGGAAAAATACAAATGGAAACGAAGAAGGCAAAACAACTATATTGGTTCCAAAGGAATACTACGATAAAGCAAAAATGAATTTGGCTATTGAGGGATTTCCAAAAGAAGGTTTTTCCTATGAAGATATGATGAATACCAGCAGTTTAACAATGACCAACGACGAGCGTACGAAACGTTTTATTATAGCGCAGCAGAATTCATTAGCTCGAACCATAGAGGAAATTGATGGGGTGAAAAATGCAATTGTAAATTTATCTGTAGCCGAGGATAATGGATTTTTAATTGATCCTCAGCGCTCTAAGGCTTCTGTATTTGTGAATTTGGAAAAAGGCAAGGAACTTTCAAAGGAGCAGATTAACGGGGTAGTGATGCTCGTTTCAAACGCAGTAAAAGGATTAGAACCTGACAATATTTCAGTAGTTGATAATTTAGGAAAGTTGTTAAATAAAAAGAATAATGAAGGCTTCGATGCGCCAACGCAGATTGGTTTGCAACAACAGGTGCAAAATGATTTAAGAGATAGTATAGAAGAATTTTTATCGACAGTCTATGGCGTTGGAAATGTAGCCGTGATGGTGAATGCCAAGCTGGATTTTGATAGTGAAGTAACGGAGATACAAGAATTTGCGCCTCCTATTGATGGGGAAACGAATGGCATTATTCGTAGTATGAGTGAACTAAAAGAGCAGGTCATCAATGGACAAGGAGGTGGCCCTCCAGGTACTGATTCAAATTCTGAAGATATTACTCAGTATGTTGAATCGAGCAATGAGGCTTCTAAATATGATAAAGCCAATAAAACCATTAATTACGAGATTAATGAGCTGAGAAAGAAAATAATTAAAGCACAAGGTCAGATTAAAGATATTACAGTGGCTGTATTGGTAAATAAGGCTACATTAGTGAATCAGGAGTTGACAGAGGAAGATAAACAAGAGGTTATCAATTTGGTTTCTGCTTCAGCAGGCCTAGACACTAGAATGGTTGAGGTAATGGCGAGAGATTTTGATAACACCATTAGCAAGCAATTTGCAGATGCTAACGCTCAAAAAGGAAACTCTGGTTTATTTGGAAATATCCCACTTTGGTCTATTGGAATTTTATTAGCATTTATTTTAGGTGGGTCTGGATATGCCGTATATCGTGTAAGACAGAGAAAAAATGAAGTAAATGATATCTTACAGAAGCAACCAATGACAGTTGAAGAAGCAATTGACGAAATTGACCTAGAAGGTAATGAAAAGTCTGGATTCAAGAAAGAAATTGATAAGTTTGTAGACAAGAAGCCCGAAGCAGTAGCACAACTGCTGAAAACATGGCTAAATGAAGAGTAGGAGTGTAATTTATGGCTCGTAAAGCAGGAATCGGCGGAAAAGAAAAAGCGGCAATATTATTAATTGCTTTAGGACCTGATAAATCGGCGAAAATATTCAAACATCTTCAGGAGGAAGAAATAGAAGAATTAACCTTGGAGATTGCAAACATGCGAAAAATTGCTCCAGAAGAGAAAGAAAGAGTACTTGAAGAGTTTTACCAGATCTGCCTAGCTCAAGATTATATTTCTGAGGGCGGCATAAATTACGCTAAAGAAATACTAGAGAAGGCTCTGGGCTCTCAAAAAGCATTTGATATCGTAAATAAATTAACGGCATCCTTGCAGGTAAGACCATTTGATTTTGTGAGAAAAGCCGATGCTGGACAGCTGCTAAACTTTATCCAGAATGAGCATGCTCAAACAATATCCCTCATTCTAGCATATTTGAATCCCCTTCAAGCTGGACAAATTCTATCTGCACTTCCTCAGGCAAAACAATCGGAAGTAGCTCAGAGAATTGCAACCATGGATAGAACATCACCTGAGATTATAAAAGAAATTGAGTCAGTTTTGGAGAGAAAGCTATCAGCCATGGTAACCCAAGACTATACAACTGCTGGTGGAATCCAATCTATTGTAGATATTTTGAATGCTGTGGATAGAGGAACAGAGAAATTTATTATGGAGACCCTTGAAATTCAAGATGTTGAGTTGGCTGAAGAAATCAAAAAGCGTATGTTTGTATTTGAAGATATTGTTAATCTTGATAATACTTCTATTCAGAGATTTATTCGTGAAGTTGAGAATAATGAGCTGGCAGTTGCTCTAAAAGGTGCGACAGAGGAAGTGAAAGAGCTTATATTTAGTAATATGTCTAAGCGGATGGCAGAGATGATTAAAGAGGACATGGATTTTATGGGCCCAGTTCGTCTGCGGGATGTTGAAGAAGCACAGCAAAAGATTGTTAATATCATCCGTAAGTTAGAAGAAGCAGGTGAAATAATTATTTCACGTGGTGGAGGGGATGAAATCATTGTCTAAGATTTTTAAATCATCCTACGTGAACATTGGAGAAACGAAAGAGATACATGTATATAGGGAAATTATCCCTATGAACTCCGAAATAGAAGAAGTGGAAGATAAGCATGAAGAGAAAGAAATTGGTTTTGAAGTGCTTTATGAAGAAAAAAGAAGAGCAATGGAATTGCAGCTAGAATTACAAATAGAAGGGCAATTAGCGGAAGCAAAAAGGCAAGCTGCTGAAATTGTGCAAAAGGCGCAGCAAGAAGCGATGGAGACATTGGAGAGGGCAAAGAATGAAGGGTATCTTGAGGGCAAGGAGCTTGGGTTTACTGAAGGAAAGCTTTCAGCCGATGGACTTATTCAAGAGGCTCTTCAAATTAAAGAATATGTACAGCAAAGAGAAATGGATCTGCTTAAGGAAGTTGAAAAAGATGTAAACGCCTTAATTCTTCAGATTGTTGAAAACATATTAAACATGAAAGTAGAAGATTGCGAAGATGTTATAATGGGTCTGGTTAAGCTTGGTTTAGATAAATGCACTTATACAGACAATCTCAGTATTCGAGTTAGCCCTGAAGATTATGGCTATGTTATAGCATCTAAAAATAAGATTCTCTGTCTAGCAGAGAACATTAGTGATTTGGAAATCAAGCAGGATGCATCACTGAAGAAAGGGAGTTGTATTATTGATACAATCTCTGGAAGTGTGGATTCAAGTATAGAAACTCAGATGCAGCATATGAAGGACATTTTTCTAGAACTACTGGAAAGTGAGTGATATCTTGGAAACACTGAATCTAAATAAATATAGATTGGCCTTAGAAAGCACAAACCTTATTAAATATATTGGCAGGGTATCTCAGGTAATTGGATTGACAATAGAGGCCAACGGACCAGCAGTAAAGCTAGGCGAGTTATGTTTTATATATCCACTGAAGGGAAACCAGCCTATCAAAGCTGAGGTTGTAGGATTCAAAGATAGCAAAGTACTCCTAATGCCATTAGGGGAAATGGATGGAATTGGACCTGGAAGTAGGGTTGTTGCCACTGGGGATGCATTGTACGTCAATGTTGGGGATGAACTCCTTGGTAGGGTATTAGATGGACTTGGGAATTTCATTGATGGTAAAAGCAGTATCCCTTTGAATAAGAAATATCCGATTAACAATCAACCTCCAGATCCATTGAAGAGAAAAAAGATTAATGACGTACTGTCCTTAGGGGTAAAAGCAATTGATGGGTTGTTAACTTGTGGTGTCGGACAAAGAATAGGAATTTTCGCAGGAAGCGGTGTGGGGAAAAGTACTTTACTTGGAATGATAGCAAGAAACACCAAGGCTGATGTGAATGTAATTGCTTTGATTGGTGAACGAGGTAGAGAGGTACGGGAGTTCATTGAAAATGATCTTCAGGAGGAAGGACTTAAACGATCTATACTTGTTGTAGCAACCTCAGATCAGCCTGCTTTGGTAAGAATGAAAGGTGCATTGTTGGCAACAGCCATAGCGGAGTATTTCCGTGATAAAGGGAAAAATGTAATGCTTCTAATGGATTCCGTGACCAGATTTTCTATGGCCCAGAGGGAAGTCGGACTGGCAGTTGGAGAACCTCCTGTTACCCGAGGATATACACCTTCGGTTTTTGCAGCACTTCCTAAATTGCTTGAGCGATCAGGTAATTCTGACAAGGGTTCAATCACTGGCCTTTACACAGTGTTGGTGGATGGGGATGACTTAAATGAGCCAATTACCGATGCGGTAAGGGGTATTCTAGATGGACACATTGTGTTATCAAGAAAGCTGGCAAACAAGAACCATTATCCAGCAATCGACATCTTGGCAAGTGTAAGTAGGGTAATGCCTAATATTGTAGATGAGCAGCATAAGATGATGTCGAATCAGCTTAAAAATCTATTAGCTGTATATAAGGAAGCCGAGGATCTAATCAATATTGGTGCCTATATAAAGGGCAGTAATAAAGAAATTGATCAGGCTGTGGCGATGATTGATAAAATAAATAGCTTTTTAAAGCAGAATACCCATGACACGTTTGATTATAATGATGCCCAGCAATTGCTGGTAGAATTAATGACCTAAGGGGTGTAGCCGATGAATAAATTCAATTTCAAATACCAGAATCTTTTAGGTGTCAAGGAAAAATATGAAGAATTAGCTCAGAGTAAATTAACTGCAGCGCTGAAGCGATTAGAGGATGAAAAACAAAGGCTTATAGAGTATGAAAGAACCAAGGAAGCTTACAAAGGAATGATTCATACAAAAATGATAGAAGGAACAGATTTATCAGTGATTCGAATATGGGATGTTTACATTAAAAGCCTAGATAAAAAAATACTTCATCAGATGCAAGTGATTAACCACTGCCATCGAGATGCCGACGAAATTCGGACAAGCTTAGTAAAGGCTTCCCAGGAACGAAAAACATTTGAAAAGTTAAAAGAGATTGATTTTGATGGATTTATTTACAGTGAAAAAAAGGAAGAAGCAAAAATTGTGGATCAATTGGTTACCTTCAGGAATTTCAAGAGTATTTAGGGGGAAAAAATGGCAATATCTAAACCGCTAGAAAAAGAGAACAAAGGATTGAGTATTGGAAAAATTATCATCATCATTATTCTTGTTTTTACATTTGTTCCCGTTAGCGTATTAAGCATTCTTTATTTTACAAATGAAAATTTTAAATATATTGCCAATGGGCATATGAGCAACGCGCCTGGGGGTATTGGAAAATATTTTCAGAGTTTTCCAACCAGAGATGAAAGGGAGACTCAAAAGCGAAATGTAGCTAACTATTTGCTTGATCTTGATGCATCCAGGGCTGTAGACAAATTGGTTTTGATAAAGAAAGAAGATGAAGTTCTATATTCTGACCTGGTCAAGATCATGACTGAAAAAAATGCTAAGAAAACAGAACCAATCTTAGAATTAATACGGGACAATTCAATCAAGAAAGATATCCTTATATCCACCATTGAGCAAATTGATAATGAGAAAAAGCTTAGTCTGTCAGATCAAGCTAAGTATTATGAAACACTTTCTATCGCCAGTCTTGTACAAGAGATAAGTAGAGTGCTTAGGGAGGGAGTAGTTTCTTTCAGTAATATGAGCTTGATTATAGAACAGATGAATGAAAAGGTTGCAGTCAGTGTCTTAAACAATTTAGATGGAGAAATGACCCTGAAAATCCTTTCGAGATTTGAATCTTTAGAAAAAGGAAAAAAGCTACAAGGAATTGTGGCCCAGCTGAAGGACAAAGAAAGAAGTCTGATAAGTGTTGCTCAAATATATGACACCGAGATGCCAGATAAGCTCATGGATGATTTGGGGCAAATAAAAAAATATAAGTTGGAAGAGCTTTCTATCATCTATAGGAATATGAGCATATTACAGAGTGCTCAAATACTTTCAAAATCTGAAGATAAAGACTTTACATTTAAGTTATTAAATCAAATTAAAGGAGACGAAATTATTCGAGAAGGAAATGATTTGATTACTTCAGATTTGATAAAGGGAATGAAGTTCTTTGGAGAATACAATACCAGAATTTCTGATTTAGTAAATGTCTATAAAAAGATGGAGCCACAGCAGATCGCTGATTTGATTGCAAAGCTGTATAGGAATAACAAAGGGGTTACTAAATATTCCCTTGAAAACGGGGAGAGTTTAACAATCACGGACAAAGATATTGCTATAGACGTGTTAAAAAAGCTACCGGTTAAGGTAACTGCTGAAGTGGTTGCCAGTCTTGATGCGGACTTGGGATCTGAAATTTCAAAATCATTGGCATTACCAAAAGGAAGTCTTTAGATCATGAATACTTGAGAGGAGGTGAAAAAGATGAGACAAGCAAATTTAAATGTTCACGCATCGATGATGCAAAATGGACAATCAATTAAAAGATCACAAAATTTATCAAAAAATGCGACCAGCGAATTTGACAAGGTATTTGCTGATAAGTTTAGTGAAAATTCATCCTTAAAAACAAGCAAGAATCGTCAATTAACTAACAAATCAATGAAGCAGTCAACTGGAAATGAAATCGGGGATAAGGAAGATCATAGCATTACTGATGAAGAACCAAAGAATAAAGCAGTAAAACCTGAAAAGGATCGACAACTTGAATGTGAAATTTTGACCATAATCCAGTCAATGGAGGAAATTATCCAGCAGATCAATGGACTAAATGCCCTCAATGGCGAGTTGGATCACGATGATTTTCAGAGTATGATGAGGGGCTTACAAGTGCAGCTTGGAGAATTGTTATCTCAGGTTGAACAATTCAGTCTATCGAATCAAGTTTTGCAGGGAAATAAGGTGTTAGATATGAACATGGTCCAAGGGGTAGCTTTAGAGACAATGGATACCCTAGCGGATATGATTCAGTTTAGGTCAGCAAACATCCAATCTGGGGAAATTGAGACAATACTGACGAAATTACAAGGAGCTATGGGTGAACAACTTGAAATCCTGCATAATTTATCAAATAACAGCATTGGGGAACAGCAAAAAAATCCTTTAAGCAATCTGCAGCCTAGCATAGAAACAAATCAAGGCAAAAATTTGGACCACCAGGAGAACAAAGGAACGACATTTGAAAAATCTCAGATGACTGGCAAGATGATATTTGATGAGACTGGGGAAGAAGCCCAGGAGAACTTGGATCAAGGCTCTGAAAAACAAGATGGATTCTTTTCAGCCATGAAGGTCAACGTTGGAAATACTGCTCTTCAGCAGGTAGAACCCCAGGTTTTTGAATTAGACCAAGTGAATATAGTAGAGCAGACAAAGCCAGAAGCCCCCACATCACAAACAGTGAAGTCAAACAATGTGATTGAGCAAGTAACAAACAAGTTTATGGTTAATCTAGGAGATAAAGGTTCTGAAATGATACTACAGTTAAAGCCAGAGCACCTAGGTAAACTAACAATGAAGATTTCCATCGAACGAGGTATCGTTGTAGCGAGCTTTGTTGCAGAGAGTCAAACGGTAAAGGAAGTAATAGAGTCAAATTTCAATGTACTCAAGGATGCCCTGAATGAAAAGGGATTGGGTGTGCAAGAGTTAAGTGTTTTTGTCGGAAGTGATTCGAATTTTCAGGGACGAAATAACTTCATGGCGTTTCAAAGAAAAGTGAACAAGGGGAACAATTCCTATAATGATGCTGCTTATGGAAATGCTGTAGAACAAGCTTCTCCAGTAGGGCCTAGAGCGCTGAACACTTCAAAACTAGACTTTTTTGCATAGGAGGGAACTGAAATCATGGCAAATGAATTGATTCAAAGCTTAGGACAAACTGGCACGAACCCAAATACTACAATAAAATCTGCTAATGCTGGGATGGGGAAAGATGATTTTCTAAAATTACTGGTTACCCAGCTAAGTCATCAAGATCCACTAAATCCAGTGGAAGACAAAGAATTTATTGCCCAGATGGCACAATTTAGTACTTTAGAGCAAATTCAGAATCTAAATAAGAATGTAGAAAGTTTAGTTGGGGAAACCAATGATCTGATGCTCTACATGGGACAAAAAATAATGACTCAACTTCAAGGGAATAGTGACAAGCTGTTGGAAAGCAATAAAGAAATTATCAAGGAGTTATCGAATTTAAGCAAAGCGATTAAAGAGTATGGCTTAAAAACCGAGTAATACATAATGAAGAGAAGGAGGCGTGGGAATGAACAAAGTGTTTATTCACAATACAAGGCCCATTAATCCAGGCATAGGTAGTGTAAAACCATCTATAAATGAAGGGATTGAGAAAAAACCTTTTGCCCAAGTACTCGATACCATTATTAACAATCAAGATGTTAAATTTTCTAAACACGCATTGCAGAGATTAGAAGCTAGAAATATACATCTAAACAATCTTGAAATTAACAGAATCAATAATGGTTTAAAGAAGGCTAGCGAAAAAGGAATCAAAGAAACGCTCATATTGATGGATAACAAGGCTTTTGTGGCCAGCGTGCATAACAAAACGATTATCACGGCTGCGCTGGATGAACAATTAAAGGAAAATGTATTTAGTAATATTGATGGTGCTGTAATCGTATAGCTGGACCTTATATAGGAGGCTAAGATGGTTTCTGAATGACAGAAGAAATCAGAGCACTAAATTAAAGGAGGTCATGTACAAATGATGAGATCAATGTTTTCAGCTGTTTCGGGATTAAGCTCCCATCAGGCGAAAATGGATGTAATCGGTAACAACATCGCTAATGTAAATACCGTTGGTTTTAAAGCAGGCAGGGTTACTTTTCAAGAGGTCTTTAATCAAACGATCAAAGGGGCATCCGCTGCCCAAGGTGGCCGCGGTGGGACAAACCCCCATCAGATTGGATTGGGAATAAGTGTTGCTTCCATTGACAC
>CALECF010000040.1 GCA_937948705.1 uncultured Anaerosolibacter sp. | reverse complement strand
TTACAACTCTATTAGCCAGTTTACGACTTTATTAAACAAAAGCACAACACCAAATGCCTCTTCATTGCCTTATTCTACTGTAACTGACTTCGCTAAGTTCTTAGGCTTATCAACGTCGCAGCCTCTCGCTACGGCGATGTAGTAGGCCAACAACTGTAGTGGAATCACACTTAGGATCGGTGTTAATTCATCCATGGTATCTGGAATATACAGTACCACATCTGCTGTCTTCTCAATTTCCTTATTGCCTTCCTTTGCAACACCTACTACATATGCACCCCTTGCTCTAACTTCCTGGATGTTGGAAAGCATCTTGTCATAGAGATGATCTTGAGTTGCCAATGCCACAACCAAAGTACCCTGCTCCATTAATGCAATGGTGCCATGCTTCAACTCTCCAGCAGCGATGGCGAAGGAGTTAATATAGGAAATTTCCTTTAACTTCAATGATCCTTCATGGGCCACATTTACGTCTGCGCCTCTTCCCATGTAGAATACACTCTCATTATTAAACTGGCCGTCTGCCAAGTGTTGTATTGTACCCATGTTGTCTAATATTTGTTGGGCCTTTGCTGGCATTTCCTTTAATGCGTTGATGATTTCTTCATACTTAGCCCTTTCGAGAGTTCCTTTTTGCATAGCCATATGAAGTGCCACCAAGTACACAGCTACCAACTGTGTAGTATATGCCTTTGTAGAAGCCACGGCGATCTCAGGTCCTGCCCATGTGTAGAACACATCATCAGATTCTCTAGATACGGAGCTTCCTACCACGTTTACGATGGATAGTACCCTTGCACCTTTTCTCTTGGCTTCTCTTAATGCAGCCAACGTATCTAAAGTTTCCCCTGATTGTGTCACAGCTATAAATAGTGTATTTTCATCTATAAATGGATCTCTATATCTAAATTCCGATGCCACATCTACTTCAACTGGAATCTTTGCAAATTTCTCAATGGCATATCTACCTACCAAGCCAGCATGATAAGCTGTACCACAAGCTACGATATAGACCTTATTGATTTTTTCCAAATCTTCCTTTGTCAACTTGATACCATCTAGATTGATGTTGTTATCTTTATCTAGTCTTCTTAATAGGGTTTCTGAAATACCCTTTGGCTGCTCGTTGATTTCCTTGATCATGAAATGCTCGTAACCACCCTTTTCAGCAGATTCTGTATCCCAAGTTACATGGAATACGTCCCTATCCATCTGCTGGCCTAGTTCATTGAAAATGGTCACTCCATCTTTCGTAAGTAATACCACTTCATCGTTTTCGATGAGGTACATATTTCTTGTATATTTCAATAATGCTGGTATGTCAGAAGCAATAAAGTTTTCGCCTTCTCCAAGTCCTATAATCAATGGACTATCTTTTCTTACGGCTACAATTTTGTCTGGCTCCTGCTTACAAACCACACCCAAGGCATATGCCCCTTCCATCTTTTCAATGGTCTTATTCACTGCCGCCAATAGATCCCCTTCATAGTAATGGTCTATTAAGTGGGCAATTACTTCTGTATCTGTTTCGGATTTAAATTCAATACCTTTTTCTTCAATTAACCATTCCTTGATCTTCATATAGTTTTCGATGATCCCGTTGTGGATTACAGCGATGTTCCCTGCCACGTTTGTATGGGGATGGGCATTTCTATCAGATGGTTCTCCATGGGTTGCCCATCTTGTATGACCGATTCCCACAACACCATTGATCGTTTCTTCTTCCATGTGCTCTGCCAATACGCTTAATCTTCCTTTGAATTTTCTTACCTTGATTTCACCGTCGGTATGCACAGCGATACCTGCTGAGTCATAGCCTCTATATTCAAGTCTTGATAAACCTTCGATCAATACAGATGTTGCTTCTCTGTGTCCAATATATCCAACAATACCACACATAATGATGGTCTCCTCTCAATTTTTAAAGTTATTTTTTTAGAGCAATGCTAACGTTGCCTCTACCTTGGAACAGACATGCCTGTTCCCCACACGGACTGCTACGTTTCATTTTTAAGCACAAATGAATACAGATGTGTGAATGACAACTTCATTTCCTTCATTCACATACCTGGTTTTCCTAAATTGTTATAAATTTTAGGAATGACAAAAAGACCCACATCAATGGGTTTTTTAGCCACCTGATCGTTGTTTGTACCCCTAATCGCTTACGGGTTTTGTCCGATCTTTCTCGGTGGTAGCTATTCACCGCATGGCATCCGCCGAATCTTCGCTAAACCATGTCCTCGTCAACTTACATCCTATTTCCGGTCTGGATCTAAGTTCTGGCGCTTTATTTATATTCAATTGTCCACTGCGTCTCTATCGATAGGCCTCACCCCTTTCAACATCTGACGATTAAGTATAATATGAATTCTAGTTTTTGTCAATGTGATGGAATACATCCCATATATCCCACTATTTTCAAGGATAATATAAGCCCGGGTTCTCCGGGCTTATATCTATATTATAATCTATGCATATACCTCTATATAATTGCCTATTACTGCAATCTTTCCTCAATTATTTTTGCTAGTTCCTGGGCCAATTCCTTTAACTGGCTTTCATTTTCCCCTTCTAGCATGACTCTTACCAGGGGCTCTGTACCAGACGGTCGAATCAATACCCGGCCTTCACCGTCCATTAATTCTTCAAGCTTGGCAATTTCTTTTGCGATGACTTCATCTTCCATATACTTATACTTTTTTGCGTTATTTACTTTGGCATTGACCAATACTTGAGGGTAGTTGGTCATGATTCCAGCCAGTTTGGATAAGGACTGCTCCTTCTCTTTCATGACTGCCAATAGTTGTAACGCTGACAATAATCCATCTCCTGTGGTGTTGTGTTGTAAGAAAATAATATGGCCGGATTGTTCGCCACCCAGCATATAACCCTCTTCCTTCATCTTCTCCAATACATATCGGTCACCTACATTGGTTTTCACTGCCTTACAGCCACATTTCTTCAATGCGATATCCAAACCGATATTGCTCATGACAGTAGCCACCACTGTATGATGAGGCAATAAGCCCTTTTCATTTAAACTACAACCGCAGATGGTCAAAATCTTATCCCCATCTACCAAATGTCCTTTTTCATCCACTGCGATCAGTCGATCTGCGTCTCCGTCAAAAGCCAAGCCTACGTCGGCTCCCCAATCTTGTACAAGCTTCTGTAGATCCCCTAAGTGGGTTGAGCCGCAGTTTAAGTTGATATTTAAGCCATCAGGTTTATGATGAATGATCTTTAATTCTGCACCTAAACCAGACAATATGGATGGGGCCGCTACATATGCCGCTCCGTTAGCACAGTCTACGGCGATCTTCAATCCTCTAAGGTCTACACCAATAGTACTCTTCAAAAAGCTTGAGTACTGTTTGATGGCATCGTCTATTTCCACTTTTCGCCCTAGATTTCCACCTGTAGGATGAAGGTCAATGGCTCCTCCATTATGGATGATTTCCTCTATCTGATCTTCCACCTCATCAGGTAATTTAAAACCATCTTTATCGAAGAATTTGATTCCGTTGTACTCTACCGGATTATGGGATGCTGAAATGACCACGCCTGCATCAGCACTGTAGTGTCTTGTCAAGTAAGAAACCGCTGGTGTTGGTACGATCCCTACACACAAAGCATCAGAACCCGTGGAAAGAATTCCTGCCACAAGAGCGGCCTCCAGCATGTCCCCAGATATTCTTGTATCTCTTCCGATAACAATCTTTGCTTTTTTCTTTCCACCTGTTAATATGTAGGCTCCCGCTCGTCCTAGCTGATATGCTAACTCCGCTGTTAATTCTGTATTGGCAATGCCTCGTACCCCATCCGTTCCAAACAATTTGCCCATGCGCCTAGACTCCCTCCCACTTTCTCTATCTTTTCTATCTATCTGTATGCTAATTTTTCATGCGAGTATTCTTTTTCTCCAGAACGACGTGTTCGTCGTTCCCTACAACATACAATACGAAAATTCTCTTTACTTTAGGTGAATCCTATTTATTTTATCATACTTTTGTATTCTATTCAAATTCATTGCTTCTACAATGCTTTTCAACACATATCGACCTAAAAAAGGTAAGACTAGAGTCCTATATTAATTTCTTCTTTTCTTTTCTGAATCCTTCTAGTACTTATTACTTTTCTAAGCACTTTTTTCCAACAAAAAGAAACAAA
>CALECF010000039.1 GCA_937948705.1 uncultured Anaerosolibacter sp. | reverse complement strand
TCATTGGCATAGGTCTTTAATGTAGTCCATTGTCTGAAAAATATATATTGTAGAAAAATCCAATAGTCTATCTCATCCGAAAGTAGCCTTCTATATGCCTGAAGTGCATTTTCATCTCTTTGCTTTATATCTTCATTCCAGTCCTTCCATGGTTTCATTCCGAAGTGCTTCTTTACTGCCATGTAGAGTGCATAATCCTCTATCCAGTCCCTATGATCCTGTCGAAATCCTATCATTTCATCTGCCCGTGCTTTTTTGCTATTTTCATAGGCCTTTTTCAATACGGGTAGCTTACGAAGATATATCTTTTCATAATCTACCTTTTCTCTCTCAGAACCAAAATTAATATTTTGGAAATCCTCCTTCTCCAACAGTCCCTCCTGTACCAACAGGTCTAGGTCAATCAAATAGTGGTTACCTGCAAAGGAAGAAAAAGACTGATAAGGTGAATCGCCAAAGCTTGTTGGGCCTAAGGGTAATAGCTGCCAATATTTCTGTCCAGCGTTCTCCAGAAAATCTACAAATTCATAGGCATCCTTACCTAGGGTTCCGATTCCATAGGGACCCGGTAAAGAGGTAATATGCATCAAAACGCCACTGCTTCTTTTCATCTTCATCTTTCCCCTCTATAATCCTACTTTGATATTTACAATAATAGTATGGTTTTTTCCAAGATATTTCCACTTTGATCCACAAGATCAAACAGGATTCTCTCAACCTTCGGATTTCTCTTTTTTTCTATGTGAATATCATAAACTCTCCATCCTTGATCTGTAGATCAATTCCGTGGACAGCTTTAAATCCATTGGGGTAAACCTTTTCCACTCTATTCAAAACAACCTTCGCCATAGCCATCCTCCTAAATTAGTTTTTTACAGGACTCGCTTTCCAATAATTTCGTCTCTAGAATAATATGTTGGTGTTCTTTTTTCTTCTTGATAATATCAAAGAGTATGCCAGCACTTCTTTTACCCATGTATTCACCGGGCTGATTAACCGTTGTAAGGGAGGGATGAAAAAACTTAGCATAATCAATCCCATCGAACCCCATTACAGATAAATCCTCTGGAATCTTTAATCCTCTATTCAAAATGGCTTTTGCTGCTCCAATAGCCATAATATCTGAAGTCACAAATACTGCGGTCAAATCCTGCACCCGATTGATCAAGCGATTTAATGCATCAAAACCTGATTCGAAGGTATATTCCCCGATCTCTTTACGGGTTTCCTCATAAGGGATACCATGATTGGTTAAGGCCTTTCTATAGCCCTTTAATCTTAGATTTCCTACACACTGATCCTCTTCACCGGTGGTAATGATCCCTATGTTTCTATGCCCCAGCTTACATAGATAGTCTACTGCTTCATAGGCTGCCTTTTCATTTTCTATGGTCACACTGGAGAAGAAAGCTTTTTTACATTCCTCCTCTAGATCCGTTGAAGCCAATACAAGGGGTGTCTCCAAATCCTCAAAGTGAAATTCATTCAGGTTGCTAAAGTTTCCACCAAGGCAAATGAGCCCCTTCAATTTTTTTTCCTTTACAAATTCGATCGCCGCTTCAATATCATTGGCATTATCATTATTATAATGAAGAATCATGGTATATCCATGATCAGCTACTTCTTCTTCAATAGACTGAACAATCTTCGCAAAAAAGGGATTGTAGATACCTTTGACCAAAACCCCTATGTCCTTCGAATTGCTTCTTTTTAGATTTCTAGCACTATTGTTTGGTATGTAGTTGTTTTCTTCTATAATCTCCATTACTTTTTTTCTAGTTTCCTCACTCACATCTGGATGACTGTTTATAACCCGAGAAACTGTACTGATTGCAACACCTGCAATCTCTGCTATATCTTTAATATTTGCATTTGCCATGATTCATCCTCCAACAGGAAACGTTACCGGAAACGTTTCCAGACTGTAGTTTTATTTTATCATAATTTCAAGAACAATCAAACTTTTTTCAAGGATAATTTATTGTCTTTTTGCTTTTATATCCAACTTAAAATGATTACTTTTAACCATTATGGGTATTTTTACCTGTAAGGAGGGATTTATATGAAAGGAACGCAAAAGCTTTTGCTGATGATTTTAATTATTTCAGCCGCCTTACTGGTGGGTTGTGCAAAAGAAACACCACAAAATACAACTGCTGAAAATCTACAGGTTTTTACCTTGGTAGAATTGGAGGCCTTTAATGGACAAAATGGTAACCCCGCTTACATCGCAGTGGATGGCATAATATATGACGTTTCCAATGCTTCCCCATGGAAGAATGGACAGCATAATGGCTTTGAGGCAGGTAGAGATTTGACGGAAGAAATTAAGAATAGTTCTCCCCATGGCGTATCTAAACTAAGAGGTTTGCCAGTGGTTGGAAAGTTAGAGGAATAGGCTATGGTTGATTTTTTAGGCTGGTTCAATGTGGTTCTTGTTTCTGCAGCATTAGCCATGGTTGTTCTACGCAGAACAAATCGCTACTTTTATAAGAATAAAAACGCAACTTTACGAAAATTCTCTACTTATACGAGTAAGCTTCACCCTTATATCGGTATGCTGGTGATCCTTACTGGATTCATCCACGGCACAATGGCCCTGGGCACATTTCGAATCCATACAGGTTGGATTACCTGGGTAATTATCTGTATTATGGCGATAATCGCCGTAGTTGGAAAACAATTTAAGGTAAAAAATTGGGTACGGTTTCACCGTTCTTTGGGAATTCTCTTGATTCTCTCTATTTTTCTACACATCTTTTAT
>CALECF010000038.1 GCA_937948705.1 uncultured Anaerosolibacter sp. | reverse complement strand
TTTTTTGTCCAAACCATTTACTGTTAGGCCATTATACTATATTATTTCAATGAAATATAGTTCTCAAACCCTTATAATGTGGAATTTAATCTTCACAATGGAATTAAACATTTCACTGGAATTTACATTTTCATTCAACGGGATTAGGCTATCCATCATTTTCTATGCATTATAGGCAAATAAAAATCGGGTGTAATCCCGATTTTATAAAATTCTATGAAATTTAGTTTGGCAAATGAATCTTTGTATTTTCTTTAGACTTTCTATAAAGCACAAATTTATTTCCAATAGCTTGGACAAACTCTGCCTCAGTTAATTGTGCAACTTCATTTGCTGCATCCTTGGCATTTAAAAGGCTCGCTTCAAGCACATGGATCTTTATCAGTTCCCTAGCCTCTAAAGCCTCGTTTAACTGACTAATAAAACTTTCTGTAATGCCCATTTTACCGATTTGAGTAATAGGCTTGATTGTATTTGCTAAACTTTTAAGATAACTCCTTTGTTTCCCTGTAAGCAAGATAATCCTCCTTTAAACTTCAACCTCTTTTCGAACCTTACGTCTATGGATTTCATAGTTTTTGCTGCCTTTTTTCCATCCACTTCTCTCTTTATTTTCAAGAGTTTGAGTATTATTATATTCATTAATCACAAAATCATTTTTTTCTAGACAGAAATATGCGTGTGTTTCCTGTTTACAATTGTGGCAATTTAAGCAACTCATACTAAATCTTGTACCCCCATATCAGAATTAATGATAGTATTCGAACTCAAAATCATACATTTTAACAGTGTCTCCATCTTGAACACCCAATGCCTTTAGTTCATCTACAATACCCCTCTTTCTAAGGAAATTCTGGAAATATCTCAATGAATCCATATCTTCAAAATTGGTTGAGTTGATAAGTTTTTCTACTGGTCTTCCTTCTACAATATAATAATCATTTTCTTTTCTAACAACAATTTTATGTTTCTCGCCTTCGTCTGGTGTATAATACTTAAAGGTTTCGGCTTCATCATATATTGGCGTTTCCTTAATCTCATCCAGTTTGTTCGCGACTAAAGATAATAATTCTTTAAGTCCCTTATTGGTGGCTGCAGATATAGGGAAAACTTCATATCCTTGAGCTTTCATTATTGTCTCAAAATTGCTATATACCTCTTCTGATTCCAAAAGATCCACCTTATTGGCTGCTATCACTTGATATTTCTTAGCTAGTCGCTCATCATAGTGTTTTAATTCCTCATTGATTTTGTGGAAATCCTCAATCGGATCACGTCCTTCAGATCCAGAAATATCAACAACATGAATAAGTAATTTCGTACGTTCAACATGTCTGAGAAACTCTAATCCTAATCCTATACCTTGATGGGCGCCCTCGATTAACCCTGGTATATCTGCCAAAACAAAGCTTTTATTATTGACCTCGACGACACCCAAGTTTGGTGTAATCGTTGTAAAATGGTAGTTCGCTATCTTGGGTTTTGCGCTGGTAACAACCGATAGCATTGTGGATTTCCCGACATTTGGGAAGCCTACCAAGCCAACATCAGCTAGCATCTTCAGCTCTAAAATTACCCATCGTTCGTCTGCATGTCCACCACTTTCAGCAAAATTTGGAGCCTGTCTTGTAGATGATGTAAAGTGGACATTTCCTCTTCCACCTCTTCCACCTTTTACGATTATAGCACGATCTCCATGGGTTGTTAAGTCTGCAATAATTAAGTTTGTATTTTCATCCCGCACGATCGTTCCCGGCGGTACCCTCAACACAAGATCTTCAGCATCTTTACCAAACATCTTCTTTGCTTTACCCTTTTCGCCTTCTTCTGCTATGTATTTTTTCTTATAGCGGAAATCCATTAATGTTCTGAGACCTTCATCAACGACAAAAACAATGTCTCCGCCTCTACCGCCATCTCCCCCATCAGGGCCCCCGGCTGGCATATATTTTTCTCTTCGGAAAGAAGCAGAACCATCTCCACCTTTTCCAGATTTCACAAATATCCTTGCCTTATCTACAAACATTATATATCACCCTTAGTCCATTATTCAATATTTTCATTTTAAATATCCATTTTCCTTCTTTTGCTAATAAATTTATTATATCAACTGTTCCTATGGTGTCAACTGTTTTTATTATGCCCATATTTATAGCAACATACCCAGTTTAAGAATAATTGAAATGCAATTGGATATCCAATAAAAAAAACCCCATGAAATGGGGTCTTTTTTATTCAGCAGCCACAGCTATTTCTCGTGGATATACACTTACTTGTTTCTTATCTTTACCTTTTCTTTCAAACTTAACAACGCCATCTGCAGTTGCAAATAGAGTGTCGTCTCCACCCTTACCTACATTGTTGCCTGGGTGAATTTTTGTACCTCTTTGTCTTACAAGAATGCTTCCTGCATTAACAAACTGGCCATCAGCTCTTTTTACGCCTAGTCTTTTTGCTTGGCTATCACGACCGTTTTTGGAGCTACCAACCCCTTTTTTACTCGCAAAAAGCTGGAGATTTATATTAAATAACATTATCTACACCTCCCTATCATGGAGCTCTATATACTCTGAATGCATTTTATACGTGCCCTTCATACCAATCAGCATCGTATTTAGAATTAGATTGGCTTGATTATACAATTCATCCGTAAGATCATCTGGAAGTTTACAGCTGATCCATCCATCCTTCATTTCATATATTATATGAATAGATAATAGCTCATATAAGGCTAAAATTGCAGTTTGTGCCAACACAGAAATGCTTGCACACACTATATCTTGCCCATATTCAGCTGCATTGGCATGTCCTTCTACTGTATACCCAATAATTCTCTCGTGGATATCTCTTTGAATAGTAATCTTGATCATGGATTCATCTACCTATCCATTGATATTCTGAATTTTAACTTTTGTGTACGGCTGACGATGTCCTTGCTTTTTTCTGTAGTCTTTTTTAGCTTTATACTTGAAAACGATAACTTTAGGACCTTTACCATTCTCAACCACAGTTGCAGAAACCGTTGCGCCATTTACTGCTGGAGATCCTACAGTTAACTGGCCATCCTTTGATAAAACTAATACCTTATCAAATTCTATCGTATCACCTTGAGTCACATCAAGCTTTTCTATGAAAAGCGTGTCTCCTTCTTGAACCCTGTATTGCTTTCCACCTGTTTCAATAATAGCGTACATTGTTACACCTCCTCTAACCAGTCTCGCCAAATCCAAGGTACTTTCGTTTAAAACCCGATTTGAGCGGCTTCCTACAGATAAAAATAATATCATACTCATCTATAAAAGTCAACGATTATCACAAAAAACTACAATAGTCCTTGGATTTTATCAAGCTTTCCCATACTTTTTATATGTATCTCATCATTATGTATGCTTTGGGAGGCTTTTAAGTAGATTTTTAAATTTGTCTCTTTTTCTAAATCACTGATAAAATAATTATTTTCTTCATTTAATACGGATAAAATGGATGGATTTATTTCAAATATCACCGCTTCTGAATTGGTATGATGAAAGATTCTACGTACCTCTTTTTCAAGATTATGGATAACCGTGTACTCCGAGAGTACTTTTCCCGTTCCGTCGCAATAAGGGCATTTTTTCTGGAGTATAGAGTCTATTCTCTGCCTCACCTTTTTCCTTGTCATTTCAAGAAGACCGAGTTGTGTCATCCCCAATATATTTGTTTTCGTTCGGTCTATGGCAACTGCCTTTTCTAAGATATGAAGAACTTCTTTCTCTGCATCTTTATTGAGCATATCTATAAAGTCTACAATGATAATACCACCAATATCTCTTAGTCTTAGCTGTTTGGCAATTTCTTTTGCAGCTTCTTTGTTGGTCTTAACCACTGTATCTTCTAAATCTGTACTGCCCACATACTTGCCAGTATTCACATCAATTGAAGTAAGGGCTTCTGTTTGGTCAATAACAATGTATCCACCACTTTTTAACCAGATTTTTCGGGAAAGTGCATTTTTAATCATAGATTCTATTTGATAATGCTCGTAGATTTCCACTTCTGACTGAAAATACTCTACTCGGTTCTTTAAATGGGGAGATATAAGCTCTACAAAATCTAACGTAGCTTTATACTTTTCCTTATCATTCATTACAAAACGATCAATATCGTTGTTAAACATATCCCGTACAGTTTTTTGAAGAAGGTCCAGATCTCTATAGATTACTCTAGGTGCAAAACCCAGGTGTTTCTCACGATCAATTCTTTGCCAAAGTTTTAGTAAAAATTTCAAATCTTCCTTTAACTCTTTCTGTTCCTTTCCTTCAGCTGCCGTTCTAGCAATCACACCAATGTGCTTGGGTCTTAGTTCATTTACTGCAAGCTTAAGTCTCTCCCTTTCGATTTCAGAGCCAATTCTTCTGGATACACCCACGTAATCTACATGGGGCATGAGGACTAAATATCTACCTGGCAATGTTAAATGG
The DNA here is from genome assembly GCA_937948705.1 of uncultured Anaerosolibacter sp. The sequence continues at coordinate 31,666 of CALECF010000038.1, read as the reverse complement.
GTAGTAATTCGGGCACCTTTTGTCCCAATAGGTTCTTTGATGACCTGAACAATAATCTCCTGCCCTCCCTTTACTACATCACGAATAGATATTTCCTTCATTGAAATGTCGTTGCTTTCAGTCATATATGGGGGAATAGCATCTTTGACATAGAGAAAGGCATTCTTGTCCAATCCTATGTCGACAAAAGCAGCTTGCATGCCTGGTAGTACATTCGTCACTCTACCTTTATATATGTTTCCTACGATTCTTTTATTGTCTTCTCTTTCCACATATATTTCTACTAGCTCCCTGTTTTCCATCAATGCTACCCTTGTTTGATTTAGACTAGAGTCTATAATGATCTCATTCATTCCAACATCCCCCTACATGAATAAAATTTAGCCATTGATTTCTAATGGTGTAACTAGTAGCTCCCCTGAAAATACATATAATTCTAACCTATGGACTCTTACACGATCAAGGGCTATAGGAATCTCCATATCATGCTTAAATTTTTCAATCAATATCTCTGGTTTAAGATTTCCTTTGCTTCCAGTGGCTAAAGTCATTTTTAATGTAATGGCTGATCCATGATATTCTAATAACTCCACATTGAAGATAAATTCCTTAATATTTATTTCTTTTACGCCAGCCCTGCTATTTTTCTTTGGAGCTTTCTGAATAACAATCTCTTCTTGATCCATAAAGCTCTTCATGGCAATTTCAATGGCTTCTTTCGTGACATGACCCTCCAATGGACAATCTACGATGTAGCTTGAGGCATCAATAATAGCCATTACCGCAGGTGATTTTATTTCAATAGACTTAGCAGATATAATCTTAATTCCTTGAGGCAATTGTCCATTTACACTCTCAATGAAGTCATTCATCTCTACACTTTCATCTAGCTCAATATCCATATATTCTCCTTCGCTGGACAATCCAATAGGTACTGCTGTCGCAAAGGATATTTTAGGGTGTGGGTTAAAACCCTGGGAAAAAGCTAATTTAACACCAGCTCTCCTTAAGGCCCTCTCCATTAGCCTGAGCAAATCCAGATGAGAAATGAACTTCATAAGATCAGTTTTGATAAATTTAACTCGTAACTTAGTCATTAGCATACACCGCCTATAAAACCTTCATTTATACCACAACCCGTGCAGCTTGTACGGCAATCGTGGGTCAAAACTGCCTGTTGTGCTTTTTCATTTTCTTTTATTAAGTATTGTTTCGTAACGCCTATCTCTATGTGTTCCCAAGGCAAAATCTCTTCATAGCTCCGCTTACGACTTGCATAAAAATGGGGATCAACACCACAGTCTTGAAGCGCCTTGGTCCATTGATCATATCGGAAGAAATCATGCCATCCATCGAATTTACATCCATACTCCCAGGCTCTAATTAGAACTTCCCCGAGTCTTCTGTCCCCTCTTGCAAAAACACCTTCTAAAAAGCTTGTGTCTGTATGATGATAACTATACTTGATGTTCTTATGACGTAATTTGTTTTTCAGATATATCTGTTTTTCCCTTAATGTCTCAATAGAATCTTGGGCTTCCCACTGGAATGGTGTAAACGGCTTCGGAACAAAGGAAGATGTGCTAATGGTAACATTTAGTCCTTTGTTTCGCTTCTCTTTTGGTACTTTATAATAGGTCTCAATTACTTTATGGGCTAGGTCCACGATGCCATCCAAATCTTCGTAGGTTTCTGTCGGTAGTCCAATCATAAAATAGAGTTTAACGTTGTTCCATCCTAATGAGAATGCATTTTCCATGGCCTGAATTAGGTCTTCTTCTGTTACACCTTTGTTGATTACATCTCTAAGTCGTTGAGTACCAGCTTCCGGCGCAAAGGTCAAACCTGTCTTCCTTACTTTTTGGATTTCCTCTATCAATTGTAATGTAAAGGAATCTAATCTTAGGGATGGCAATGAAAGGCCGACTTTTTGCTCTCCATACTTATCAATCAAATGTCGAATAAGTTCCTGTAAGCCTGAATAATCACTAGTACTCAATGATGAGAGAGACAACTCTTCAAATCCTGTATTTTTAATAATTTCATGGGTTAATTCTTTCACTCTATCAATAGAGCGCTCTCGGACAGGCCTATAGATCATCCCTGCTTGACAAAATCTACACCCACGGGAACATCCTCTGAAAATTTCAACCATTGCTCTGTTATGAACCACATCAATAAATGGAACAATCACCTTTTCTGGAAAATATACGTCATCTAAATTCTCGATAATCCTTTTAGATATTTTTTCAGGATAATTCTCGTCCAAAGGAGTAAATGATTGAATTGTTCCATTATCATCGTATTTTACTTCATAAAATGATGGTATATATACGCCTTTTATATGAACAATAGATTCAAAGAATTCTTTCTTGCTCTTCTGCGAATGTTTCCAATCTTTATATTTATCAAGTAGTTCCAGTATAACCTCTTCAGCCTCTCCAAGTACAAAAATATCAATAATATCCGCCAAGGGCTCAGGATTATAAGCACAGGGTCCCCCTGCTATAATGATAGGATCATTCTTACCTCTTTCTTTACTTCGGAGAGGCACATTGCCCAGAGCCAAGATATTCAGTATATTTGAATAACTCAATTCGTATTGAAGGGTAAATCCAATAAAATCTAATTCATGGATAGCACTATGGGTTTCAAGGGTAAAAAGAGGGATATCTTTCTGTTTTAGTAATGCCTCCATATCAGCCCATGGTGAAAAAATTCGCTCACAAAATACATCGTCTCGTTTATTTAATAGATTATACAAAATATGCATGCCCAAGTGGGACATTCCTACCTCATATACATCTGGAAATGCAAATCCAAACCGAATATCCACTTTATCCAGTTCTTTTTTTACGCTATTTAACTCATTCCCAATATATCTAGCTGGCTTTTCAACTTGATAAAGTAGTGCATCAAAATCAATTTTTGTCATTTTAATCCTCCTAAAACACCTAATCTCATCTGTAGTATTTGTATAGTGGGTTGCATAAATACCTATATTTTCTTCCTTAGTATAGTATTACTATTGTATCATTTTACCTTTTTATTAACAACTTTTCTAAAGGAACATTTATGCCATATGTAATCATTCCTTCTAAAACCTCGGTTTCTGTTAGATACCCAATCAACTTACATTTCCTATCCATCACCATGATGGTATGGTATCTCTGGGGTAAAAATTGATCCATGATCTCCTTAACAGGGGTATCAATCATTGCCACCAGCTGTTTTGTTCTCAACACGCCTTCAGAAAGAAGGGATTGTTTTTTCTGTGTTATTTCCTTTATAAAAATAAAAGCTGCCATTCTATATTCCCTGTGGGCAGCAATATATAAAAAAATAGCGATGAGTGAAAGAAACATATTCAAATAATTATACTTTACCATATAAATTCCAAAGATGAATATGGCAATGCAGCAGAGCTTAGATAGTCTGACAATGATCTTTGTTGCTTTCTTGAATCCAAGAAAGTATGCCAGATATGCTCTTATTACTCGCCCACCATCTAAGGGTAGGATTGGAATTAAATTAAATACACCTATGATAATATTTGAATATACGAAAAAAACCATTAAATCCCTTTCAATTCCTAACCAATAATACGCGTAGTAGCCGATACATGCCATGATAAGATTTGATATAGGACCTGCGATAGCTATGATAATCTCATCCTTGGGATTGATACCAATCAACTCTTCAATCCTTGCAACACCACCAAAAGGAAAAATTTCGATGTCATAGATATGATACCCTAGTATTTTTGCTACGATGGTATGGGCTAATTCATGGAGCAGGACAATAATAAATGAAAGAATAGCTGTCTCTATATAACCTAACATAAAAAAAAGAATAAAAGAAAAGCATAGCAAATAGTTTATTTTTATTTCTATTTCGCCTATTTTAATAAATGTCATTCATGGGCCACCTACAATCTTAAAGACTGGTTTTGTCAAAATTGATATAATCCTCAGGATCCACCTCTTGATTATCTACCCACAATAAAAACTGTAGATAATTATTCTCTGTATTCTCGGAGCTTATACTTCCAATAACTTCTCCTCTCTTCAGTTTTTGCCCTTTGGTTACAGTAATTTCATCACAATTTCCATATAATGCACTTACGATTGCTCCATGTTGAATTTTAATAAATTTTCCAAAGCTTTTACTTTCTCCAATTTCGATAACTTCACCATCTGCTATGGACATAAAACTACGACTATTCCTTGGCACGATTTTGATTCCTAACTGAAAAGTTGTTGTATTTAAAACAGGATCAATGCTCTCACCATGTTTTGTAATGACTGTCCCCTGTATAGGCGCGAGAAGGGTTAGTCCATCGATCTTTGATTTTCCCATATTACTGAACACATTAGCCGCTCTATGAGGAAGGGACGGTATCTCTTGGGCATATTTAAGCACTTGCTTCCCTGTCTGTTTAAGATTTATTTCCTTATTTAATGTTATTTTTACCACATCCACGACCTTATTTGTAAAAGGCAAATTAATACTTTTCATCAATATAGCCAATAAAACAATTCCCATACAAATGATGATTTTTTTCAATATCCTCTTATAAAAGCTTTCCCCTCTTTCTGGGGTCCTAAGTGGCGGGTTTACTCTTCTAGGATAGCTATTCATCCTCGGTCTATCATGCTTCATTCTTCCAAAAGATTTATTCATAAATACCCTCCTTATGTTGTTATTAGTATAATATATTTTTTACTCTGACCATTTATTACAATAGGAGGCTATTTCATGTACAAAGGCTATAAAACTTTGCCATAAAAAATTCCCTCCTGGGCTAATAGCTGCTGGAGGGAATTTTATTTGCTGTGCTTTTTTGTTTGTTCCCTTTGCCAAAAAGGATAGGATCACGATACTTAACTCAAATTATAATCCTGATGGGTGGACAAGGAATGTGCAGATCTTTCAAAATAAAAAAGACAAAACGCTTTGTGTTTTGTCTTCTTGTTATTTAATTCGATCTCTCATTGTTGAAACGAGCTCGATTAGAGTCTGGGTACTTGGATAATGGGATAGTCCTGTTAGACTGTCTAAAGCTTTTTGATAGTATCTATCTTCCATCTTCTTCGTATGATCAATACCATTGGATTCATGAATAAAATATATAATATCTGCCACATCTTTCTTGGTAAAGGCATTTTTGTTCAGTAATGCCAAAACATCATTATGATATTTACTTTGCTTTATTGTATACAAAAGGGGTAGCGTGTAAATCCCTTCAAGGATATCATTTCCCGTGGGCTTTCCAATAACAGCATCCTCTGATGTAACATCAAGCAAATCATCTTTTAATTGAAAAGCAGTCCCTAAAGACATTCCAAATCTACGTAGATTTCTAGCAATTTTCACATCGCATTCAGCGGTCTCTGCCCCGATTTGACAACATAGGGCGAATAATAGCGCAGTCTTATATTTAATCCTTTTTAAATAGGTAGAAATAGACGTGGAATAATCATACTTTGAAGCGTATTGTTCTATTTCCCCTTCACAGATCGCCTTGATAAATTTAGAAAGGTGAACAATTTTTTCTCCATTATTTACCTTTGCAGCAAGCATAAATGCCTTGCTAAATAAATAATCTCCTGTATATACGGCAACATCTTTACCATATTTTGATTGAGCTGTCTCTATTCCCCTTCTCGACTTTGAATTATCAATGATATCATCATGAATCAAAGTGGCCATATGAAATAGTTCCAGAGCTGCTGCCATAGGTACAACTTTATCACTATCATAATTACCGTATTTGGCTGAAATAATGGTCAATGCTGGACGTATTCTCTTTCCACCTGCCTTTAGCAGATCCCGAGAGGCATCTTCAGCAATTTTTCTTCTCGACTTGACAGATTGCTCTAGCAAATCTTCAACCTTTGTCATTTCTTTTTCTATATCTGGATACTTACTCCAATAACTCAATTTATCACCTTCTTCATCCTATGGGTTAATTAACAATCTGAAATGAACTATCTATGATCTCGAATCTTCCCGCCAATCCAGAAGACATCAACACCTTTTTGTCTTCTGTAATGATGATACATTCTACGCCTTCAAGGTTTTCTATGAGTTCCATACCGCGATCAGGACCCAGTACATACACACTAGTAGATAGTCCATCAGCATCCGTGGAACTGCTGGTAACGATAGTGGCACTAATAATACCATTTTCAGCAGGATAGCCTGACTTTGGATCAATAATATGATGGTATCTCTTATTATCTACAATAAAATATCTTTCATAATTTCCAGATGTTACTACGGTTTGATCATGGACTTGAATAACACCCATATGGGTTCCTGTTGGCTCAAACGGATCCTGTATCCCAACTTTCCAAGATGTTCCATCCGTCTTTTTGCCTATGGTTACTACATTTCCCCCAAGATTTATTATAGCATGTTTTATGCCCTTTGCCCTCATAATTTCAGTAACTTTATCTGCTGCATACCCTTTCGCGATTCCACCAAGATCGATTCGCATCTCCGCGTCACTGAGCTTAACCTTATTTTTATTTTGCAATTCAATTTTTCTATAATCGACGAACTGTAAGGCATCTTGAATTTCACCTTCACTAGGTACCCGTTCACTTTCTGTACCTATATTCCATAGTTTTACTAACTTTCCAATAGCAGGATCAAAAGCACCATCTGTTAATCTTGCATAATGAATCGCTTTTTTTATCACTTCATCGGTCTCATCACTGACTTCTACATAGGTTTTCCCTGCATTCATATTAATTTGACCAATTTCACTTTCATCCATATTGGCACTCATTTTATCCTCAATTTCTTTGATTCTTTCAAAGGAAGTCTTAATAACCTCCATTCCGTCTGCTTTACTATCCGCCCAAACACTTAATTGTAAATATGTTCCAAGCATATAGGTAGAATCACTTACCATTAGTTTCTCCGCTTTACAACCTGCTTGAAACATGGTAAGAATTACGGCAACTATTAGTATGAAGCACTTAAGGATTTTATTTTTCATGGTGATCCTCCATCTAATCATTTGAATACAGAATGATTTATTCATAATTATAAGTCCCAATACATATGTATTGGGACTTATAAGGTTTTATTTTGATGCTTCGACTGCTTTGATGACTAATTCTTTAAACTTGTCTGTAGATGCAGTAGCACCTGCAACAGTATCTACAGCATTAATATCTTGCTTTTCAATTAAAGCTTTCACCAATGTATCAGCTACTTCTCCTACAGTTACACCAGACTTTGCTTTAAAAGGAGTATTATAACCTACATCGTCTCTCTTCTTTGCACCATCTTTATTTACTTCTTCAAAAACAACTTCCGTGATCTTACCATCTTTGTATGTAACGCTGATTTCAGCTTTCCAGCCGTACTGATCAAACTCTGCGTCAGATGCTGTGTAAGTACCGTCTTTCGTTGTTTCCTCTGCTGGTGCTGGTTGTTCTACTGGAGCTGGTGCTGGCTCAGGCTGTTGTGTTGGCTGTGCAGGCTTAGAGCACCCAACGCCTAAAGCTAATACCAGAACCGTAATTAAAATAATTGATAAGACTTTTTTCACGATATTACCCCCTTAAAATATATGGTTTTGATAACGCTTACATATAATATTTTATAATTAAATTTAATGGTTGTCAATTTTTTCGTTCGAATAATTTAGACGAAGGTAATTTTCTCTATTTATCCTGTTCAGTCTGTAAATGATATCGTATGAATTTATCCCCCCTACTTCTCTAACTATTCATTTTTTATTATACATCCTTTGGTATTTTTGATATAATATTTATAGCAATCATGTTAAAATAATATTTAACCGGATTTGAGTTGCAAATGCTATATTTTAAAGGGGGGTTCATTATGAAACGTATTGTAGTACTAGGTGCTGGATACGCAGGTGTCGATGCAGCACTTACACTGCATAAGAAATTGAAAAATGACGATGTTTCAATTTCTATCATTGACAAGAACGATCGACACACTTTACTTACAGAGCTTCATGAAGTTGCGGGTAACAGAGTTGATGAAGAGAGTGTAAAAATATATCTCGATGAGATATTTAAGTACACCAAGGTAAATGTCATTCAAGATGAAGTTAAAGCTATTGATTTCGATGGACAAACTTTGACATCAGAAAATAATACTTACGCCTACGATTATCTCGTAGTTGGTTGTGGTAGTGAGCCTGCCTTCTTTGGAATCGAAGGAATGGAAGAAAACGCTTTCACTCTTTGGTCTCTTGAAGACGCAACAAAAATTAATAGACATATCCGCACGATGTTCCAATTAGCTTCGAAAGAACAAAATGTTGAAAGACGTAGGGAGTATTTAACCCTTGTTGTTGGAGGCGGCGGATTCACAGGTATAGAGATGGTAGGCGAGCTTATTCAATGGCGAGACGTCCTATGCAAAGAATATCATATTTCGAAAAGCGAAGTTCGTTTAGTCGTTGTAGAGGCCATGGATAAGATATTGGCTGTTTACCCACAAAACTTAATTGATAAGGCTATGAACTATCTTAAAACAAATGGCGTCGAAGTTCTAACAAATTCTCCTGTTACGAAGGTTTCACCTGATCGTTTAGAAATGAAAGATGGTACTATCGTTCCATCGAATACGTTAATCTGGACCGGTGGTATCAAAGTAAGTAGTTTTGTGGAGAAGATTGGACTTCCTGCTGCTCCTAAAGGTAGGGGAAGGGTTGAGGTCAATGAGTATACTCAATCAGCTTCTTATCCTAATGTATTCCTAATTGGTGATAATTCCTTCTTTATCGAGGAGGATGGTAAGCCGTTGCCGCTGCTTGTAGAATCTGCTATGCAGACAGGTAAGAGCGCGGGGAAAAATATAGCCAACCTCATTCATAACAAGCCTCTTGAAAAGTGCAAGCCTAAGCTTCATGGTACAATGGTTTCCATCGGCCGAAAATATGCGGTTGCTGATACCATGGGTATGCGTACATCTGGGTTAATGGCTATGTTTATCAAACATCTGGTAAATATCCATTATCAATTTGAAGTTGCTGGTTTCGAGCAAGTTATTCGTTACTTAAAACACCAATTTGTTCATAAGCGTAAGGATGATAATATCATTAAAAAGCATTTAACTACTGAAACATTTACCTTCTGGATGGTTATTATGCGTATGTATTTAGGCTATATGTGGTTAATGCAAGGTGTTCACAAATATAGTGATGGTTGGCTTTCTAAGGTATCTATCTATGCAGAAAAAGTAGCCGGAGCTGCTGACGCAACAGCGGCAGCTACACCTGCTGCCGCTGAAGGTGCTGCCGAGGCAGTCGTTCAAGGTATGAATCTAATTGGACAGAATACGCCAGCTTGGTATGCTTGGATTTGTGAGACCATTATTGTTCCAAATGCTATGTTCTTCCAGACGATGATTGTTCTAACAGAATTTGGACTTGGCATTGCATTTTTAACTGGTGCCTTCACATTTATTGCTGCGATTGTCTCTATAGGAATGAATATCAATTTCCTTCTTTCTACAGGGCTCTACGATTACTGGTATATCGTGACTTCTATTGCTTGCCTAGGTGGCGCAGGTCGGGCATTTGGCGTAGATCACTACTTAATGCCTTGGTTAATGAAGAACTGGAGACATTTTATTAGGAACAAAAGTATCAAGATAGACCTATAGTAAATAAAAAATGGAGGAATCATTCCTCCATTTTTTTTATGCTTTAATAATTTCCCGCCAATGAAATTCCCCTTTTTCCATTGCTCGAATTAATATCTCAGCAGTGGCTATATTCGTTGCAACGGGAATCTTATAAACATCACATAGCCTTAAGAGCGCTAATATATCAGGTTCATGGGGCTGTGCCGTCAAAGGATCTCTTAGAAAAATGATTAAGTCCATATTATTCTTTGCAATTTCTGCACCTATTTGCTGGTCGCCCCCCAAGGGCCCAGATTGAACCCTATGAACCGTTAAGCCAGTAGCCTCTTGGATAAGCTTACCAGTTGTACCCGTAGCAGTAATATGATGATGCTCAAGGATATGTTTGTATGCGATTGCAAAGTTGATAATAATATCCTTTTTTCTATCATGGGCTATCAAGGCTACATTCATTATAAATTCTCCTCACTAAAATTTAATTTTTTGTCTTCTCATTCCGATGTTTAATACGATTCCTAAAGCAAACATGCTCATAAGCAGCGAACTTCCTCCATAACTGATAAAGGGTAATGTGAGCCCTGTGACTGGCATAACACCCATAGTCATTCCGATATTCTCAAATATTTGAAATGCAAACATTGATGTTATACCAACGACTACCAATGAACCGTATAGATCCTTCGAGGCACTTGCAATTTTCATCATTCTATAAAGAAAAATAGAGTACAATATAATAATGACGATTCCACCGATGAAACCAAATTCCTCTCCTAAAACAGCATAGATAAAGTCCGTCTCTTGCACGGGAAGGAAATCAAAATTATTCTGCGTGCCTTGGTACAGTCCTTTGCCAAGCATTTGCCCTGATCCAATAGCAATTTTAGACTGCATTACTTGATAGTTTCCAGGCAAACTTATATCTGAGGGATTTAAAAAAGCATCAATTCTAACCCTTTGATGAGGGGCCATCAGTTTGTACACAATTGGTAATGACACGATTCCTCCTAAAAAACCAAATCCCAGAATTTTATAGTTTAATCCAGAGGCGAAAGTCATTCCAAGTATGATGATAATGAAAACCAAAGCTCCCCCGAGATCAGGCTGCTTCAAAAGCAACAAGATAGGTATTCCTCCATAAATCCCAATGGGAATCAAATCCTTTATCGTGTTTAACTGATTCTGTCTAGATTCGAGATATTTTGCAAATGACAGTACAAAACCTATCTTTACAATTTCTACAGGCTGAAAATCAACAGGTCCAAAATCAAGCCAACTTCTTGCCCCTGCTTGGGTCTTTCCTATACCAGGAATATATACTGCCAAAAGTAATAAAATCGAAATAGCATAAATCATCCTATCAAAACTTGCGTAAATACTATAATCTATCAGTAAAATAACCAAAACAGCGATGCACCCTAGGGCAAAAGCAATGGCTTGTACTTTTACCTGCCTCGTCAATCCGTCCTGGGTAACGTGGGTTGCACTACTGATCATAATCAAGCCGATACAGAATACCAAAACTACCGTCATAACCAGGGTAAAGTCGATATTTTTCAGCAACTTTTTGTCAAACATTGCTACACCCCTTTAAATTATTCTATATAAAATTATATCATAGTTAAACTGAATGTCTCAACAAAACATATTTTCCATCATAGAAATTACAAAGAAAAAACGAAAAACCATTTTATAGGTTTCTCGTCTTTTCTTTATCTGGATTTCATTTTTTTAATTGGAATATTCGCAATTAATACTGGAACCATTGAATTATCTGTACTCTTTTTTGTTTTGGTAATACGTATATCTAGTCCATCCTCATCAATTTCCACATAATCAGCAATTACGCTTAACAAATCACCTTTAAGCATTTCAAGAAAGTTTGAGGAACAATTTGTTCTGTCGTGAACAAGCACCAACTTCAATCTTTCTTTCGCAACGTTCTTACTGGAGGCGTCTTCTCTGCTAAATAACTTAAATAGATCCATCATTACTTATCCCCCTTTCAGAATTATCTACCGATTCCAAATAGTTTTCTTAGTTTCGTCATAAAACTACCATCCCCTTCTAATTGCAAGAAAGGTACTTCTTCTCCCATGATTCTCTTTGTAATATTTCTATAGGCACGCCCAGCCTCTGACTTGTCATCTGTTACTGCTGGTTCCCCTTTATTCGTGGAAATAACGATAGCTTCATCATCTGGCACAATACCGATAAGATCAATGGCTAAGATATCGATCATATCCTCAATGTTCATCATATCTCCTCTTTTGACCATCTCTACTCGAATTCTATTAATAATCAATTGTGGATTCCTTAATTCCGCAGCTTCTAGTAACCCGATAATTCGATCTGCATCTCGCACAGCGGAGATTTCAGGTGTTGTTACAACAATAGCTCGATCAGCACCAGCAATGGCATTCTTAAATCCCTGCTCGATACCAGCAGGACAGTCAACAATTACAAAATCGAACATTGCCTTTAGCTCATTGCACAAATCCTGCATTTGTTGAGGATTGATTGCATTCTTGTCCCTTGTCTGGGCAGCTGGAAGTAGAAATAAGTTTTCATATCTCTTATCTTTAATCAATGCTTGTCTCAATCGGCATACACCTTCAACGACATCGACAATATCATACACAATGCGATTTTCAAGGCCCATTACAACATCTAGATTTCTAAGGCCAATATCTGCGTCCACAACAACTACCTTCTTACCAGACAGTGCTAAACCAGTCCCTATATTTGCAGTAGTCGTTGTTTTCCCAACGCCACCTTTTCCAGAAGTCACTACAAGAACTTCACCCATTATTACTCCCCCTATCATAAGATTCATTTTTATTATTTATTTTGCAAATATGGTTCAATAACAAGCATATCGTCTTTAATTAAAGCTAACTCAGGGATCATTGGCCTTATTTTCTCATGATCTGGTGATCTGGTTATAATGTCAGAAATTCTCAATTGCGTTGGTTGTAAGCAGATTGCAGCAACATAGGATCTATCATTCCCTGTAGCTCCTGCATGGGCTAAACCCCGTAAGGCACCCATGACAACAATATTCCCTTCAGCGATAATCTCTGCTCCTGGATTTACATCACCCAAGACAACTACATTTCCATTAAAAATAATTCGCTGACCTGATCTTACTGTTGCTCTAATAAATTTTGTAATCCCTTCCTCAATTCCTTCAAAAACAAGATTGTCAGTTATTTCTTGTTCATCATGCTTAGGTTTTTCCTCATCCAAAGATACAATCATATTGTATTCTAGCTGTATGATTTGCTTTATTTCATCCTTCTCACACTTGGATAATTCTTTTCCTTCAAACCCTATTACTTTTGCGCCAACAAAAAACTGCTTTGTTGATTCCAATCTCTTCACAAGCTGTTCTTTAATATCATTGTAATCCATATGAGGATTTAGATATATGGATATTCCGTCCTTATTTCCTTTAAAAGATACAAAGCTGTTTTTAGGCATTTAGAATTACCTCCACGACTTACAAATAAATCTGTAACGTTATAATTATTCTTCATATTGAAACTAAATCCTTTTTTTTTCTGAAAAAAGTAGCTGAAAACATTATTTTAATAGCATCATTGTTTTTTGAACATATATGCGTTCAAGAAGAGTCTAGACATCATCGCCTAAAAAATACACCCACCATCCTTTTTATCTGGTGAGTGCATTCTCTAAATTCATATTATCTGCTTCTTTATTTAACCCTAGATACTCTGCAATGATTTCCCTTGCAATAGGTGCTGCATATCCCCCATGTCCACCCTGGAAAATCAGACTTACTACAACTATTTGAGGATCATCCAAAGGTGCATAGGAAACAAACCATGCAAAGTTTCCATAGGAATCCTTGAACTGATCTAATTGGTCATTGCTAATCTTATTGTTACTTAATAACCTTATAGCTTCTCGCATGGCATCGCCTTCATCACGATATCTGTCTTTATTGGCTGCCATCAGTTGCTTTGCCTTTGATTCTACATCTGATAGACTTAGGGATGGAGCAATCCATTTCCAGTATTTCCTTAGATACTCGGCCTCATCTCTTGGATTAATTTTTCCGGATCGCTGAGCAGTTCCAGTTTTCCCCCCTACCTTCACTGGGAATCTACCAAATACTGCTCTAGCCGTACCGCCTTCTTCTTGGGTTACATTGGACATCCCCTGTCGGATATGCTTTAAGTTATTGTAATTATTTAACTCAATTCTTGGGCCTATTTCCTTCTCTGCATTTTTCGTTTCACTGCCAACTTTCTTTACCACGCTTACCTTGTTTAAATATCCATCATTGGCAATTGCAGCAATATAGCGGGCCATTTGAAGGGGCGTATACGCATGTTCCCCTTGTCCGATGGATAAGTTAAACGTATCTCCCTTGGACCATTTTGCTTGATTAAAGTACGTAAACTTAGCAGCGTCCACCAAGGTCTCAATCTTATCCTTTTTCACACCTAGTTTCCCTGTGCGGCTAATCAGCTCACCTCTAGATGGATTTTCGTCTGCCCAGCTAATAATCTCCAAAATATTTTTATCTAATTTTTCCTTATCTTCATAGATCTCAGATTCAAAGTAATCCTTCGCGCGGACCTTGATATGATTTTTCAACATAGACTTGATTGCAGCAGTTTTTTTCATTGGGTTAGGTACCCCATAGGCATTTTCGCTGATCTCTATACCAGTACGCTCGTCTAAACCTAGCCGTTTACTATATTCTAACAACTTATTAACGTTCATAGAAATACCTAAAGATTGTTGTTTAAAATGATCCCATCCTGTAGAAACATTATAGAAATAATAATTACATGATACTTCTAAAGCCCTATATAAATCTACATATCCATGTTTTTGCTTTTTTGTGTTCCATAACCAACACCCAAAACTTCTTCCTCCATATGGAATAAACCCATTATCATATATCTTTGTATTTGGATTCATACCATTATCGATGGCAGCCAGTCCTGTAACCATTTTGAATGTAGAGCCAGGCTGAATAGCAGCCCTTGTTGCTAGGTTGTATAATGGAATCGGAGACAAAGGATCCCTTGGATTTTTATCTTGTAGATCATTCCAATCTTTGGACGATATCCCCGTAGCAAAAAGGTTTGGATCAAAACTTGGATAATTTGCTAAGGCCAGTACCTCCATGGTTTTGGCATCCAGCGCTACAACTGTACCGGTAGTCGCATTCCTAAATACGTCACCATACTTATAATTTCCCCACTTGCTTGTAAATGTACCCCCAACTTGAATTTGTTGTAATGCTTGACTTAGGGCATCTTCAGCAACCTTCTGTAGCTTTGCATCAATCGTTAAATACGTAGTTTCACCTTTTTGAGGTTCCTCTTCCCTTAGAACATTCATTAAACGTCCATATACATCTACTTCAACATATTTAGCACCGTCTTTGCCTTTTAAATCCTTTTCATAGACCCGCTCTATTCCATCCATGCCTATCAAATCATTAGGATCATAGCCTAATTCTTTTACATACCTTTCTCTTTCACCCTCTGAAATCTTGCTCAAATAACCTAATATGTGGGATGCTAGGTTTCCGCCAGGATAATATCTTACAGGTTCTACCTCTACACTGACTCCTGGCATTTCCATGATTCGTTCTTCTACCTCGGAGACTGTCTTGGCAGAAACGTTAAATGCAATGGTTACAGGTTGATACTGACGATATCCTTGCTCCCTTAGCTCGTGACGAATGATTAGAATCTTCCTAGCATCTTCATTAGAAAACATATCTGGGATTTTATATTTATCTCGCAATGCTTGAAATGCTTCCTCCGCATTCAAATTCTCTTCAAGGGTGTATTTTTGAAGAAA
The DNA here is from genome assembly GCA_937948705.1 of uncultured Anaerosolibacter sp. The sequence continues at coordinate 16,177 of CALECF010000038.1, read as the reverse complement.
GTTCTCTTTCTTCATTTGAGGGATAAACTTCATGGTTTTTACAGAAATTGGCGGATATATTCCATGATCCTGCTGCATAATCGTTTGTGCTTCAAAAACATCAACACCTGGATCAATCTCCAGTCTGTCCTTTAGCGTGCTAAAAACATCTGTCGCTGTGCCTAAACCTTCTAAACCTTGTGATAAAAGCCAATTCTGTATTTCTTTATCATAGGTGAAATAATATCTCCCATCCTCAACGGCTATTGGGAAATTGTCCACATGCTTGTCCCCATTGATATTGAGTATATTAAGCAGTTTTACAGCTATTTCATTTATCTCACCATCTATTAATTCATTCTTCATTATCTGAACCGTGAAACTAGGTCTGTTACCCGCTAAAAGTCTCCCGTATCGATCTCTCAACTCACCACGGGGTGCAGAAATTGGAATTTTCTTAATCCTAGTATTATCTGATAGTTCCTTATATTTTTCGCCTTCCACAATTGTCAATGTAAATAGCCTAATGATAAGCATACAAATAAAAATCCCAAAAAACAAAAGGATTTGATTATGTCGACTTTTTAATTTTTCAAACATATGATCACCTAGTTTTTATTTTTGACTTAGAATGATAAAGAAAATTATATATCCAACCATAAGCAAAACCTGAAATAACGCTATTGTAAAGAGCTTCTATGGCTATAATCTTCGTAAAGAGCAATGGGATGCTAATTTTATCATTAACTGTATACATGATAAAATAATACATTAAATGATATCCTAGGGTTCCTAAAGCTGCAAAAAAAATCGGTGTAACCGTATGATCTTTGAATATTTTATTTTCGAAGGATCCTATACTAAGTCCCACCATCATATATACCAGTGCATTTGCTCCTAGAAGTCTACCTATAAGAATATCTTGAAGTAAACCTGCAATCAATCCAATCATAGCTCCCTTTTTTCTTCCATACAAAATTGCTAGAATGACTACTAGAATCAAAGTTGTGTTTGGTATAATGCCAAAAATCCTGAAATATTGTAATAGCGTGGTCTGGAATATAATATTGAAGATTAAAATGATCGTAATAGATAGTTGGTTCATTTAAGCTACACCTTCTCCATTATTTATCAGATACGATGACCAGCACTTTATCAACCTTTTTAAAGTTTACAACTGGTTCAACAATAATCGTCTTTAATAATTGATCCTTTTTCTTTACCACTTCTTTCACTTCACCAATCAAAATTCCTTTTGGAAAGGTGCTTAGGCCCGATGTAATTAATTTATCACCGACCAATACCTCAGCTTGAGGATCTATGAGGTATCCCGATAGATCGGCTTGTACACTTCCTCTAATAACACCTATATATTCATTATTTCGTAAGACCTCGAAACTTACAGAACTTTTATTATCAATGATAGTAATGACTTTCGACCAATTATTCCCTACTTCATAAACCTTGCCAATAAGCCCGCTGCCGTTTATTACTGTATTTTCCTTTTTAATACCCTGATTACTTCCCTTATCAATAGTGAACGTATTAAACCAGTTACCAGGATCTTTCGCAGAAACAGTAGCAGATGTATAGCTCAGCTGACCAAAACTACTTGTATAATCTAATGCCTTTGAGAGTTCCCTAAGCTCAATAAGCTCATCCTCTGTAAGCTTATATTGAACAACATCTTTCTGCAGTTTTTCAACTTCCTGGGTAAGAGCTTTATTCTCTCTATCAATCGCTTTAAAGCGAAAGATCGGTGTAATAGTACTCTCGACGGCCTGTCCTACTCGATAAAATGCTTTTTGTATAGGCGTAAAAATATTTCCAATTACATTTTCTGGTGGAGAGACGTTCATTCTTCCACCAAGACTAATTCCCATTAATATAATGAGAATGATAGTAACCGTAGTTACTACCATTAAAGCACCCCGTTTTAACCATTTTCCCATCTAAATTCACCACTTTATCTCAATCTTTTTGGAGAAATTAATACTCTTCTTAATGTTTCTATTTCCTCAATTGTTTTTCCAGTGCCCAAGGCAACACAGTCTAATGGTTCATCTGCGATTCGAACAGGCATGCCAGTTTCTCGACGAACCAATTTATCCAATCCATCTAGAAGGGCACCGCCACCTGTTAACACGATTCCATATTCCATGATATCTGCTGCTAATTCTGGAGGCGTTTTTTCGAGAGTATATTTTATTGCATCAATGATGGTATTCACTGGTTCACGTAAAGCATCAAGAATTTCTGATGACGATATTTCTAAAGTTTTTGGAAGACCTGATACTAAATCTCTTCCTCGGATTGCCATCTTAGGTTCATTATTCTTAGGATAAGCGGAGCCTACAGTCAGCTTTATTTCTTCAGCTGTTCTTTCGCCAATCATTAAACTATATTCTTTCTTAATGTACTGGACAATAGATTCATCTAACTCATCTCCACCAATTCTGACAGACTTGCTGGTTACGATACCCCCAAGAGAAATAATGGCAATCTCTGTGGTTCCACCACCAATATCTACTACCATGCTTCCCGTAGGCTCTTCTACAGGGAGTCCAGCCCCAATGGCAGCAGCCATCGGCTCTTCGATTAAGTAGGCTTCTTTCGCCCCAGCTTGAAGGGCAGCTTCCTCAACTGCTCTCTTTTCAACTTCAGTGACGCCTGATGGTACCCCTATGACAACCCTTGGTTGAAAAAATAAAGATTTTTTTGGATAAGCCCTTTTGATGAAATATTTTAACATGCTCTGAGTAACATCAAAGTCAGCTATTACGCCATCCTTCAACGGCCTAATTGCGACGATATTTCCTGGTGTTCTTCCTATCATTTGTTTTGCTTCTTGTCCAACTGCAAGTACTTGTCGTGTATCTTCTTGAATCGCAACTACAGAAGGCTCGCGAACAACAATTCCTCTCCCTCTTACATATACCAATGTGTTTGCAGTTCCTAAGTCTATACCCATATCTTTTGAAAGAAAATTAAATATACCCATTCGAATGCTCCTTCCTGTTGATTGCCTTGTATATTGTTTTGTCCACTATAAGATACATTGTTCCTTTAAGCTTGTATAAGTACCATTTCCTAAAATAATATGATCCATTACATCAATACCAATGATTTTACCAGCCTCTGATAGCCTTTTGGTAATAGCTATATCTTCTTTGCTAGGCTGAGAATTGCCACTTGGATGATTGTGCAAAAGCACGATAGAAGCAGCACTTTTCTTTATCGCCATAATAAATACTTCCCGGGGATGTACCAAAGAAGCATTTAAAGTTCCAATGGATACATTTTCTGAAGAAATAATTTCATTCTTGGTATTTAATAGAACGATTTTGAAATACTCTTTTTTATAATATCTCATTTCTTCCATATAGATATTAACAATATCAATAGGTGATTTAATGGAAGATCTAACAGTTTCTTTTGCTGCAGCGATTCTCTTTCCTAACTCGATCGCAGCAATAATCTGACATGCCTTGGCTGATCCAATTCCTTTTAGCTGGCTCAATTCTTCTACTGTGCAGTTTGTAAGAAAGTGAATTCCTGTTTGATCATAGGAAAGTATCCGCTGGGCTAATTCGATGGCGGATGCCTCTTTTGTTCCAGTATGAATTAAAATCGCAAGTAGTTCTGCGTTTGCAAGATTACTCGCACCAAACTGAATCATCTTTTCCCTAGGTCGTTCACTTTCAACCATTTCTTTAATCAGTATATGCCCTTGATCACCATGCATTTCATACACCACCAGACCATTAATCATCCTTATGGAAGTTTTCACATATACGCTTTAGCTAAATAAGCTCAATACTAAAATGACTGCTTAGGATAGACTCTAATTTATTGATCGGTAAACCCACTACATTAAAATAATCACCGGTTATCCATTCCACTATGGCAGAACCTCTTCCTTGTATCGCGTAAGATCCAGCCTTATCCCAAACCTCACCAGAATGAATATACCTTTTTATTTTGGTATCTGTTAAGGGTTTGACTTTTACCTTTGTCTTCTCAAATGTAACAATTTTATTAAGTGTGCCTACTTGAATAACAGCCAAGCCAGTAATCACATCGTGGACATCATTATTCAAATGTTTGAGCATGCTATACGCCTCATCATAATCCTGGGGTTTACCTAAAACAACCCCTTTAACAACTACTGTATCTGCGGCTATGATAATGTCCCCTTCTTTACATCTGCTTGAGATATCAATCGCCTTCTCTAGTGCCAAAGCCATAACAATTTGCTCTGGTGTTTCTCCCTCATTAACCTTTTCTTCTATGGTAGAAGGAATGATTTCAAAGGAAATACGAAAATTCTTCAGTATCTCTGCTCTTCGAGGAGAGCCTGAAGCAAGGATAATCTTTGACATAAAATTCACCTACATTTTGCTAAAAATAAAGATAGCTATTATTATTCCAATGACACTGGCTAGATTTAAGCTTAGAAGAAATCCTAAAGTAAGCTTAAGAATACTCAAATCAATAGTCACTGGGCTAAAACCAATTGTCTTGCCATAACCTAATATCTTAATACTATCCCTAAAAATATCACCAATCATACCACCTATGACGCCCCCAACTGCGATCAACAGCATCAGAAGCCACGGATTTCTGGTCGCTGCCTTCATGTACTTTCCTCCTTGCCATTAGTTGATAATCTTTGATGAATTGCTATTTTTTGAAAGTATGGTTCTCAAGTGTACAGTTGCATAGTTTGATGTAAGTCCAACGAAATAACCAGTAAACAAACTAACCAACATCATTACAGGAAGATAGGTAAAGATTAATCCATTTTGAATCATCATACTAGCCACAGTCAATTGTGCAATATTATGGGCAAGAGCACCAAATACACTTACACCTATTAAACTAAAGTATTTTGAGAAATTTCTATATATCACCCACATTACCAAAGTACTTAATAATGCACCCGATAAGCTATATAAAAGCCCTGTTATAGCACCAGTACCTAGAGTAGCAACTAAACACCGGATAATTGCAACTGCAAATGCATATTTGTATCCAAACACAACAAGGGTAATTAAATTTACAATATTTGCTAGACCTAGTTTGGCTCCAGGGGCAATAAATGGCATTGGTATAGAAGATTCAATAATGTGCAGCGCTATTCCTATAGATACAATCATTGATAAGTATAACATTTTTTTAGTTTTCATATGTCTCCCCACACCCTAATAGCTTATAATATCAACATCTGACTTGTTCGCCACTAGTTTTATTGAAACCTTATTCGGTAAACAAATACTGGTTTGATTCATTCTATCCAGCCATCCCATCTTTACGCATAATTGATCTTTACAGTCGGCTTCTGCGATCCTTACACTTAAACCGTTAATCTCAACTAAGTTTCGTCCGTTTTTTGAATGTATTTCAATCAATTGCTTTTCTTGATTTGAACCAAGGGACACTTTTTTGTATTCTTTTCCCTCTACCTCTACAACTAAATATAAATTACCGCTATTCATACTTATTTCTTTGACAATAAACAATCCTATCATACTAATCACGACGACGCAGCCTATCAAAATCTTGTCCCATTTTGTCACAGACATCAACTCACATTTATTAATAATTTTTCCAAAATATGCATACTCTATAACCCATTTTCTTATTAATGTTAAGATTGTTTTCAGAAAAGCTGAATGATACCTTTAAACACAGTATAAGTTTAACATTTTGATATTTCAATGACAAGTAGTATTTTTTACATATAAAAGTAGAGAACATACTCATTTAAAGTATGTTCTCTACCATTTGTTACTTCATCTTGATCGTTTTCTTAGGACACTTTGCTTCGCAGGCTCCACATCCTATGCATTTGTCTTCTATGACTACGTGGACTTGCTTTAGTTCTCCTTCAATCGCGTCCACAGGACATTTTTTCTTACAGATCGTACATCCGATACAATTTTCAGCAATGATTTCCGCTTTTCTTCTTTTCTCAAAATCTGCATATATCGCCTTCGTTGGGCACTTTTCCGCACAAATCATGCAATTTGTACATTTTTCATAGTTTATCTTAGCTAGGTTGTTTGAAAACTCCATTGCATCAAATGGGCATGCTTTTACACAAATCTGGCATGATATACATCCAACATTACATTTTTGTCGAACAACTTTACCCAATTCTTCGTTGTTACAATCTACAACTACATCCTGTTCAAAGGGAACAAAATGAATAACTTGCTTTGGACAAACTTCAATACATTTTCCACATGAAGTGCATCTCTCTGGGATGATTCTTGCAATTCTTCCATCGGTGATTTCTATGGCATCAAATTGGCATGCGTTTACACAAGTACCCAAGCCTAGGCATCCATAAGCACAACTCTTACTTCCGCCTGATACCATTGCCGCTGCCTTACAGTCTTGAATACCATAATAATCAAATTTTTCTTTACAGTTTTTGGTGTCACCATTACAGATAACTCTTGCAACTTTCTTAGCGGCATCCCCTGCCTCGACACCCATAATCTCCGCAATATTCTTTGCACAGTCCGCACCACCAACTGGACAACCAGTGACTGGCGCATTTCCTGCAACCACTCCGTTGGCAAACCCATCACAGCCTGGATAACCACATCCTCCACAGTTTGCTCCAGGAAGTACGTCTCGGACTGCAACAACTCTTGGGTCTATTTCTACAGCAAATTTTTGAGAAGCATAGGCCAACCCAGCCCCAAAAATCAATCCCAATCCCCCCAATCCAGCAACCGGGAGTAGTAATGTATTTAAATCCATCTCATTTCCCTCCTGTCTAAACGAGTCCAGTAAAGCCTAAGAAAGCAATGGACATTAGGCTCGCTGTTATAAGTGCAATTGGAAAACCTTTAAAAATTTCCGGCACGTCTGCAATCTCTAATCTTTCTCTTATCCCTGCAAATAGGATAATGGCGAGAGAAAATCCAAGTGATGCACCAATGGCATTCACAATTGTTTCTATCAAATTAAAGTTAGATTGAATATTTAATAATGCAACCCCCAGAACAGCACAGTTCGTAGTGATTAATGGTAAATAAACACCTAATGCCTGATATAGCGTAGGGCTGGTTTTCTGAATTACCATCTCTACAAATTGCACTAAAGCTGCTATAACAAGAATGAAAGCTATTGTTTGTAGGTAACCAAGACCTAAACCATCCAAAATGAAAATCTGAACGATATACGTAATGATAGATGCTAAGGTCATAACAAAGGTTACAGCCATCCCCATCCCCGCAGCCGTCTCAACCTGCCTGGAGACACCTAAAAAGGGACAGATCCCCAAGAATCTTGATAATACAAAATTGTTAACAAGTAACGCACTGACAAATATAACAAATAATCCACTTGCGGACATCTATATCACCCCTAAAATTGATTTGCTTTTTTAGAAACCGTCCAGTTGTATAGAGCAAGTAAGCATCCTAAAGCAAGAAAAGCGCCAGGAGGCAAAATCATTATTAATGCAGGTTGGTAAGACGCGCCAAATATCGCTTTTCCAAATATTGAACCTGCACCAAGGATCTCTCTTACGGCTCCCAGTATTGTTAAAGAAATCGTAAACCCGAGACCCATACCTATTCCATCAACAGCCGATAAAAGCACTGAATTTTTTGAAGCAAATGCCTCAGCTCTTGCTAAAATGATACAGTTTACAACAATTAACGGAATAAACAATCCCAGCGCCTTATCTAAAGCAGGCACAAATGCTTTCATTAATAGACCAATCACCGTTACAAAAGTAGCGATCACAACGACATAAGCAGGTATACGAATCTTAGCAGGTATGAATTTTTTCAACATCGAGATAACCACGTTTGATCCTAGTAATACTGCTAATGTTGCTAAACCCATACCAATTCCGTTTATAGCAGATGTTGTGACTGCTAGGGTCGGGCACATACCTAATAATTGTATAAAAATCGGATTGTCATATAAAATTCCTCTTATAAATGTATTGCCAATTTTCATTTTACCACCCCACATTCTATTTCAGTTCTTCATTATACAACTGAACAGCCGCATTGACACCAGAAGTCACAGCTCTGGAAGTAATTGTAGCACCAGAAATAGATATAATTTCATTATCTTTTGGTGTACCTGCTTTGATCACATTGATTTGGCCTTCGGCTTTTTTATTATTGTATTGATTCTTAAATTTATCATCGGATGCCTTTGCACCTAGACCAGGAGTTTCAGAATGATTTCCAACACTCACACCACTGATCACTCCATCTGAGGAAATGCCTATCATCACTTCTATTGGGCCTGCATAACCACTTGGACCCGTTTTAATGGTATATCCTACTAGTTGACCATCTTTTAGACCCTTGAATACCTCTAAAACATTTTCATGATCTCCAAACTCATCCGTTGACATCTCCTCGAAATCGCTGGCGTCAGGCAATACACTTTGACGCGCTGCAATATTGGCCTGAAGTATTTGGTTTGCAATTGGTTCTTTGGTGATATCATTGCTCCAAGCAAGGACCACAGCAGCAACAGCTGTAATAAGCAATAGAATCAATCCTAATTTAATAACGTCTCGCATCTTACTTCACCTCCCCAAATACTCTTGGGCTAGTATATTTATCGATGAGTGGAGCAACTACATTCATCAATAATATTGAATAGGAAACACCTTCTGGATAGCCGCCATATAGTCTGATAATACTTGTTAAAATACCACAACCCAGGGCATAGATCACTTGACCTTTAGGAGTTACAGGTGATGAAGCATAATCTGTCGCCATATAAATAGCACCCAGCATTAAACCACCGGCTAAGACCTGATAGATCATGTATTGGAGGCTGAATGCTCCTCCTAGAACAAAAGTTAATATTGCCACTGTTGAAATATAGATTACAGGAATTCTTGGTGTAATTACGCCTCTATAGATTAGATATACCCCACCAAGGATTAAAAGAAGGGCTGATGTTTCTCCAATACATCCACCCACATTACCTACGAGCAAATCCAATAGTGAAGGTAATGGTTGACCTGCTGCTTCGGTCCCACTAATCAGTGCCAAGGGCGTAGCAGTACTTATTGCATCAGCACCTGGCGTTACCCAGTTCGTCATAGGTACCGGCCAAGACGCTAATAGCATTGCTCGGGCTGCTAAAGCAGGGTTCATGAAATTATGACCTAAGCCACCGAAGGTATGCTTTACAATAGCAATGGCAAAAATTGAACCTATTGCTGGCAACCACCATGGCGCTGTCGCTGGAATATTAAATGCTAAAAGCAACCCCGTGACCACAGCACTCCAATCATTAATAGTTACAGGTTGTTTTCTCATCTTTTGAATGATCGCTTCAGTAACAACAGCCGCAATGATAGCGGCTAAAATTACCTTGACTGCCCCCATTCTGAAAAAATAGATACCTGCCAATGTGGCTGGAAGTAGTGCAATTACAACATCCCGCATAATACGGTTAATTGAATCATCTGCCCGTAAATGGGGAGATGATGATACGATTAATCTATTATCCATGTGAATCCCCTCCATCACTTCGTCTTTCTTTTCTTCGCGATAATCTCACGCTTAGATACTCTTATTGACTGTAGTAATGGTCTTTTTGAAGGACATATGAATGAGCAAGAGCCACATTCTATACAGTCAAGGGCATTATATTTTTCTGCTGTTTCATGCATGTTTTGTAACGCGTATGCACTGATATATAATGGTTGAATAAATGCAGGACAAATTTCAACACACTTTCCACATCGTATGCATGGTTTTGGTTCAGGTAATCTTGCTTCTTCTTGGGTTAAAACCAATATTCCTGAAGTACCCTTAATAGCTGGAATTTCATCGGTGTACTGGGCCAATCCCATCATTGGTCCCCCCATGAGCACTTTCCCTGGTTTACCATTGTAGCCACCACATTGTTCTATAATTTCCTTAAAAGACGTCCCTACCTTGATCAATAGATTCTTTGGCTCTTTTATGCCCTTTCCAGTAATTGTAGCAATTCTTTCAATTAAAGGCATACCCGTTTGAATAACTGTGGCAATGGCTGCTGCAGTACCTACATTATTTACAACGACGCCAACATCCATTGGTAATCCACCAGATGGAACCTCTCTTTTGGTGCATGCATAGATTAATTGTTTTTCCGCACCTTGAGGATACTTTGTATGAAGTCCTACGATTTGGATTCCAGCTTCTTTTTCAACTGCTTTTTTCATGATTTCGATGGCATCTGGTTTATTATCTTCTATGCCTATATACGCTTTTGTAACATTTAACACTTTCATCATCGCTTTTAATCCATAGATGATATCATCTGGATTTTCAAGCATCAATCGGTGGTCAGCCGTCAAATAAGGTTCACATTCAGCACCATTAAGAACGATCTCTTCTATTTTCTTTTCTGGCGGTGGAGATAGTTTTACATGGGTTGGAAATGCAGCTCCTCCCATTCCCACAATTCCAGCTTCTTTAATAATACCTAGAATCTCTTTGCCAGACAGGTTTGAAATGTTTCCCTTTGGGATAACGTTTTCGTGTACCGTGTTCAATCCATCGGATTCAATGACTATACAAACAGCTTCCCCAGTAGGTGTAAGCATACGGGCGATTTGCTTTACTATCCCAGATACACTACTGTGCACTGGTGCAGATACAAACGCCGATGTCTCGCCAATTTTTTGTCCTACCTTTACCTGATCTCCAACGCTGACAATAGGCTCACATGGCGCCCCAATATGTTGTTGAAGAGGTATTGTGACAACTGCTGGTTCCTTAGCTTTCTCTACCTTTAAGCGAGTAGTCGCTTCCTTAAAATGTGGTGGATGCACTCCACCTCTAAAGGATAAGAAACCCATTTTTTTCACCCCTTATTATTAAAAGATTATAAAGCAAATCATTACCACAAATAAAAATAGTTCTATTATTTTTTTGAATATCCTTCATTGTTAAAATACTAACCTATTTTTTTGTCTACTGTATACATCATCTGACTTCAAAATAAGCTAGTACTATTCAAAAAAACATAGAACTGTAGTTTAAAAAAAATAAGTTTCGAAAATTTAATTATAATAATATGATATAACTAACTGCGAAATATGTCAATAAATGATGGTTTACAAATAAATACAACCTACTATCGTTAATTATGCTTTTCTCTATTCCAATGGGCAACCCTTTAACTCGTTAAGACCCTCTTCAATATAGCTTTTCACCCAAGTTAATACCTCAAACTCTCCCAATGACACATTTTCCAAAACTTTTCGGACCTCTCTCGTATCAAAAACAAACACTTTTTCATTGAAAGTGTGCTTATATATATAGTCAATGTGTTCATTGGCCATAATTAATGTCATCATCGTTTCCGCTATATTACCTAAGGGTACACGGTCAATGTGGCTTCGTTGAAATTGAGCGGTCACAATTGTCCCTTTGCCAATCGTTGACTGTATTGTAAATCTTCCATTACACATTTCTGCTGCAGCTTTAAACAAAGAAATCCCTAACCCCACCTTCCTTGTCTGACGAGTAGTCACGAAAGGATCCGTCACTTTCTTCAAAAAATCTTCATCCATACCCTTTCCATTATCTATAATCTCTATGGAAAAAAGATCTTGAATACTATCTTCAACAATTTCAATCACTATACAGGATGATCCTGCGGTAATACTATTTTGCGCAATATCTAGAATATGCAGTGACAGTTCTCTCATCTTTCATTGCCTCCAATAACCGCTCCAGCTTTTATAGCGTCCAATACACCATGAATGCTTTTTTCTTTGACTTCAATAAAGCTTTCTCTCTCCAGGATATCCCATAAATAATGGGCATCCGAGCTTCTTATAGACTTGTACTTTTCTTGATAATGAAACTTCTCCATAAAAGTCCGTTGATTTGTATTTTTTGAAATTTCTATAACGGATACTGATAAATCAGGAGGTATAAATCCTAAGTTTCCAATGATACTATAAGCGCTCCGGTCTACATGGGCTGGAATGATCACGCCATCAAGGGAATTTACTTCTTGAAAAGCCTCTTTTACCGACATATTGACGGATGCAATGAGCATGCGCCTATTTTCACCGATTGGTTGGTCTTTATCGTCATATACTATTTGTTTTCCAAATATCTGGGGCATATTCTCTTGTATATTCATACGTTGATACACCTTACTCTGAAAACTATGTGCAGTTGCTAAATCTTTAAAAAGACATAAAATATGCACTTCTTCCTTCGTCTGAAGTTCCATACCTGGAATGACAATAACATTATTTTTCAACCCAACTGACATACATGCACCACAGTTTTCTACAGTATTATGATCAGTTATGGCAATGGCGTCCAACCCCTTGATACAACACATGCCTATAATATTATTTGGCGTCATATCATCATCACCACAGGGTGACAGAGAAGTATGAATATGAAGATCCACAGCAATTTTCATACTATCGCAATCCTAGGTCATGAAAACAACAAAAAATATTGTAGGCGCTCATAGGTGTGCATAGAATTACAACACCTTCCTCAATGGCCTTATCTATCGTCTCTTTCTCTATCGAAATATTCTCAGGTACTATAATACATCCAATATCTAGAAGTGCCGCTACAGCAACAATATTCGTATGAGTTTGCACAGTAATCCAAGCATCATGCTGTTTGCCATGAGACATTACCCAACTTAGTAAGTCGCAACAGTATAGGCCCCCAATCTCACGATTTACATGTTCATCTCCTGCTACTATCCGAAAATCATACTTATCAATCAAGTCCTTAACGATTATCATGTTCATCTCCACCTTCGTTCATATTAATAATCATAGTCACAATTGTTGATTTACCTCTTTCTGATTCAATTGAAAACTTATCGCTACATCTTTTCATGTTCGGTAAGCCTAGACCAGCGCCAAAGCCTAGTTCTCTCACTTTATTCGATGCAGTAGAATATCCTTCCTTCATAGCAAGTTCAATACTCTCAATACCAGGTCCTCTATCTTTTGCTATGATCTTAATAAACTCCGGATAAATATACAAAGTGATTTTGCCACCCTCTGAATGGATCACAATATTTATTTCCGCTTCATAGGTTGCAATGGCAACCCTTCTAATAATCTGTGCATCGATCCCTATTTGTCTAAGCACCTTTTTGATGTTGCTAGACGCTTCTCCTGCCCTTGAAAAATCGTCCTTAATAACTTCAAATTCGAGTTTTAAACTTTCCGACAGCCCTTTATCCTCCATTTCAAACCACCTCTCTAATTGAAACAGTATTCGTCCACCTTCGCACTTTATTGTCTAAGTGGCTATGTTTACTTTTTGGAGCTCTATAAAATCATTTCAATATTGACTGTTTTTTGAAAAAACTACGTATTCATACAGACTTTCATTCAACGCCCTCTGTACTTTTGAAACCGTCCCTGCCTCTTTACCTTCCACTAAATAAATCGTCGCAACATCTGTTACCTTTATAAGATCTCGGGCAACTCTTTCGATATTTGTTGATGACTTGATGTTTTTTAATTCATTTTTAATACTCTCAATTTCTTTAAGGTTTTCATCAGCCAACATTTTTATTCTTTCAACATCCGTATCTTCCCTTGATAATTGTTCAACATTTCCTGACAGCTTCAGAAATACGTCCATAATTCTTTTATTTTGCTGTTCTATAGTAAGTGTGTTCTTGCTATCATTTTTTGTATATTTGATTAACTGGGCTGGGACACTCATCGTTGTGACATATGCATCAGGATACGCCTTCCGAATTTTCTGTAGTTCATGATCGATCCCTGATCTATTTAATAGTGAAATCGCAATTACTTTAAACCCATCCTCTTGATAAATATATCCTTCATAGCCTTTCATTGCCAAATCTGTTCTTAGGGTCTCAGCATTCTCCATCGTTGTAAATTTACCAATTTGGATGCTGTAAAAATTAACGCTTTCTAATTCGAAGGTGGTAACAAATGCCTCTTGTGCTTCTTCTTGCACAGGCTCAGTCTTAGTATTGTTTTGTTTTTGGGAAATCTTTTCTTCAGAAGTTACACCGATTGATTGTTTCGACATCTCCTTTGTTTGCATACCTGGAATAATAAATAATTTAAACGCTGTATACCCTAGGTAGATGGAAATCATCGGCAAAATAATGGTAAATGCAACGGTAAGACCAAAACTCTTGTTTTTATATGTCTGCCTTAGTTTACTCCTTGTAATTCTCACTACTCTTCCCCCCTAAATAATCCTTCAAAATCCATAAGCAGTTGAACAGGTTCATCTGGATATCTAATATTTGAAACTTGGATTCCTATCAATCTAACTTTTTTTCCCATATTAATTTTGTTTTGTATTGTATGTGAAGCATTCTGATAGATTTCTTGAAAATTATCCGTATATGTTGGCAACGTAGCACTTCTAGTTATACTCTCAAAATCTTCATATTTTATCTTCACGGTGACAGTTCTTATCTGCAGGCCTTTCTCTTTAAGGTTATTCGCAAAAATTCTCGAGTACTTTTCGGCATATAGGAGCAGTATGTTCACATCATCAATGTCGGTGTCAAACGTGGTTTCCTCTCCAATAGATTTACGCCTATATTTATTTTCTACAAGCCTGTCATCTTTTCCTTTAGCGAAATTCAATAATTCAAATCCTTTTTTGCCGAACCTATCAATAATTATGTCTTGATCGTAATTTGCTAAATCTTTAATATAGTATATGCCTAATTTCTTCAGTTCATTTTCCGTTTTGGGACCTACTCCCCAAAGTTTTCTCACAGGCAGTGGCAATAAAAATCTCTCCATTTCTTCCTCGGTGATCACTGTAACCCCATTAGGTTTTTGATAGTCTGAAGCTAATTTTGCTAAGTATTTGTTCATGGAGATACCCACTGATGCCGTTAATCCCAATTCAGTTTCTATTCGGCTCTTAATTTCTCTCCCAATCTTAACCCCATCTCGACCCGTTACATCTAAGAAAGCTTCGTCAATAGATAATGGCTCAATGCACTCCGTGTAATCCTCAAAAATTTCTAAAATTTGACGTGACACTTCCATATATCTTTCCATTCGAACGGGCATAAAAATCAAATGTGGACACAGTAGTTGTGCCTTTTTAGATGGCATAGCTGAACGAACCCCATATCTTCTTGCCTCGTAGGATGCTGTACAAACAACACCTCGTCTATCAGGGTTTCCACCCACTGCTATTGGTTTGTTTTTTAGCTCTGGATGATCTTTTTGTTCAATAGAAGCATAAAAAGCATCCATGTCTACATGGATTATTTGTCTGTTTTCCATGGTTCACCTCAGTATGTTTAAACTCAAAAGATAATAACCCTATCTTTTTTTATTATATCATAAAGAAAGGTGATATCTTTGCCGATAATGATAGTAAAGAATTATAGTTTACTCACTTATCTATTCAAAAGGAGAACCAATTATGAGTCATATGAATATACATAACATATTTCAACAGAAACTGTCGGAGATTCAGAGTAGATTACCTGCTGGGGTGAAAATTATAAAAGAAGAATCTTCCATGGATTTCCAAGATGTTTTAGGCGTAGAGCTTGAAAAAAAGTCCGATACTGCAATCAATACAACGGATGTTGATCAACTTATTGAAGGTGCTGCAGATCGATACAATGTGGATAAGCATTTAATTAAAGCCGTGATGAATGTAGAATCTAATTTTGATACCAATGCACTTTCTAAGGCTGGTGCACAAGGCCTTATGCAGCTTATGCCTCAAACTGCTAAGCAAGTCGGTGTTACAAATCCATGGAATCCTGCCCAAAATATTGAGGGTGGAACAAAATATCTTCGCGATATGTTAAATCGATATAACGGCAATGTGACTCTCGCTTTAGCCGCATACAATGCTGGCCCTGGTAATGTTGATAAACATAATGGGGTTCCGCCATTTACCGAAACCCAGAATTATGTTCAAAAGGTGTTATCAAGGAAAGACGCATATCTTAAGTCAGACTCTAAATAATAAAAAATGTTTTATTGTTCGTCTACGAAAATTCTAAACAATATGAAATAACAAACCCCCTACAATGTAGGGGGTTATTTACTATATTAATCTCCTTGCTGTAACAAACCTATCTTGGTAATACCCTTCGTTTAGCTCTGAAATCACTACTTTTTTTGCACTTTTCCCGGACGAAGCATGAATAAACTTTCCATCGCCTATATAGATACCTACAT
>CALECF010000037.1 GCA_937948705.1 uncultured Anaerosolibacter sp. | reverse complement strand
AGCAGAAAATACTACCTCAGCTCCTGTTCCTTTTAGGCATTCTTCCATAGCAGGACCTGGTATACCATCTCTGTCACCGATGATGATGACTTTTTTGCCATCGAACATACTCATGGTTACCATCCTCTCATTATTTTATTTTTTAAAAACTTTCTTAGAAGCTTGTTGCAGACATCTTATTGAAGCCAAGTTCATTTGTAGCACCAGTAATAACCTGAATCTCAGCTTCAATGCTTCCATCTGGTCTTAAGCTTCCATCGAATCCACCAGCAATCTTGTCTGTGTAATCTGTCATACCAATAATTCGCTTCATTGGTGGAAGAAGAATTGTTTCATTTGCATTTCCACCTGTTACAGCAGCATCTGCTCTTACATCAGCATCTGCAAGGGATTGGGAAGCACCGTCTCTACCTGCATATTCATCTGTAACGATAACAGTCTTAATACCTTCCATCTCAATCTTTTTACAGTTCATGATTAAGTCAGTATCTGGGTTACCGAAACCTTCTTGAGATATAATCGCTCCGTCTAATCCTAAGAACTTACATAGTTTTGCAGTCCAGTTAGAAGATCTTTCTTTATCTGCAAGATATACGTTCTCATTTGTGATGATTACACCCATAAAGTTTAGATCCTTACCATGTCTAGCATATAAGTCATGGATAATAGGATTGTTCTGATGATGATAAGTTGTATTTTTATCACATGCAGAAACACAGTTTCCACTTAAAATTGCACCATCCATTACTTCTGTTGGGTAAAGTATTGTAGGAACAATTTTCTTCGCATCTACCCCATACACATAAGTGTCATGAAGCAAACCTTGCGTTTGAAGCATATAAACATATCCAATCTTAGGAAGGTCTGGATAGTCTTTAATGTTCTCAAGCAATGATTTTGTTTCATAAACCTCTAATTCGTCTGGTTGAATGCTAGCTCCTGCTTTACCAATAAAGGTAGCAGCCTTTAAGCCTGCCATTCTTGCAGAAGCCTCATACTCAGGTTGCTTTAAGCCATCTATCGGCTCAATCACCAAGCAAACATTGTACGTTTTTGAGAACGGTGTAAAATCTGCTCCAGGACCTGTCATATCAATGATACCTTCCTGGAAACCTACAATTTTACCGCATGTAACAACTGCGGCACCGCTTAATACATGGGTACGTCCGGTACCTACTGTTGTAACTTTGTGGATTACGCCTGGGAATATACCGCCTTCGCCTTCAACCTTGACTCTTGGCTCGATAACATCCTTAACAGGTGTAATTCTTGTTTCCTCACCTGGTTTTGCGAGCTCTACCTTAACACTTTTGATGTGCTCGTCTTCCATGATTAGGTTCACAATATCCTGCTCGTTTACAAACAGTGTTCCATTCTCTACCTTCGTTGTGTCACCAAACTGAACATCTGTAATTTTGATTCTTCCTAGTTCTAGGCGCACAAAATTCACCTCCCTTTATATTTATAACCCGCTGATGATGAGAGTATACTCACCACCATTGAGTGCAGGTTAACCTACGTGTTTTTCAATCATCGCCTCAATATTGGCTCTTGTTGCATCGTCTTTTGTTACTTCCTCGATCTTCTCTCCATCTTTATAAAGAGAAATTGTAGGAAGTCCTAGTACTTTTTGAGAAATTGCTAATCTTCGTGCTGCAGTTGTATTCAACTTAACAAATTTTACTTTGCCTTCGTATTTTGCAGCTAGTTCTTCCACATCCGGCATCAAAGCCTTACATGGTTCACAACCATCACTCCAAAAATCAACCAATACAAGACCTTGTGCTTCTAAAACCTCTGGTTGGAAAGTATCCTTATCAACAGCTAACATCATTTTCACCTCCTTTAAAGGCCGCCACCCTTCACCTCGTGCGGGAATCATGGGAAATTACTCTTCGAAATTATGCTCGATATATTTCTCAGCCTGAACTGCTGCAATTGCTCCATCGGCTACGGCTGTTACAACCTGTCTTAATGATTTTACCCGGATATCTCCTGCTGCAAACACGCCTGCCACATTTGTCTTCATATTATCATCCGTAGGAATATAGCCTTGGGCATCCATCTCGATTTTACCTTTATAGATTGCACTCAATGGATCATATCCGATAAATGGGAATATTCCAAAAGTTCCATCGTTCTCATCAGCTACATATTCACTGGTTTCACCCGTTACAAGGTTTTTGAATACAACAGCCTCTACCACACCATCACCTTTAATTTCTTGGATAGATGTATTCCACATAAATGCTAGTTTTGGATGCTTGAATGCCTTTTCTTGAATAGATTTTGCTGCTCTCAATTCTTCTCTCCTATGTACAATAGTAACTTTTCGAGCAAATTTTGTTAGGTACATGGCCTCTTCAACAGCTGAATCCCCACCACCTACTACAAATACTTCTAAGTCAGTAAAGAAGTCAGCATCACAAGTTGCACAATAGGATACACCTTTGCCTGTCAATTCTTCTTCACCAGGGCAGCCAATCAATTTAGGTGTTGCACCACTTGCGATAATGATGGACTTGGCATAATATGTTTCCTTCTCACCCTTAACTACCTTTATTTTATCAGTGAAGTCTACTTCTAGAATGGTATCCTTCTTTCTTTCAGCACCAAATTCTTCAACCTGTTCCACCATTCTTGCCGTCAAACTAGGACCAGTAGCATTTGGAATAGATCCCGGATAGTTGGCAACCTCATTTGTCGTAGAGATTTGTCCCCCTACCTTGTTCTTCTCTAACACCAATGTCTTCATTTTCGCCCTTGCAGCATATAGTCCAGCAGAAAGGCCTGCTGGGCCTGATCCAATAACAACTACATCATAAATGTTTTGCATATTATTACCTCCTTTAATTTATCCATGTTATTCATGAAATTGATCCATGCTTTCAATACCACTCCTGATCAAATAAAAGTCTATGGCTTGAAAATCCTCGAGAATCTGTTCTGTCCAATTGGGTGTTTTCTTGCCACCAATAAATTTTTTTGCAGTGTTAATGCTTTCTTCTATGATCATCAGGGATTCCATATTTAAAGTAGTACTTTCAACCGAAATAGCCACAGATTTGTAAGGTGTTTCATTAGGCTTTACACTGCCTGACAAAGGATGTGTCAACAAACTGTGTCCTTCATGAATTTTATCCCTAGCTTTCAACAAAACATCCAAATAGCTAAAGGTATCAGAATACAGTATGTCCATTTTATTTGAATAATTTTCATATACCTTCGGATTATTTGTAATTATTATTTTTTTCAAATTTTCACCTCGAATTCTTCCGTTTCCCAGGAAAACGTTTTATTCCTTTAGTTTTAAAAACAATCATATGTATAAAAAAAAGACAGAGGAGCATAGCAAATAATCCGTTGCCTACTCCTCTGTCTTCAACCTGAGAGTTTCTTCTAAAATAGAATTGCCCCTTCGGTGCTTTTTAAAAAAAGCTTTCCAGAGATCTGTCAAAATACGGTCCTTTTGCCTGAGAATTTCACCTAAAAAACGGCATGTTTTTGGGTTTGTTCCTTCGGCGGCCTATTATTAGGCTCTCTCCCGCACTCATCAGCCAGATTTAATATATTGATTTTCGTTATATAATCCATATTTTGCATAGAATCATTCTATGTTCATTATATTACTTTGCGAAATGTTTGACAATACATTTATCATGGCTGAATTTTCTGAATTTAAACAGAGGTTACAATGGTATTTTGTTTATGACGTTAATCTATATCTATTAGTTCATAGGTATTGCTTCCCAACCCTATTTTCTCACTATATTCTAGAATATAAGCTGCGTTGGTATCCTTATGAAGACCTCTAAACTTATCTTTTCCTGGCTCATGATTACATGTCAGATTCGAGTCATGGTTCCCATGTTGATTGTTTACCAGATCAAAGCTTGCTCGATCTATGGCTACTGGATCAAGGGATGCTAATATACCAATATCCCTAACGATGGGGGCATCACTCCATGGTACACAGTCACATAAAGGGGTAACATTCATGACAAAATTAATATAAGCAACTTTTCCATTCTTGTTACAAACGGCACCTAATGCATATTCCGCCATCTTTTCCAAAAACACATCGGTATTTGTCTTCCATTGAACTTTTATTGCTCGCTTATGGCAAGCAGTGGTACATTCTCCACATCCAATGCATGTTTCCAGATCGATTGTAGTTTTTCCACTCTGAATGCTGATTGCATCGACAGGACACCATTTTGCACAAATACTACAGGCTACACATTGGGTATCAATAACCTCTGGTTTTGCATCTGAATGTTGAATTTGCTTTCCCGCCGCAGAAGCGCAACCCATGGCAAGATTCTTTATTGCACCTCCAAAACCAGCCATCTCGTGACCCTTGAAATGGGATAATGCGATCATAGCATTGGCATTATGAATATCTCCCGCAATTTTAACGGTTTTGAAGTTTTTTTGATCCACAGGCACATCGATGGAATTTTTGCTAAATAGGCCATCGGCTATAACAATAGGTGCTCCCACCACAGAGAAGGCAAAACCATTTTCAATGGCTGTCACCATATGATCTACGCTGTTGGTTCTACTCCCTGCATAAAGGGTATTTGTATCCGTTAAAAAGGGACTGGCACCTTTTTCTTTGATCTTATCCACAATCTGTCTCACGAATATTGGATGAATAAAGGCACTATTACCCTTTTCACCAAAGTGAAGCTTCACCGCTGTTTGATCCCCATTGTGAAGGACATCTCCTAAACCGGCTTTATCAAATAGTTTTCTTAGCTTCGCCGATATACTTGTGTTACGGGAACTTGATCTTAAATTCATAAAAAACACTTTACTTGCCATCACTAACCACTCTCCATTTATACAGTATAGACTACCTGCTTATTTATCATCCTATCCTTTTAAGTATAGTAAAGCCAGTATACCTGGCCCCGTATGAGTTCCAATGGTACAGCCAATGTTCGTCATTACAAGCTCTTTGGGCTCAAACTCTCGCAGGACCTCTTCTCTTAATATTTCCAAGCCCTCTATATTATTCCCATGGGCGAGTCCTATGATTTCACAGCCTTTTTGTATGCCTCTCTCCTTTGCCAATTCAATCATTCTAGGAATAATCTTCTTGCTTCCCCTTACTTTATCTAGGTTTTCCACCTTACCATCTGCAATGGTTAGAATTGGCTTTACATTTAGAATCGTTCCAATAGTCGCTTTTGTAGAGCTTAATCTACCACCTTTTTTTAGATATTCCAAGGTTTCTACGGAAAATAAGTGATCTGCCCGACCCTTCATATCCTCAATCCTTGCTAGTATTTCCTCTCTGGTTTTACCAGCTTGGGCCATCCTCGCTGCCTCAACGACAATCATCCCACAGGCATAAGAGAGGGCTTGGGTATCTACTACAGTAATCTGGTCTGAATTCAATTGCCTCTTAGCCATCAAAGCCGATTGATGGGTTCCGCTCACTCCTGAAGAACCATTGATCACGATCACTTCATACCCATTATCCAGAGCATGCTCTATACCTACTAAAAAATCATGGGGTGGTACCTGGGATGTACTAGGTGGCTGGCTAGAAATCTTAAGCTTCTCGAAAAATTGAGTCGGATTTAAATCGATCCCGTCCTTGTATTCTTCATCACCGAATCGAATCGTCAACGGAAGTATGGAAATATTATATTTGACGACCATATCTTTGGGAACGTCTGAAAGACTGTCTCCGATTATTTTAATAGGCTTCACTCATATTCCTCCCTTTAAGCATCCATCAATATGCTGATTTTTACTATTCCTTCAAATATTCATTTAAAAAATACATGGCCACAGCTCCCTGCCCTGCATGGGTACTGACTACACAGCCGGTTTTAGATAAGATGATCTCCTTTACATTAAAGTTTTCACGAATTAAATCTATAAGTTCCAGGGCATACCCTTCATCATTTGAATGATTGACACCAATGGTCTGGTTGGATAAATCAATTTGGTGATCCTTCAACCAATCGATCAGCCATTTCATTGCCTTTTTTCTTCCTCTTACCTTGTCCTCAGGAACAAGCCTCCCATCCTTCATGGTCAATATAGGTTTAATATTCAATAACTTTCCCATAAAAGCTTCAGCACCATTAAGCCGACCGCCCTTATGCAGATTTTCAAGGGTATCTACCACAAATTTATACTCCATCTTTTCTTTCATGTATGTAATGCGATCGATTATTTCTCTCCTAGTATAACCGTTTTTTGCCATCCTAGCCCCTTCAATGACAAGGAGTCCATAACCTAACGTAACCCCTTGGGAGTCAATAATATCAATTTTAGCATCTTCCAGCATGTTTTTCGCCGTCACAGCAGAATTATATGTACCACTCAACTTTGAGGACATCAATATAGCAACGACTTCATCTCCATTGCCCGTGATCTCATTGAAAACATGAAAGAATTCTCCTGGTGCCACCTGGGAAGTTGTCGGCAACTTGGCACTTTCAGCCATTCGTTCAAAAAACTCTTCAGCAGATAAATCGATGCCATCTCTATAGGATCTATTTTCAAAGTTTACAGTTAGAGGTAGTACTTGGATTTCCAATTCAGTTATTAATTCCTTTGGAATATCAGACACACTGTCCGTTACAACTCTAATCATTACGGTTCACCTCAGTTTTCAGTTTGTTCTATATTTGCCCTACATACTATTGTATTACCAAAAATATGAATTTACAACCATATTTTCCCTCTTATGTATGCATTAAAATAAAATAAGATGCTACAAAGGCAGCATCTTATTTTATTTTAATGCATTATGATTTTTGTGTGGCATCAATTACAGCAAAAGCAATTTTTTTCGCATGATCTCCGATTCTCTCTAGATTACTAATCACATCTAAGAATATTACCCCTGCACCTGGGGAGCATTGTTGCTTATTTAAACGGGCTATATGACTGGCCCTTAGTGACTTCTCCATATGGTCTATCTCACCTTCACGCTCAATGACCCGCTTAGCAATATTGGTATCCCCTGTTTTTAATGAAAGAATGGCTTGTTCATAGGATTTTATGACACGGTCATTCATCAGTCTCAATTCCTGTAAAGCACCTTCACTAAAGTCCAATTTATTTTCTACTCGATAAATTGCCAATTCAGCTAGGTTATCCGCGTGATCGCCTACCCGCTCAATATCGTTGATGGTATTAAATAACCCATCCACCATCTCATGCTGTTCCCCTGATAGCGCCGTATTGGATAACTTTACAAGATATGAAGCAATTTCTCGTTCTAAATTGTTCACAACCCTCTCAAGGGTAAATACTTCATGGGCCATCTTTTCATCCGCATTGAAAAAAGCGTCCATAGATTTTCGAAAGGAATCTAAAGCCAAATTCCCCATATGAAGAACTTCTTTGATTGTCTGACCCAACGCGATGGATGGCGTTTCTAGAATACGATCATCCAGATATTTCACACCCATGATCTGATCTTGTTCATCTTCTGTTTCTGGTATAGCTTTCTTTGCAATGTATACTAAGACCCCTGCAAAAGGCAATTGTATGAACATATTTCCTATATTAAACATCGTATGGGCATTTGCAATCTGCCTCGCAGCATCACCTGGTGTCAATGTTCTAACGAGATGCAACACAGGCCCTTGTAATAAAAACACGAAAATAATAGTTCCAATTACATTAAAGGAAAAATGTATGAATGCAGCTCTTTTAGCAGTTTTACTGGCCCCTATACTGGATAACATGGCCGTTACACAAGTTCCAATGTTATCGCCAAACAAGATTGGCAATGCTGCCTCAATGGGAAGTAAACCTTGACTGGCCAATGCAATCAAAATACCGATAGATGCACTACTACTCTGTAAAATAGCTGTTATTCCAAAGCCCGCCAAAATACCTAGGAGAGTATCCGTAAGAGACCCACCTCCAAAACTAGCCAACAATGTTCTGAAGCCTTCAAATTCGCGAAGTGGCTTCATGGCATCAGACATGGTTTCCATCCCTATAAATAGTATACCGAATCCAATTAATATTTCCGAGATATTTTTTGTTCTTTTATTAGATGTAAATAACCAGATAGCAACCCCAATTCCCACGGCTACCGGTGCATAGTCTGTTAACTTGAAAGATACCAATTGGGCAGTAACTGTGGTACCAATGTTGGCACCCATAATGACCCCTACCGCTTGGGTCAGCTTCATGATTCCTGCGTTTACAAAACCCACCACCATAACCGTTGTAGCACTGCTGCTTTGAATCACGGCTGTAACTGCAGTACCGACCAAAACACCCATTACTCTGTTATTCGTCAATATTTCTATCAATCTTTTGAGCCTTTCTCCAGCTGCTTTTTCAAGGCCGTCTCCCATAATACGCATTCCATATAAGAATAAACCCAATCCCCCAATAAGTCCAAATGCGATACTCATTTTTCATCCTCCCATGATTGTCATTCAAGTTTAAAATAGTTTGCCTACAACATATTGAATGCATGCTTAAAGATGCACCTTCCACATTCAATCACTACCTCGTCTATCATACGACATTTTTTCCTGCCTTTTGTTAAGTCTATGTTAAATCTTTTAACATAGACTTAAATTTGTTAACCGAGTGTAAAGGGAGATACCATCAAGGCATCTCCCTTTCATTATTTTTGATTTCTATCTATGACAGCCATGGCGATATTGGATGCATGATCCGCTATTCTTTCTAGATTGCTCAACATATCTAGAAAAATTACACCAGACTCAGGCGAACACTGTTGCTTATTCAAACGCTGAATATGATTGGCCCTTAAACTCTTTTCCAGGGCATCTACTTCTCCTTCTATTTGTATAACCTTATTCGCAGCCCGTAAATCCCCAGTCTTCAATGCAACAAGTGATTGTTCATATGCTTCCACAACCTTGCTATGAATTTCATCTAACTCCGCCATTCCAGTATCTGAAAAGCAGAGATCGTGTTCTATGGTATAAAGGGACAGCTCCGCTAAATTATCACTGTGATCTCCTACTCGTTCGATATCGTTGATTGTACTGAATAATCCATTTACAACATCATGCTGTTCGGCTGATAAGGCGGTATTGGATAATTTCACTAAATAGGCCGCAATCTCATGTTCCATTTGATTGATTACTTTTTCCTTCTTAAATACATCATGAACATATTTCTCATTTTTTTCTATAAAAGCATCTATGGATTTCTTGTAATTCTCTAGGGCTAATTGCCCCATATTCAATGTCTCCTTCACAACCTGTACAATGGCAATGGAAGGAGTTTCAAGGATACGATCGTCTAGATGTTTGATGCCAGTGACTTCTTCTATCTCATAATCCTTTACAGGTATAATTGTATTTGCCAACTTCACCAATAGAGGTGCAAAAGGTAATAGCAATAGTGTATTTGCAATATTAAAGAAAGTATGGGCATTGGCCAACTGTCGTGCAGCACTATCCGGTGATATGGTTGTCACCAGATGAATTGTAAGCCCTCTAAAGAATATCATAAAAACAAGAGTACCAATGATATTGAACATAAAGTGGATAAAAGCAGCTCTCTTGGCAGTACGATTGGCACCTATACTAGATAGCAATGCCGTAACGCATGTTCCAATATTGGTACCGAAAATGATGGGCAAAGAAGCCTCTATTGGCAAAAATCCTTCGCTAGCTAAGGCAATCAGGATGCCAGTGGCAGCACTACTGCTTTGCACAATGGCAGTAACCACAAAACCTGTTAAAACAGCTAGGAACGAGTCCACAAAAGTTCCCTTTCCAAAGCTTAGCATCATTGTCTTAAATCCTTCAAACTCCTTTAAAGGCTTCACTGCCTGCTTCATATAGTCCATACCAATGAACAAAATTCCAAACCCTATAAAAATCTCTGCAATGTTTTTCGTTCTTTTATTTTCTGAAAACATCCAAACACCGACGGCTAACCCCACAACCAAAGGTGCAATCTTATTAAGGTCCAGAGAGGCAATCTGAGCTGTAACGGTGGTACCTATATTGGCACCCATAATAATTCCAGTCGCTTGAGTTAATGTCATGATTCCCGCGTTCACAAAGCCTACCACCATAACCGTAGTGGCGCTACTGCTCTGAATAATCATGGTTACCAAGGCACCTACAACCACCGCAATGATCCGATTATTGGTCAGTACTTCAATAATCCTTTTCATTTTGTCTCCAGCAGCCTTTTCAAGCCCATCCCCCATAATCGTCATGCCATAAAGAAAAAGACCTAACCCTCCGAGTAATGCAAAAATGATCTTCATGCTGTCCCTCCAATAATTAAAATCCTGTAAACTTGTCCTTGTATATCATACACTATTTCTCGGTGTATTTGTTAACTTATCGTTAATTTTTTTAAATTTGTGTTATGTTTCCAAATCCAATGATTTGAGAGCGTGGAAAATATAAAAACCATCATCTTATCAATGACGGTTTCCATTATCCATACTTTTTATATAAAACTCTCAAATCCAAGCTGTCTTAATGCTTCAAATAAAATAATATTCACCGAATTTGAAAGATTTAGAG
Organism: uncultured Anaerosolibacter sp.; assembly: GCA_937948705.1. Next base: position 49,431 of record CALECF010000037.1, on the reverse strand, counting down.
AGCGGGCTCCTTCCACAGGTATCATAGGGATCTTTATACATGTTTCCATGTTATTATTTAGTACTTCAGGCGGAAGACCGGCCGTTTCTTTCCCAAAAACAAGAAAATCCCCTTCCTGGAATCGGATATTATGATAATATTTTTTAGCCTTTGTGGTGGCAAAATAAAATTTTCCTTGGGGATATTTTACAAAAAGCTCATCTAAATTCTCATATACATGAAGATCTAATAGATCCCAATAATCCAATCCTGCCCGCTTTACCTGTTTGTCATCAATTGAAAACCCCAGTGGTTTAATTAAATGTAACGTACTTCCAGTAGCAGCACAACTTCTCGCTATATTTCCCGTATTCGGCGGAATTTCAGGTTCAAACAAAACAATATTAATAGTCATTTCTTTTTCTCTACTCCTTTACTGCAATGTCAATTTCAAAGGTACCCATATCCGTTAATAAGGGTATGCATATGGTTTTTATCTGGCTGGTTGACAGAGAAATTTTTTCTCCCACCAATAAGGTCGGCGGCGTTATATCCATGGTCACTCCTAGATTATAAAGTAAAGTTGCAGCATTTCCTAGAATCATATTACCTAATTCTGAAATTGCACTTCTAGCGATCTCATCCAAGGCAGCCACTGGCATACCACCCATCATATTAGAGGCAATTTTTAGAGCCATAGGTTCCCCCATATTAATGAGTACTTGGCCCTTTAGGGTTCCCGTTAAACCAATGATAATTGCAACATTTTGAGATGCAAATGGTGACTCCTTCATATAAATCTTTCCCATTTCACTTGGGATACCTGCCATTTGTATTAGAATATCTTTGCTGGCACTAATAAAAGGATTGATATATTCCGCCTTCACATCGTCCGCCTCCTCAACCAACTTGTTCATAAAGTATTTCTGTCATTATATCATAAAAAAGCATAAAAAGAAGTTTTTCCATGAAATCCAGCCGATTGTTGTTGGAATTTTCTATATGATTTCAAGTAGAAAATTGTATGTCCTATGTTCTATAGCTATCGATTGCCATGAACATCCTTTATTTTATCTTTATCTAATACAATATCTTGATCATAGGCTGCCTGGCTAAAAATCACTTCTGCTTCTTTTAAGGGGATACCTCGTAAGATCATCTTCTCTGGCTGTGCCACACCTAAACCTTCCTTGTATAAGGTATATATGTACTGCACCGCTTGAGGAAGGAAACCTAATAGCCTTGCACCTATGGTATCCGTAGCTACTGGATCTGTCCCTGCAATAATGAGTCCATGGGCATCTACAGCTTTTCCATCAGAAGGGCCTGTTCCAATCATTGCTTTGTCCGCACTGATGATGGTCAGATCTATAGGTATTTTCTTTGTCATCGCAGCGATGAATCCGTGGAGATCTTCATGAATCCCTAAATCCTTTTTCGGAAACCCATGTATTTCTGCTGGCGGCCAACTTAGAGCAATATTTTTTATACCAGCACTCATAGTTGCCTCTTCATGATGCTTTAATTGTGTAAATGAAATCAATACATCCATCTCTTCCAATAATTTATTTATCTTTGTAGATGGTATCGTCTTGTTCTCTAGTTCTAATTCCATATAGGGTCCATAGTTTAGATCTACAAATTCCACTGCTTCTTCCTGAATAATGCGATCGTATCCAACAGTTTTCATTACCTTTGGCGTTGGATCACCACCAGATCCTGTGGCAATGTAAATCTTCTTGGGATTCTTTGTCTTAATATATTGAATCAGGCTTTGAAGGGTATGGGGACCTACGACTGTCCCTGTGTATGGTAGTTTTGCCTTTACCCAGTTCGGCGTAATTACCACCACATCCCCGTCCTTAATGATTTGATCCATCGGTAATAACTCTAAAGCATCTACAATGGACCTCTCCTCATGTTGACCTTTCATTAACGCAACGATAGGCTCATTTACTCTTCTTTCTTTTCTCATTCTGCCACCTCATATCCATTAGAATACTGATAGTATGATTTAAAAAAGTAAGAAGTATTCCCCTTGCTATAGCCTAGCCAATAATTTCATAAGCAGGGGACGGTGAATCTCTACCGCTTTCACTGGGCATAGTTCTTGACAGCAAAAACATCTTATACATTCATCTAGCTGGACAGTTGGCTTCCCATCCATCATTTGAATGACTCTAGGGGGGCAATTCTCAGCACAATCACTACATCCTACACATTGGTCATGTAAAAAAATAGGCTTTGGCTGCATGACTTCATTTAAAATATCTCGAAGGAACTTAGGCAACTTTCCTTCCAACAGATCTAATCCTCTAATTTCAGGAATTACAAAATCCTTCACCATGAAGGATTCCATAGAATCCCCAACCAATTCAATATCCTGTAGGCTTCCTAAGCATAACCCTCGCTCCACGCATCTTTGGATGGTCGGTACCCTTGTAGGTATTAACCCAATCATCGTTGTAGCCACCACGTCTAAATGATATGGACTCTCAGATGCAATAACTGCACCAATTTTCCGAGGTTCTCCTGCACTAGGTCCAGCGCCTTCCATACCCACAATTCCATCCATCAAGGATAAAACCGGCTCAGCTGCCAAGCAGATATCTACAAGGGCGTTGGAGAAATCTACATTTTTAGGCATCCGGACATGATATTCTGCTTTTTCCAATCCAGCGACAATACCAAACATATTTTTTACTGCTCCCGTGAACATCATCATACCATGGGTTTTTAGTTTAGATACAGATATAACTTTATCAACTTCCTTTAACACCTCAATGGCCGAGATCTTCTTCAATAAAAGGCCCTTTTCATTCTTTATCTCTACTACTTTTGTATTGTAATTAAGGGTTGCCCCAACATCCTTTGCGATTTCTTCCATGCCGCAAGCCTTGTAAACTCCTCTTAAAGCCCCTTCGTTAAATGGGCCTCCAGGACTGTCTCCTATAATTACATCCGCGCCATGATTGATAAGAATCTCAGCCAATGCTTTCGTAAAGCCGGGGTGTGTTGTAGCTGCCTCTTCAGGCTTTTTTTTCATCAACAAGTTTAGCTTTAACAATACCTTTTCCCCTGGCAGGACATACTTCCCAATACCACCCAAGTGATCTAAGCTTTGTTCGATAGCTTCCTTTACCTTTTCATACTCATAATCAGCACATCTTACGATAGAAACTTTTTTCATATAAAACACCCTGCTTTCTATTCACAATTGTTGTTTCATCTCAGATATATCATAAAACATATGGCCATCTAACGCAATCCATCTCTCCTGGATAAACGACTCATATAAGAAAAGTTTAGAATTTGTTTTAATATTCACGAAAATTGATATTGTTATTTGACATATAAATCCAGTTTGTAATATAATCGAACTAACAGAATACACAGTAATTGAATGGAGCGTGTTGTCGTGAAAGAATTTACAAAAACTCTACGAGATCATAGTATGAAGGTGACACCTCAGCGTATAGCGATATATAACATACTCATGAATACCACTGAGCATCCTAGTGCTGAAGTCATTTATAAAAAGCTTGAACCTGTTTATCCTACCATGAGTCTTGCAACCGTTTACAAATCCCTTGATGTGTTTAAGAAATCTGGCTTGGTTCAAGAATTGAATGTGGGGGAGTCCAGCTTTCGCTATGATGCCAACGTAAATTCTCATCCCCATATCATCTGTACTGCATGTCATAAAGTAGATGATATTGAGGAAGATATTTTCTCTGATCTCCTGGACAAGGTCAATTCTTTTACCAATTATTCCGTTCATAAACAGCAGTTATACTTTTATGGATTGTGTCCTCATTGTAAATAAATTTATACTTTTAAGTGCAGCTATTTGGCTGCTCTTTTTCATTAACCTGGCAAATATTCATGCTGCAAAAGATCTAGGTGGTTTAACCGTATAAAGGCTACCTTTGATGAATTTATAATACAAAAACAATCGAATGCCTAACCGCTTCTTTACAATGTTCTCCATATCTTCCTCAAATGCCTGCATCACTTCCAGCTCCTGTTGTGATAAGTCCTTGTTACTATATAGACCTTTTTCAATGATATGAATGATCTCATCCATTCCTTGAGCAGTAATCATATACTTCCCCAGAAATTGTAACACCTCCCGAGGCGTCAATTCTTCATCTTCATAAGGTTGTATATGTTCCGAAAATGATACAATCGTTTCATAGTAGTATTGAATCGCTCCCGAGGTCCCTTTTGCTCTTCGAAGCTTTCGAATTTCATGGATACAGCATCCTATTCTCAGCAATAAAATCAATATAACCAATCCCAATCCCCAAGCCATTGCTTTCTTGCCTGAATTAGATAATTTCGCCCCCCTTAATTCCTTGCGCTCAGAACGATTAAAGGTGGCATCTAATCCTGCAAATTCCTCATCTAATCGATTCTTAAACGTTAAATAATCAGGATTTTGCATTTGAGAAGAAGTTACTGACTCGATATTTATTTTCCATTGGGGTAAAGTATTAGCCTCAAACCGTTGAATGTTATAGGACGGTGTAGGTTCAAAGGCAATCCAGCCCATTCCATCAAAGTATGCTTCTACCCAAGCATGGGCTCGGTCTGCAGTTACTTCATAATATCCAGCTTGGTTTGTTTCCCTAGGTAATATGAAACCCTCTACATATCTTGTGGGCACACCTATGGTTCTTCCCATGACAGCCATTGCCGATGCAAAGTATGTACAATAGCCCTTTTTTTCTTCATATAGAAAATATTCTACAAAGTCCTTATTGTCTGGCAGTGTATTCACTATCAACGTATAGGGATAGGTTTCACGCAAATACTTCTCAATACCTTTCATTTTCTCATAGGGTGTAGGATATATATCCGTAATCTCCCTGGTCAATCCTTTTATTCTAGGCGATAGTGTACTAGGCAATTGAAGATAATCCTTCATTTCTGTTCCTAATCCTTTGGTGTCATATTGTGTGGAGGCTTCCTTTATTATGGGAATTCTGCTATGTATGATATATGCCTGAGGCCTGGGTTTAAAAATTGACTTCGTAATATATAGCTCGTCTCCTCTAGTTTTCAAGACCTTATATTTATCTATTGTAACTTGGACAGGCTTATAGGGAGCAAAAACCGTGTTTGTCCGAATATTTGTAGGATAAACGAATACTTCTACCTCTTCATAGAAAATCCCCTTATATGCCTGTTTTTGGGCTCCTTCATCAAATTCAATCCCCGTCCCTTGAGAGGCTAACCAATTGTTACCCGTATACTGGTTTTTTACACGACCCCTGAGATATAGTTGTCGATCTGCTGCTACAAGCATGATAGTACTTCGATCCTCTCTTACTTTGCCGCCAAGCTTTTCTTTATTTATTTGATAAGGTGTTTCTTCGAACGCAAACCCACTCTCAATGTCTCTATTCCCTCCATCACTTCTCCACTCTTTAAGGGGTGGAAATATCCTCAAGACTGTATCATTGATACGCTGAAAGGATATTGGGTCAAATTTAACAGATATAAGATTGGCTGTGCTAATCATTAGCAATACAGAGATGACACCATAAATTGCCCTATTTCTAAAGGACAATCCTCGAATAGTCTGATGATCTTCATCAATTTTCTTTATATATCTCAAATGGCTTTCATACAAGTAGAATAAAATAATCCCAAAAATAAAGATATTAAAATACCCTATCGCCCCATCAATATATCGATACCATTCCATGATAAAAAATATACTCCATGATGATAATAAAAAGGTACTTCTTAATCGTAATAGGATGAAACCAGTAATCCATCCGACCACTGTAAATAATACCACAATCAAATAGAAGCTATATGTCAGATTGATTGTGGTATCCATACCTAGCATAAATTCTATCGCCCATCTTTTAAAGTCCCAAAAATGTTCGATGTTCAATAACCCTTGATGATAATATATCCCCAGGGCAGCTGTGCTCCCAAGGGCAATAGGAGGTATAAGCCATCGCGGGAATCCCATGATGAAATAAACAAAAGTCCATGTTCCAAAGTGTAATAAAATGGTTTTAGAGATAGGCATTTGGAGACCTAATGCCTCTACAACGAGGAAGTTAATACTCATTGTTATGATTGCCCCAAGGATAAAATCAATTATGCTTTTCTTGACTGGATGCATGGCTCATCCTCCAATATCTTTCTGATGTCACTGTCGAGATAAACTTTATGGATAATAACGTTTTTTTCTCTTAGAATACTCTCCTCTTGATGTTCATTGATGTCGATGGACGGCTCTTGTTTTGATTTTATTAACACCAGTACCACGTACATTCTCTTTCTTCTTAGACTTAAGATTTCATCGCATATTCCCTTCGTCAGATCCACTGCCAGCACAATCAATGTGGTCCCCCATGGCACCATGCTTTTTTCCCTTTCTAAGACCTTTTCCAAGGGTAAATTTCCTTCAGGTATGAAATCCATCAGGGTCGTTAGAAATCGCTGAAACTTAGCAATACCTTTTCCACTAATTATATTTCTCTCTCCCCAGGTACGCGCCAAGGAGATATCTAAATCTTTCGAAAGGCAATATCGCATCATAGATCCTGCTGCTTCAATGACTTTCTCCTCAAGCATTCCATCTATATCATTCCTATAACTTTGATGGTATCCATCAATGATAAACAATATCCGTGCATTGGCAGATAATTCATAGTTCTTTACATAAAGATTTCCATTTTTCGCAGTAGCCTTCCAATGAATCTTTTTCACTGGATCTCCAACCCTATATTTTCGAATACTTTCAACACTGCTATAGTCTTCGTGAGTATTTTGAGGTACCCTTACATTACCAAAGAACTCTGCTGCAGGAATATTCATTTTTTCAATTTGTATGATTCTTGGATACACCTTAAGCTCCAATTGGTTATCAAAATCAATAGATTCTTCAAAAAAGTGAAACAAATCCCTTATTTTTAAATGTAGTCTTCCTATGGGATAGGTACCCCGATGGATGCATTGTATTTGCCTTTGAATATGAATAAGCTCCAATGGGTGAATCATTCTTATTTCTCCTGGGATGGCTCTGTTTCCTAGCCTTGTTGCAATTTGACAGTCGATTTCTCCATAGGCTATGGGCAAAATACTTGTGTTGTTAAGCTTATATCCCAGTGCCAATGAATCTCCTACCATCACGTCTTTCTTATCGATATAAAAGAAGCAAGCTAGATTTTTTTTATTGATCCGAACACTCATGAATGAGAACAAAAATATGAGCGCTAAAATCTTAAATATCAAATAAGGCAGATTTCCTCCAGCCAGCAGCGCAAATAGAAAGCTTATCAATAGTAATACTAAAAATACTTTTCCATTTTTAAGCATACTGTTTTACCACAGGTATCTTTACCTTTTTCAAAATCTCTTGAAGGATGGATTCGCTGGTATGTCCATTGTACTTTGCTTCTGGCTTTAATATCATTCGATGATTCAGTACATCATTGACCAAATACTTGATATCATCTGGTGTAACAAACTCTTTTCCCTTGATATAGGCATATGCCTTGGCAGTTTTGTATAATGCTATAGATGCCCTTGGGCTGCAACCTAGCAGAATACTTGGGTGATATCTAGTCTCATAAATGATTCCTACAATATAGCTTTCCAGCGCTTCACTAAGAAATACTTTATTCATCCCTTCTCTAGCGGTCCGCAGATCCTCCATGGTCACCACAGACTTTACATCATTCAGGGTAGATCCTTGCCCATTTCTTTTCATAATCTCTATTTCTTCTTTCGGGGAGGGATACCCTAGGGCAATACGCATAAGAAAACGATCCAACTGGGCTTCGGGAAGAGGAAAAGTCCCCTCGTATTCAATAGGATTTTGAGTTGCGATGACCATGAAAGGATCTTCCATCCTATAAGTCATACCATCCATTGTAATTTGATGTTCTTCCATAACCTCTAGTAAACTCGATTGAGTCTTAGGCGATGTCCGATTGATTTCATCAGCTAGGATGATCTGATGGTAAATCGGGCCTTTTACAAATTCAAATTTTCCTTCCTTCTGATTGTAAATGGATACCCCCAAGATATCAGAGGGTATCAAGTCCGGAGTAAATTGTATTCTACAGAAACTGCAGTTCATTGATTTTGCTAATGCCTGAGCAATCGTTGTTTTTCCGACGCCCGGGACATCTTCAATCAGCAAATGTCCACCAACAAGCAAAGCGATCACCATTTTCTCAATACAATTTTCCTTTCCAACCATCACTTTTCCAATGTTCTCTATTACTTTTTCGATCATAATACCCTCCGCAGATTCTGAATTTTTTAATAATTCTCATTTCTATTATATATAAACTATCCATATTTTGGCTTTACGTTTTTGTAACATTAGAAAGTAAAAAAGGCCCTCCTTCCTGGTCTGCTTCACGCAACCCAGTCAAGATGGCCTATTCATACGATATCGGTTATTTACTTTCCACAACACTTCTTGTGCTTTTTACCACTGCCACATAGGCAAGGATCATTTCTACCAATTCGATCTTCCTTCACAACAATCTTAGATCTTTTTTGTGCTTTCTCAATCTCTTTTCTTTTTTCTACACTTAAAATTTGCTCCCATTGAGGCAGTGTATATAGATAGTCTGCCTTTGCTTCATGCATGTTGTAGAAAAGCTTTTCAAAATCAATTTCTAATTTTGCAGAGCTATCTTCCGTCATTTCCTCTAAGTTTAGTCGATGTACTAAGCTATCATTGATTCCATCTAGGAATCCCATGACAAATTCATTAGACACCTCTAATCTTTCAGTCAATCCTTTTACTGTTTCTTCAGTGATTTGCTCATAGTTTTCCAGAATGTATTCATAGAAACTCTTTTCAGCACCACAGAATTCCTTCCAAAACTCAACTTCACCTTCTTCTGTTTCATGTTCGAAGGCAATTTCCTTCCAATTATCAAAAAGACTCATATATATTCTCCTTTGCAACAAATTTTCCCTACTCATTATAGTACATTGTCGTCCATGTTACAACTTCTATTTCATACCTGCTGACTTGACGGTTGACTTGACAGACATATGAGACAAAAATATGATAGATTATATATCCATACACTAGATTACTTTTTTTAGTGCGTGATAGCTTGCTTCAATGGTACGCAAAATGTCTTCTTTGCTATGGGCTGCAGAAACAAATGCGGCTTCAAATTGGGAAGGCGCTAGATAAATTCCTGCCTTGAGCATTTCCTCAAAGTAAATACCGAATTTTTTCGTATCACTGGTCAACGCTGATGGATAGTCCACTACTGGTTGATCCGTAAAGAACATACACATCATCGATCCTACCCGATTGAAGTGTGCATTTATTCCTAACTTCATCGCATTATCTTGAAGTCCTGCTGCCAGAAGCTTTGAGTTTTCTTCTAGGTCAATATATATTTCTGGATGATCCCTCAGAATTTTCAACGTTGTCAGTCCCGCCGTCATCGCCAACGGATTCCCTGACAGTGTTCCTGCTTGATAAATAGGGCCTGCAGGAGACATTTGGCTCATGATTTCCTTCTTTCCACCATAAGCGCCTACTGGAAGTCCGCCTCCAATGATTTTCCCAAAACAGGTTAGGTCTGGCTTAATATCATAAAGGCTTTGGGCACCATGAAAGGATACCCTAAATCCCGTCATTACTTCATCAAATATAAGCAGAGATTTGTATTCCTTTGTGATTTCTCGTAAGAAATTCATAAATTCTTTCGTAGCTGGCACAACACCCATATTTCCCGCTATAGGCTCAATGATCACCCCTGCAATATCCTGTCCATGGGCCTCAAATACTTGCTTCATACCTACCATATCATTATATTGGGCAGTAACTGTATTTCGTGCAATGTCGGAGGGAACACCTGGACTATCTGGAACCCCATGGGTAAGAGCTCCTGAACCTGCTTTGATGAGCAAGCTATCAGAATGACCATGATAGTTTCCTTCAAACTTTACAATTATATTTCTACCTGTATAACCCCTAGCAAGTCTTAGCGCACTCATGGTTGCTTCCGTTCCTGAATTTACCATTCGTACCATTTCCACCGATGGTACTGCTTCACAGACAATCTTTGCGACTTCTGTTTCTAGCTCTGTTGGTGCCCCATAGCTCGTACCTCTTTCTATGGCCACTTTTAATGCTTCCACCACTTGAGGATGGGTATGTCCTAAAATCAATGGTCCCCAAGATCCCACATAATCAATATACGTATTTCCATCTACATCATAAAGCTTACTCCCTTGACCTCGCTCTATAAATGGAGGATCTACTGAAACAGAGCGAAATGCTCTGACAGGACTATTCACCCCGCCTGGGATATACTGCTTGGCTTCCTCAAACAGCGTTTTCGATTTCGACAAGTTCATTTGTTTACCCCCTTAGCCATTTTGCTGCATCTTTGCTGTAATATGTAATGATCAAATCTGCCCCTGCCCGTTTGATAGAAATAAGCTTTTCCAATGCGATTGCCTTCTCATCCACCCACCCTTTTTCAGCCGCTGCCTTTATCATGGCATATTCCCCACTGACATTGTAGGCTACAATAGGTATATTAAAGGTATCTTTGATTCTTCTAATGATGTCCAAGTAGGCCAGTGCAGGCTTAACCATAACTAGGTCTGCGCCCTCGGCTATATCTAACTCTACTTCTCTTAGGGCCTCGTCACTATTTCCTGGATCCATCTGGTAGGTTTTCCGATCTCCAAACTGAGGTGTTGAATTGGCTGCCGCTCGAAATGGTCCATAAAAAGCCGATGCGTATTTGGCACTGTAAGCCATAATAGAAACCTCTGTATAGTCATTGGTATCCAACAGTTCACGAATTGCACCAATTCTTCCATCCATCATATCTGATGGTGCTACCATATCAGCACCTGCCTTTGCATGGGAAAGAGCAGTTTTTGCAATAAAATCAACGGACTTATCATTATTCACATAAGCATCCTCAATGATTCCACAGTGACCATGATCTGTATATTGGCACATACATACATCTGTTATGACCAACATTTCTTTGTTCACTCTTTTAATTTCCTTGATTGCCCTTTGTACGATACCATTTTCATGATAGGCTCCACTGCCATGGGCATCCTTATAATCAGGTAGACCAAATAGCAATACTGCTTTGATCCCAAGGTCTGTAATTTCCTTGATTTCCCCTTCCAGCATATCCACTGAAAAATGATAGTTATTTGAAATACTTGGAATTTCCCTCTTGATTTTCTCTCCCTCTACTACAAAAATAGGATAAATAAAATCATTCACTGAAAGATTCGTTTCTCGCACGAGGCTCCTAATCCCTTGGTTCACTCTTAATCGCCTCGGTCTATGGGTTAGAATCATGGTCACCCTCCCTTTCTTGACTATGATTTAGTTGTATAATGCTTTGTGATTGCCGTTACCAGCCCATCAATCGTATATTCCACTGCTTGTATATCTGCCTTTAAGCCATATTGAACCATTGTTTCCTCTGTGATAGGTCCAATCACTGCCAGAGAAATATTCTCTAACAATCCTTTGTTTTCCTCTCCAAGGATTTGAAGAAAGTTTTTTACAGTGGAAGCGCTCGTAAACGTGATGACATCTATTTGTGTCTCTTTCAATATCGTCATCAATTTGTTTCGATCCTGTTCTGGCACTACAGTTCGATAGACATGGATATTGTCCACCCTTGCACCCATTTTTTCTATTTCACTAATAAGTACTTCTCTTCCAATATCCGCCCTAGGGAGCAACACATGTTGTCCTGGCTGAATCTTATCCCTTAAGCCCTCTACGATTGCCTCTGCTCTATATTCTGCGGGAACAAATTCAATATTGAAGCCCATATCATCCAATGCTTTGGCTGTGGATGGACCGATGGCACAAAGCCTTGCTTTATGTAATAGTCTTATATCAAAATCTAACTTTTTCATGCGATCGAAGAATGCATGGACACCATTCACACTGGTAAATATAATCCAATCATATTTTTGTATTTCTCCCATGGCCTTATCGATTTCGTCGTAGCTCTCTGGTTTTTCAATTTTAATCGTAGCAAACTCTGTAGCCTCTCCACCTAAATCCTCTATCTTTTCTGAAAGAGAGCTGGCCTGCTGTCTTGTTCTTGTTACCAGCACTCGCTTGCCAAATAGAGGCTTGTTTTCAAACCAGCTAAGTTCCTCTGATAGATTGACAACCTCTCCTACGATGATGATGGATGGATTTAGAAATCCTGTCTCCTTCACCAAATCGCTAATGGTTGCTAGGGTGCCTTTTAATACTCTATGCTCTAAAGTAGTCCCCTTATGGATGACGGCCACCGGACGATCACCTCTCTGACCATAGTTCATTAGACTGGTGCATATCTTTTCTATATTTCGAACACCCATTAAGAATACTAAAGTTCCTTCTACCTTGGCTAGGGCTTCGTAGTCTAATGATTTCTCATCCTTTGTAGGGTCCTCATTACCTGTAATTACGTGGAATGATGCACTTACGTTCCGATGGGTTACAGGGATGCCTGCATAAGCAGGCACGGAAATTGCCGATGTAATCCCTGGAACAATTTCAAATTTGATATGATGCTTTACCAATTCAAGGGCCTCTTCTCCCCCCCTGCCGAATACGAAGGGATCTCCACCTTTCAGCCGTGCAACCGTCTTTCCCTCTTTCGCCTTATCCACCAGTAGTTGATTGATCTCCTCCTGGGTATAGGTGTGATGATCAGGTGCTTTCCCTACATAGATGAGTTCTGCATCCTCCCGACCATAGCTTAATAGCTTCTCGCTGGCCAAACGATCATATAAAATAACATCTGCTTTTTGTATATATTCTAACCCCTTCATCGTGATAAGCTTATAATCTCCTGGTCCAGCACCAATTAAATATACTTTGCCAAACTCCATACTATTCACCAGCCTCTATCCTTGTCAGTATTTCTTTGGCACCCTGTTTCAAACTTTTGGTTGCCATATTGATTCCTAACATTTCTCCATCTCTTGGATGGGACGTTTCTTCCATTTTAATTTGTTCTTTACCATCGGGAGCAGAGACTACGGTTTTCATTTTTACATTGTCTCCATCCATCCAAGCATACGCACCGATAGGCACGTGACATCCACCCTTTAGTTCCCGCATAAAGCTTCTCTCTGCATTGACACAAATCTCAACCGTGGGATCATTCAATTCCCTTACTATATCAATTATTTCTTGATCCTTTGACCGAACTTGAATTCCTAGGGCTCCCTGCCCCACAGCAGGTATACAAATATCAGTTGAAATATATTCTGTGATTTGATCCTCCCAGCCCATTCTTAGGATACCAGCAGCTGCTAAGATCACACCATCCAAGCCCAACTGTTCAATTTTTTTAATTCGTGTTGCAATATTGCCACGAATAGGTTCCATTTGTAAATCTGGTCTAAAGTTTAAAAGCTGGGCAGCTCTGCGCAAACTGCTGGTTCCTATCCGTGCTCCTAAAGGGAGATTTGCTATGTCCAATCCATTCTTTGATATGAGTACATCTCGAATATCCTCCCGTTTCGTAATAGCCCCGATCATCAAATCCTCGGTCATCTCAGTAGGCACATCCTTCATACTATGGACAGCTATATCAATCTCATTTTGTAGAAGGGCTGCTTCGATTTCTTTAACAAATAATCCCTTGCCACCAATCTTATCAAGGGTTTTATCTAATATTTTGTCCCCAATGGTTTTAATCTCAATAATCTCAAAATCTATATGGTTAAATTTTTCCTTAAGACTTTGAATCACCCACCGAGTTTGAGTCAGGGCCAGTTCACTGGCTCTTGAGCCCACGATAATCTTATTTCTTTTCATTTCGTCCACCTTTTCCCATCCTTATTATATATACGGTCCCAACTCTGTGATTTTTATACACCCTGCTCGAAAAAAGTTTCAACAATATACCGTTTCAAATCTAGAATCTCGCCATTCCTATATCTATCTAAAACATCACTATAGATTATCTTTTCAAAGAATTCTCTCCTGTGATGGATATTTTCCCATTTGTTTAACACCAAGGGTCTCAATTCTCCCATGGCCTCTAAAAACACTGAATATTCCTCCCCATAAGCAGCTTCCAAATCCTCACGGATTTTCCTAGACAGCATTGGGCTTTTTCCATTGGTAGACACGGTAATCGTAAGATCGCCTCTTTGAACAGAGGCGGGAACAATAAAGTCACACATATCCGGTTTATCAACAACATTTAGCAATACTTTTTCCTGTCTGGCTTCTTTGAGACATTGCCCATTGACTTGCTCATTATCAGTGGCCACATAAACCAGGTCAAAACCCTTTAAATCACCTTTGTTATACGCTTTCATGATTATTTGTATCTTTCTATTTTGAGCAAGATTACCTAACCCTTCGGTAACTTCTGGACTAATTACGGTAACAATTCCCCCACATTCTAGCAAGGATTCGACCTTTCGCTCGGCAACTTTACCCCCACCAATCACGACGCAGTGCTTCCCATCAATATCTAACATAATTGGATAATACTTTTTCATATGATTTCACTCACTTTATCTATGATATGGGCTAGGTTCCTGTATACATTGGGATATGGCATGGAGGGCCTCATGATCATGACCACAGAAATCCCCATTTCATGGGCTGCCTCTAGTTTATCCAAAGTACCCCCAATGTCCCCACTGTCTTTTGTAACAATGGTTCGAATATTATATTTCTTCATCATTTCTACATTCATCTCTTTAGAAAAAGGTCCTTGCATGGCAATGATATGAGATGGCTGCACGCCAAGCACTTCACACTTTTTCAATACATCACTGGTAGGGAGCACCCTTGCATAGATCCTCTTCTTATCAATCAAATTCATAAAGATTTCCAGGGTTTTACTTCCCGTGGTCAGTAATATATTTCCCTGGGTCTTCGATAAATATTTCGCAGCTTCCTCGTACCCTTCTACGGGATAAATAATATCTTGATAACCCGTCTCATCACTCTGGGATCTATCAAATCGAATATACGGGATTTTGAGGTGCTCGCAAGCACTTATGGCATTTAAAGATACTTCCACAGCATAAGGGTGGGTTGCATCAATGAGCAATTTGATTTTATGAATATCTATAAAGTCAATCAATTGATCCCTATTCAAGCGTTGGTGGAAAACCTGACAATTTTTATGATCTTCCACGAGGCTTGCGCCATAGGCCGTTGCTGTGGAAACAATAAGTGGATATCCATGGGTTGAGAGCTGTTTCACCAGTTCCCTACCATCCTGGGTTCCACTGATGACAAATATCATATGTGATAGCCCCTCGGAGTGATCATTTTACCTTCCTTTACATAGGTATGAGCATTTCCAATGACCACAACAGTAAGCATATCAATATCGTGGTCCAGCATATGTTCCAAATCAGTAACCACCGCTTCTTCCCCTTGACGTTTGGCATTTTTCACAATACCTACCGGAGTACTTCCAGCCTTATATCTCATCATGATCTCTCGAGCTTCCTCAATCTGATGCACTCTCCCCATGCTTTTAGGATTATATAAAGCTACAATAAAATCTCCCATGGCAGCGCATTCTAGTCTTTTTTTAATCAGCTCCCATTCTGTCAATAGGTCACTAAGGGAAATCACGGCGAAATCATGCATCATAGGTGCGCCTAATACAGCTGACGCAGCACTGGCAGCTGTAATTCCTGGAACAACCTCAATCTCAACATCGCTGTTTCTTTCATATTTTACCTCTAGCATAATGCCAGCCATACCGTATACACCTGCATCTCCACTACTGATAATGGCAACTTTTTTACCTTCTAGTGCATAATCTAGCGTCAGATTACAGCGTTCAACCTCTTTTCTCATTCCTGAATCTATAACTTGCTTGTCAACGATAAGATCTTTGATTAAATCAATGTATGTCTTGTATCCAATGATTACCTCTGCATCAGCAATCGCCTCTATTGCACGCATACTCATATGTTCCCGATTCCCAGGTCCAATCCCTACTACATATATCTTACTCTGCTGTTTCATCTTCTTCCCCCTAACTATTTTTACTGCAAACCTTTGTGCATTCCTTACAAGGACCAGGTTTACAACTGTACTGATTCACACCAAATAATTGGCCGGCTATTGTGGCATATAGCTCACCCTGTCGATCTTCTCCTGCCCTTTTGAGGTTAAGGATGGGCTTTCGAATGATTTTCTTCGCTAAACTGCGCATTACGATCTCTATTAATTCTTTATCCTTCTCAGAAGCTTGTTCGAGGCGAGGCATCAAACTTTTTACTTCCTCCTCAAGAATTTCTTCTCTATATTGGGCAAGGGCTTCTAGTACAGGAAACACAGGCAAACAATGATACCAATTTTCAAATTTAATACATTCTTCAATTATAATCTCTCCGGCATGTTTTGCTGCCTCAACCCTAGATTCCATGTTTTCCATGGATACTCTCTTTAAATCATCCAATTCATAGAGGGAAACATCCTGGATCTTTCCTACCTCAGGATCTACATCACGGGGTACTGCAATATCAATAATACATACCTTGTTTTCTCGTCCATAGAATTTTTCAAAAATGTCCTTCTTTAATACATAGTGGGGCGCACTGGTGGAAGTAATGATAATATCCACTTGGGAGAGCATCTTGTATCGATCTTGAAAATCAATAACACCTACTTCTTTGTATCGTTTTGACAAATCCACAGCATGGCCTTTGGTCCGATTTGTAACATAAATCTCTTTAACACCCTTATAAATCAAGTTTTCGATGGCAATCCTACTCATTTTTCCGACACCAATTACCAGGACCCGTTTATCCGCTAAATCTCCGAAAATCTGCTCCACAAACTTTACTGCGATGGAACTAATGGAAAGAGAGTTCTGAGAGATTGCTGTCGTTCTCTTAATCTTTTTCGAAGTTGTAATGGCTTCTCGATAAAGCTTGTTCAATATTGCATCTGTACATCCCCAAGTTTTGGCATTGCCATGGGCTTCCCTTACTTGGCCCAATATCTGATCTTCCCCTAGAATCAAGGAGTCTAGCCCGGCTGTCAAATGATAAATATGCTTAACTGCATCGTCAGAAACTTTAATAAATAGGTGCTCCGTTAAGGTTCCATCTACTAATCCAAAAAATTGATGATAGAATTTCACCAACTCGCGAACACCCTTCTCAACATCCTGGGCCACGGCTGTGATTTCACTACGATTACAGGTAGAAAGTATGACTGCCTCTTTTATGAAATGATTTTCTTTGAACATGCCATAAGCCTTTTCAAGATCACTCTTTGTAAATGCCACTTTTTCCCGTATTTCTATAGGTGATTGCTTATAGTTTATTCCTACCACAATGATTTCCATACCTAAATTCACCTTCTCTCATCACCGCAATCGTGATTCCATCATAAACAGTTTTTCTTTGAAGCCAAGTGCCCTCTTTACAACTTAGCATAGCTACAGGTTCACATACAGAGCCCACACCTATGGTTCTCTCAACGAACTCCGAACGATCGAATTCCTTTTCCACCGTAACGATGCTCTCTCTACCAATAATGACCAAGGGAACCTTCAACGCTTTCGCAGCTCCAATGAGCCCCGGTTCATTCTGTTTAACATCTACCGTGGCAATATGTTTTATAGATATAGGATCGATATTTAAATTCTTCAATGTCGAATGGATCGCCGCCATAATTTCAGCTTCTGACTTTCCTTTTCTACATCCCATACCCAGCACAATATTCTTAGGCCTTAAGACCACATGGTCATGATTTGAATGTTTCGTAACTTGTCTCTCCGTTATGTATATCAAACCTTTGTATTTTTCATTCTCTAATTCTTTTCCGTCCACCACATGTATATTCTCAGGCAATGGAAAATCTATGGGTATATCTGATTGAATGCCAATCCATTCACCATTTACAATATGAGCTGTAATCCTTGTGGCATCCTTATAATCTTCAATGGCACAATTTAGCACCATGGCCAAAGTATCTACGGCAATAGATTGATTTACATCTGATGCAGTTGTAATTACAGGATTTCCACCCAGCAACGCTGCAATGGAAAGAGTATATGCATTAGCCCCTCCAAGATGGCCCGATAAAAGACTAATCACATTTTCCCCTTTTTCGTCCAAAACAAGGACTGCCGGATCTAACTTTTTGTCCTTAATATGGGGCGCAATGGCCCGTACCACAATCCCTGCAGCCATAATAAAGATTAAACATTCATATTGATTAAAAATATCCCCTACAAAGTCAGTGAAATTCTTTTCTATCCTTTGCATCCTAGCACCTTCAATGTCAAACTTTTCATTTACATACAAGGTACTACCCTCAACCATTTGCTGCAATCGCTTCCCCAAGTCGAATCCGCCTCGAGTCAGTGTAATGATTGCTTTACTCATTCTTAGCATTCCTAAACTCATGACTGAAATCCTTGTCATAAAGCTTTGATTTTTCATAGTTATTTCCTAGGAAATCTCCTACCATGATCTGAGCAGTTTTATTGATTCCTGCTTCCCTTACTCTGTCACCTATATCAGCCAAGGTGCCCATGACTATTTTCTGATCCTCCCATGTGGCCTTTTGTACCACAGCGATTGGGGTAGTCATTGGGTAATGGACAGCCAGCTTTTTTACAACATCATCAATCATATGGACAGATAGGAAGATGCACATGGAAGCACGATGTTGTGCCAATTTCTCGAGGTCTTCCTTTTCTGGCACATCGGTTCTACCTTCCATTCTAGTAAGGATAACGGTCTGGGTTACCCCTGGTAATGTGAACTCCTTCTTAATAGCAGCCGCAGAGCCGACAAAAGAGCTTACTCCTGGAATCACCTCGTAAGAAATATCCTTTTCATCCAATATGTCCATCTGTTCACGGATCGCACCATATATACTAGGATCTCCTGTATGGACTCTGGCCACAAGTTTTCCTTGGCCTATTCCTCTTTCCATGACTTCAATTACTTCCTCCAGTGTCATGGAAGCACTATTATGGACTTCTGCGTCTTCCCTTCTGCAATCGATAATTGCTTTGTTTACCAAAGAGCCTGCATAAATAATGATGTCTGCCTCTTTTACAATTCTTTGTCCCTTTACCGTGATTAATTCTGGATCTCCAGGTCCTGCACCTATAAAATATACCATTATTTCTGCCTCCTTTTTTTTGCAATCATCATAGATAAGTAATCAATCTTCTCTCCCACTAGACTCTTTACATCATAGGAGATCTTCTCATCTTCATGCCCGCATTTAGTAATTAACACTGTGTTCTCTAAAAGCTGATGTTCTTCTAGTTTTTTTACAGTCTCCTCAAAGCCTCTGGAAGGCTTCATTAGAATCACATTGTCTGCAACCCGAAGGACATCATCAATCTCCTCACATTGATAGGCTGCAGGGACGATGGCGATGATTTCATTTCCTTCTGATAGGGGTATCCCTAATCTGCTTGCCGCTGCACAAAAGGATGTGATACCAGGAACGGTTTCCACATCGATCCCTTTGTCCCGAATGAGACGCATCACATATACATAGGTACTATAAACCATAGGATCTCCCAATGTAATGAAAGCTACATTTTTACCGTCCTGTAGAAAGGTGAGAATTTCCTCCATATTTCGATTCCAGCTATCATCTAATTCCTTGCTGTCATAGGTCATGGGAAAAACTTGAAAAACAACTTTACCCTGATCCTGTACATGACTTCTGATAATGTCATAGGCAACACTACCCTTATCCTTGATGGTTTCAGGTGCAATGATAATATCCGCCTCATTTAATATATGTAAAGCCTTCAGGGTGATTAATTCTGGATCTCCAGGCCCTACCCCAAGGCCATAAAACTTACCATTCATTTTAATTCCTCCAGTTTTGTTCATTTAAAACCTCTTTTCTGCAGAAACAATATAGATTGGATTCAGAGCTTCCATCAAAGTATAGCGTCCAGCCTTTCGTCCCCTGGCAACACTTACAGATACCACATCGATATCTACAAACCCTGCATCACCTAAGAACTGTATGGACTCATACAGGGTTTCAACTGTGATACTATTGACCACGACTCTACCGCCAGGTGTTATTCTATCATAACAGAGCTTAACAACCTCTTCCAGTTCTCCACCACTACCGCCTATGACCACCCGATCAAAGACAGCAATACTCTTCAGTTTCTCCGCAGCATTACCCTGAAGAATTTCTATATCCACTTGAAATTGACTACAATTTTCTCCAATCAAGGCAATGCCTTCTTCATTTCTTTCGATGGCAAAGACCTTCCCTTTGGTGCAAATATGGGCGGCTTCAATGGCAATCGAACCTGTACCTGCACCGATATCCACTACAATGTGGTCCTCTTTTAGTCGCAACTTGGAAATAGTCACGGCTCGGACTTCTTCCTTTGTCATAGGGACTTTTCCTCTAACAAATGCTTCGTCAGGAATTCCAGATGTTTTATACGTCCACTTATTCGTCATTCATAATCACCACCACAGCCATATCAAATTTAGGTGCATCTACTATCTCTTCAGGTTTACCCATGATCATCCGCTCATTGTCGTAGGATAGATTCTCACCAACAATCATTTTCTTATTTCCAATCTTATGCTGTAACAGTTCCTTTGCAATTTGCTGAGCTGAATATTTATGATCTGTCAAAAAAACTGCCTTTTCATGTTGTTGTACAATCTCGATAAAATCACAGGTTCTCCCATGAAGACTACCTACATAGGCATCGTACCATGATTCCCCTAGTTTGGCCATCATGTATTGGAAAGAGCTAATACCAGGGATCACTTCTAACTCCCAGGGCTTAAGATGCTTTTTTATGTAGTCTAACATGCTATAAAATCCAGTATCCCCGGATAATAGGAATGCAATCTTCTTTCGGCTCCGATTTTTTTCTACAAATTCCATGATACTTACCAGATCTGATTGAATGTAAAGAGTTTCTTTACCAAGGGCCTCATAGTATTGCAGATTCCGTTTCCCACCAATGAGTACGTCACAACCCTCAATCGTTCGCGTCGTGATCGGCAGAATATACTCCTTATTACCAGGACCCATCCCCAGCACATAGACCTTATTCATCCTTAAACTCCTCCACCAATCTTTTCCCATTGTTTCCTTGTCCAATGATCTTTTTATCCATAGAAAACATGATGATGCCGATTTCCAATTCCTGAAATATACGCTGTTCTGCTTTCTGCTCTGCCTTTTGGCACAATAGATCATAAACAGCATGATATCCTTCTCGATCGATAATTTCCATAGCCGCCTCTGTGGTTACACATTTAAACAGGTCTTCAATGATTTGTTGTCTTGCTCCCAAAAGAGCAAGATTTGCTGCTAGAATCTCAATTCGTCCATCGGCTACTTTACTATGGGTGTGAAATATACCCCCAGCCAGCTTCACAAACTTTCCTATATGACCAATCATAAGCACCTGCTTAATGCCATGTTCCACACACTTTTCCAGCATAAATCCTACAAAATTGCTGGTCTTGATAATCGTAGCTTTGTTTAATCCATAGTGATCTATGGCGATGTCTCTCCCATAGTTTCCAGGAACCAATATCAAACGTTCTTTACCTTCTTTGGCTGCGACGCTTATTTCCAGTGCCAGAGAATCCTTAAATGCTTCTTCCGACATAGGCTCCACGATTCCAGAGGTGCCTAGTATGGATATTCCTCCCACAATGCCAAGCCTCGGATTAAAGGTCTTTTTTGCAACTTCTTCTCCTTGTGGGACAGAAATGGTAATCATTGCACCTTTTCCTCCTGGCAGTACTTCTAAAACTTCTTTTTCGATCATCCTTCTAGGTACTGGATTAATTGCTGGTTGACCTGGAGCAATCTGAAGACCTGGCTTGGTGACCATACCAACACCTTTACCGCCTTTGATCACCACACCTGGTGTTTCTAAAATTTCACAGCAGGCTTCTATAAGGATACCATCGGTATTATCAGGATCATCCCCTGCATCCTTCTTGACTGCACATACAGCTGTACGATTACCCAAAGAATGCTCTTCGATCTTTATATCTAAAATCCATCCCTTTGGTGTATCAATGGATACCTGTTCGATTGCCTGACCACTTAAGGCCATCATGGCAGCTGCCTTGGCCGCCGCTGCTGCACAAGAGCCTGTAGTATACCCATATCTCATTTTTTTTCCGTCTTTTACGATATATCGTTCCAACATATTAAACCCTCATTTTATGTATCTATTTTAAGTCCTACTCTATTCAACCGTATGATACATTATTATAATTTACATCCTATATGGTTAGAAGTTAGACGATAGATGCCAAAACCAAAAAAATATTTCTTTGTTTTCAATTCCGTAATCTTTAACTTCTAACCTCTAACATCTAACTTTTTTACCTACTCCATCATATACAAAATCGCATTGATGATGGATGCAGCTACGGTACTTCCACCTTTTCTACCCCTTGTCAGTATATAAGGCACATCCAAAGCTTCTAGGGCCTCTTTCGATTCTGCCGCGCCAACAAAGCCCACAGGTACACCCACCACAAGAGCAGGCTTCACCCTTCCTTCCTCGATAAACCGCTTTAATTCAAATAGTGCTGTAGGCGCATTTCCAATGACAAAGATTTGATTGTTCTCATCCTCCATAGCCTTTTCCATAGAAACCATAGCCCTGGTGATTCCTTTTTCTTTTGCCCGCAGCGCCACATCTTCATCAGATATAAAGCAATATACATCTCCACCATACTTTTTTAGCCTTGCTTTGTTTATCCCAGATTTTGACATCTGCGTATCCGTAACGATATTTACACCCTTTGCAATGGCATCTTTAGCGGATTGTATTGCCGTAGGAGAAATTCTGGTAATATCGGCATATTGAAAATCTGCCGTGGTATGGATAATCCGTTTGATAATCTTACCAATTTCCTCTGGAAAAGTCTTATCTCCTAATTCTTCCGTGATAATTTCAAAACTTCTGTCTTCAATTTCATGGGGCACCTTGATATAATCGCTCATTATGCTCCGATAGCCTCCTTCGCCCGCTCTTCTAAAATCATAGCAATACGTTCATCCGCACCGATGTGACTTGCCATGGTGAACGTCACATTTGGGTAACTTGCTTGTAGTTCTTCCAGTTTTTCTGGAATATCAAACTTCACATGGTTTCCTTTAAATATAAACATTGGCACGATGACCACTTGGTCTGCTCCCTTTTCAATCAATGCTGCAATACCATCCTCGAAGCTTGGCTTCGATATCTGTAATGATCCCATACCCACCATCTCAAAAGATGTTAACCCCTTTACCATTTCTACGATTTGTTCAAAAATTGAATCTGCCTCTGCTGCTTGACTTCCATGACCTAATATAAATAGTGCCTTTTTCATTATTATTCATCCTCCTCATTCTTCTATGATACGGGTACCGCCTTGAACCATCTTTGTAAAGTACGTCTTTTTGTAGTACTGGAAAATATTCCTATTTTTTAACACCCATTTCAATTGTTGAATGTCTACTTTATTTCTTTCTATAAGTAGACCAACAACGGTGCCACTGTGGGCTACATTTACGCCTAAGCATCCATGCCTGTCCGCAGCTTCTATGATTTCATCTAATTGATGCTTAGGCAAGATTTTTTGATTCGCCATAGCACTCATGGTAGCAGCTTTCCCCAGCATGGAAAGTTCCTTCTTCAATGCACCTTCCTTAAATATACGAAAGGCTTCCTCTACTTGGGGTTGTACCTCTATTCTTTCCTTGGAATAATCAGATTTCCTAAACACCTGGGTATCTAAGACTTGATCCGACTCAAGGATGAGCACATCTACCTCTGGCTTCCAATCAAAGGTTTCAACTCTTATCCCTTGCAAATGATCGAAAAGAACGAGTCCTTCATAAATGGTACTATCGGTGGGCTCAATGCCTACACAAATTTTAGCTAGAGTATCTCCATCTATTTTTTTTCCAAGGAAAGTTGCTGTTGCGGTAGCTACAGCGGCAATATCCGCGGTACTACTAGCCATGCCCTTGGCAATGGGAATATCAGAGTGAATCTCTATCCATAGGGAATCACCAATTTTCTGGGATTCCCCATAATATGCAAGGGTTCTATACATGGCTTCTGTTGCTTTTCTTCGCCCCATATCCCGTTTTGGGTCTTTACGCTCTTCGATAACCACCTGTGAAAACATATCCACCGGATAAGATATTAATTTTTCACTGGTTCCGATCATTCCTTGAAGCAGCTCTCCACAGGAAGCAGGGCATTTTACTTTAACCCTCATAGAATACCTCTCTTAATGCATATATCAACTTCTCATTCGCTTCTCTATTTTTTATGGCAACCCTAAAATAAGATTCATTTAAATTCTCATAATTGCTGCAGCTTCGAATCAGAATACTTTTATCTAAAAGCTTTTCTTGTAGAGATAAATAATGATCGTCCAGCACTTTCAGAAATATATAATTAGCGGCAGGTCTATACACCTTCATCTGGGGAATGCTCTGAAGTCCTTCAAATAAATATTCCCTTTCCGAATCAATCCAAGCCTTACTATTGCTTATATATTCCTGGTCCGCCACCACAAGTTCTCCAGCTAAGGCTGCAAAACTATTAATCGTCCAAGGTTCTTTCACACCTTCCATCCTTAATAAGATGTCCATATTGCTTGAAATTCCGTAGCCTATTCTCAACCCCGGCAGGGCAAAAAACTTCGTAAGGGACCGAATGATATACAGATTCTTATAACTCTCAATACGGGAGATCATGCTCTTTTCCTCAGGACAATCTAGAAACTCATTGAAAGCTTCATCGACCATCAAATTAATACGATGCTCTCTACACTTATCTAAAATCTTATCCATGATATCATGATGGATCATCTGTCCAGTGGGATTATTAGGATTACACAGGATCACCAAATCAATTTCCTCATGGAGAGCCTTTAAGAAACTCTCATCCACAGTGAAATCCAGTTCTTCTTTTAAACGATAATACTCCACCTCACAACCGACCTTTCCCAGTGCCCTTTCATACTCCGAAAATGTCGGAGCAAGAATCAGCGCCTGCTTTGGTTTCAAAGCTGAAATCATAGAAAAAATGATTTCCGTTGCCCCGTTACCTACGGTGATATGGGTTGGACTAATGTGATGATATTTACCAATTCCATGGATCAGCCTTTGATAGTGTGGGTCTGGGTAGTTTTCTATCATCGTAATATTTTCAATTAATGCCTTACGAAAGCTCATCGGTACACCAAGGGGATTGATATTTGCACTGAAATCTAATACCTCGTTTGGCTGAATTCCTAGTTTTTCCGCAACTTCATATATATTACCACCATGTTTAGCTATTTTCATTGCTGTTCACCCCCTACATTGCAACCAATAAATATTTTACCATCATTAAACAAAACATACCAGTGAAGGAAGTAGCATACATAATTTGGATTGTCCTCTTTATATCTTCCTTGTCCAACTGTCGGATTGGATCACCTATCGTTGGTTTATAGACTTTTTCTCCAAAGTATGTGTTTGTGCCTCCAATTTGAATCCCCAATGCTCCTGCAACTGCAGATTCTGGATATCCACTATTGGGGCTCTTATGATTTCTACAATCCCTTTTCATCATTCTATACCCATTCTTCCAATCATAACCCATAACTGCCGAGGCAACAATAATAAAGTATGCTGTGAGTCTTGAAGGAATATAATTCGCGAAATCATCAAGTATAGCACTGGCTCTCCCAAAATTTATATATTTCTCGTTTCTATATCCTACCATAGAATCTAGGGTATTGATTGCTTTATATGCCATTCCCAAAGCTGCTCCACCAATAAAAATATAAAATAAAGGTGCAATGATACCATCCGATATATTTTCAGCTACGGTCTCGATCGTTCCCCTTGCAATCTCCTCTTCATTTAAATCCTTGGTGTCCCGTCCAACGATATAGGAAAGATATCTTCTAGCTTCAGGTAAATTTCCTTGGTGAAGCTGCGTATAAACCTTTCTGCTTTCACGATCAAGACTTTTTGTCGCCAGTATTTGAAAAATCAAGAAGGTTTCTAAGCCAAGTTTTAAGTAAGGATGTACTTTCCCAGCCCCATATACGAGGAAATAGATCAGTCCATAGGTAAGTGTTACAATGATCGCTGTGAGAAGAATTCCCCCAATCCGCTCTTGCTTTTCACCCTTAAAAAACCTCCGCAGCATCTTTTCTACAGCTTTAATGCTATTTCCTATAAATCGTATGGGATGAGGCATCCAGTATGGATCACCGAAAAGTATATCCATCCCATATCCAATTACAATTCTAAGCATATCTCTTCCCCGTTCAGTATTTGGTACACCTTTTCCATATCTACATTTGTCCTTATTACTTCCGCTAACTTATCATATTCCTTTTCCTTAAAAGCTTCAAAGCTGTGAATGCTGCTTTCCACTTGTTCCAATCCTTTTTGACGACGGATATTATTTAATATCATTCTGGTAAAGGGAATATTATCAAAAATTCCATGGATATACGTGCCAATTACATTTCCCTCCATATTCGCTGCACCATCTTCCAAGGTCACAGCCTTACCCAGCATATGCTGAATCTGGTTTAGTCCAAGACTTTCTGCACCCAGTACTGTTTTTCCCATATGAATTTCGTAGCCTTTCAGACGAGCCCCTCGAGTGCCCTCTAACAAGCCACCCAGTTGGGCTGTAACGACAGCCTCTACTTGGGTCGTTGTTTTCTCCATTTCGAATACTGTATCCACGTCTAGTAGACCCAAACCATTGATTTCTTCGATAGAGCTTTCCGTACCATGAGGATCTCGAATGGTTTTCCCTAACATCTGATATCCTCCACAAATCCCTACAATCAGATTGCCCTGTCTATGTAATCTCAATATTTGTTCCTCTAAGCCACTTTCTCGAAGGTAGACCAAATCCTCGATGGTATTCTTTGAACCAGGAATAATCAAAAGATCAGGATTGCCAATGGACTCGCCTCTCATCACATATCGTAATCTTACATCATCTTGGGTCTCAAATACGTTGAAATCCGTAAAGTTAGAAACGTGGGGAAGATAAAGCACCGCCACCTCAACTTGTCCTCCCTGGTATTTCTGATGCCTAAAACGCTCAGCTAAGCTATCCTCATCTTCAATCTGAACATGGTAGTATGGAATCACGCCCAATACAGGAATTTTGATAATATCCTCCAGCATCTTAATGCCTGGTTTAAGGATCTCCAGATCCCCTCTAAATTTATTGATAATGACTCCTTTTACTCTCTTCTTTTCTTCTTCTGTCAATAGCAGCATCGTTCCTGCCAAAGAAGCAAATACGCCACCTCGGTCAATATCTCCAACCAGAACCACAGGGGAGTCTGCCATCTCAGCCATACCCATATTTACAATGTCATTTTCCCTTAAATTAATCTCCGCCGGGCTCCCTGCACCCTCAATCACAACAACATCATGTCCAGCTGCCAACTCCTGGAAGCTATCCTTCACTAGTTCTGCCAATGCTGGCTTGAATTCATGGTATTCAACAGCAGACATATTTTTGAAGACCTTGCCCTTCAATATAACCTGGCACTTTTTATCCGTAGTAGGCTTAAGCAATACAGGATTCATGGCTACCGTTGGTTCAATTTTACTGGCCTCTGCTTGTACCACTTGGGCTCTTCCCATTTCTAAACCTTCCGATGTAATAAAGGAGTTTAATGCCATGTTCTGAGACTTAAATGGCGCAACCTTATGTCCGTCTTGGTGAAATATTCTACAAAATCCAGCAGTCAACAAGCTTTTCCCTACAGAGGATCCTGTCCCTTGAATCATTAATTTCTTTGTTTTCATCATTTCATCTGTCCCCCATCCTTATAAACCCTACAGTTTTCCATAAAGTTCTCTGCTAGCCTCGGATTGCAATAAAAGTGAATATGGGCATATGCTGCCAAAGCATTATGCCGCTTTAAACCACATCGCCAGTGATCAATGACTTCCCCATTTCTGGTTTTTTGAAGCTGATATACCTGTTCTTTTTCCAGTTCATTGGTGAGAACGGAACGATGAAATTCATGGGCTTTCGCCGTTTCCACCGAATTAGACAGTACAGATGGCTGGTCAATAGTCACGTCTACATACCCAAACCGTTGTAATTTTCCTGTCATTTTTGTCGCCGTTTCAAATACCCCTACCATCTCATGGCTCTCACCTTCTATACTGACAATGGCATTGGTTAAATACATGAACCCTCCACATTCGGCATAGGCGGGCATACCACCCTCAATGCTTTCCTTAATCTCTTGCCGAAGCTCTCTGTTTTTCTCCAATTCTTGGGCAAATACTTCTGGAAATCCACCCCCAAAGTATAGTCCATGGAGTCCTTCTGGCAATTTCCTATCCTCTAAAGGACTGAAAAAAATCAAATTTGCCCCTAGGGTTTTTAATAAATCTAGATTATCTTCATAATAAAAATTAAAGGCTTTATCATAGGCAACACCAAGATTAATACGTTCCTCTACCCATGGTTCTTCTGATATGGAGGCATCTATCTCTACCGCATGTTCACTGATTTCTAACAAAGCACCTATATCTACAGTTTCCTCTATCATTCTTGCAATTTCTTCGATTTTACCCTTTAAACCTTCCACCTCTACGCTGGGTATCAGACCTAGATGTCTACTTTCTAGCTGAATCGAAGAATTTTTTATCATGTATCCCACACATTTGATTTTGATATCCCTCTCAATGGCTTCCTTTAATATCTGATAATGTTTTTCCCCTGAGACATTATTAATTATTACACCTGCAATCATCACATCGGGATCATACATCTTGTAGCCAAGGACTTGGGCTGCAGCACTGGCTGCCATGCCACTACCATTTATAATGAGTATCACAGGTGCTTTAATAATTTTCGATATATGGGCAGTACTTCCTACGTCTTTACGACTTCCGCTGCCATCATATAACCCCATAACACCCTCAATCACAGCGATATCTTTCCCCTGGAAATTTCTAACAAACAGTTTCTTCACTATTTCTTCTTCTAACATCCAACTATCAAGGTTTCTTGACTTGTTGCCAGTTACAAAGGTATGAAAAGCTGGATCTATATAGTCAGGCCCCACTTTATAGGGTTGTACTTGAAAACCTCTTTTTCTAAGTACAGCCATAATCCCGGTGGATATCGTAGTCTTTCCCACACCACTTTGTGTACCTGCCAAAACAAATCTAGGTAGTCTCATCTTCATCATTCCTTTTCCATATAAATTCGCGTTTTAGGAGGAGTATTATGTATAGCTTTACTATAAAAAACAAAAATGCCCTGACAACCTTGGTCAGAGCATGAACACACCTACGTATATTCCTGTTTCCTTCCCTCCGAAGGTAATACAATGAATTCAAACAGGCAGGTCTCCTGACTTGTGAATCACTTTACTCTCGACGTCTTCCCTGTAGCATACAAGTGACATACTGTCGATTTCATCCTCACATACAGTAGCGGGGGCTGTGCCGGACTTTCACCGAGCTTCCCTATTAAGTATCAACACCTATTGGATTTCCATATTTATTTATTCAATCGTATCAAATATTTATAAATAATTCAATAGCCTCCCAGGGAAATATTTTGGCCTGTTCCGATAAATAATAGCCCTACGATAGCTCATGTCTTCTATTTATTCAACATCGTCAATACTGGAAAGCCATCTACAATCTCTATTTTTGTAATGCCACAATTTTCGATCTTATATTTCCAATAGTCTTGAATTCCCCTTCCAATGAGGTGAGCCAAGATACCACGAATACACCCTCCATGGGAAACCAGCAATATTTTTCCTTGGGGATGATCCCCTATCACCTTATCTATTCCCCTTGTTACCCGCTCATACATTTGACGAAGACTCTCTCCCTTAGGGACAGGATAGTCCAACCACTCCTTCTCCCAAGCCACCAACTCAGTGGGAAATTGAGTCTTGATCGCTCCATAGGT
Organism: uncultured Anaerosolibacter sp.; assembly: GCA_937948705.1. The sequence goes on along the minus strand of CALECF010000037.1, from coordinate 19,480 downwards.
CATTCCTTCCCATAGGCCAAAATTCATTTCTCGAAAACGACCATTGTTCTCTATCTCGATACTATGATATTTATTAATGATCTCTGCTGTTTTTTGAGTTCTGAGGAGATCACTGGTTATAATATAGTCCAATGGGACTTCCTTCATTTTCTGAGAAGTTTCCTCTGCCTGACAAATCCCCTCATCAGTCAGAGGTACGTCTAACCAACCACAATAAACCCCTTGACAATTGGATACTGTTTGTCCATGTCTGACCAAGTATAACTCCAGCATAAGCGTCTATCCCTTCATAAAGAAACGTAGTATTAAAAAGTACAGAAGATAAAAAAGCTCAGATAGCTCGCATAAGGCACCCAATGTATCTCCCGTCATTCCATCAATTTTTCCCGTAATATGTCTTATGTATAGAATGGTGAAAACATAACCAACAAGAATATATGGCAAAGACCATGGATTCAACCAGCCGATGATTCCTGTGAAGAAGAGGGCAATTCCTAGATGAATATTGCTTACTTTTCCAATGTATAGATTGCCCATACCATTGCTTCGGGCATACACAGAGAATTTCGACCCATAGACGAGACACAATTTTGAAAACACAGGCATGAGTAGAAGCACGCCGTAGACCATATCCTCTGCAAGGCTATGGATTAGTGCAATTTTCAAGATCAAGGTCATCATAATAGCTAAGGCAGCATTGGTTCCAAGGCGGCTGTCCTTCATGATTTCCAAAATTTGATCCTTGGGACGATTGCTATATACCCCATCGAAAGTATCCCCAAGACCGTCTAAATGGAGTCCCCCTGTGATAAAGACCTCTACAACTACTGCGAGGACCGCTGCCAGGAAACTTCCTCCTAGTTGGTAGCCGATATAATGGAAGGATACGATGAACATGCCTATCAGTAGTCCTACTACAGGGAAATATATAATGCCATGCAAAAAATCATCCTCATCCACCTCTAAATTGGTAGGAATCGGTATTCTCGTTAAAAACTGTATCATCAGAATCAGCCGCTTCATTAATGCTCAATTCCTTCCCTGGCTCCAATACCCTTTTGGAAGGGATGTTTTATCATTTTCATCTCAGATACATAATCAGCCAACTCAACAATTTCCTGTGGCACATTTCTTCCCGTCAAGATCAACTCCATATGCTTAGGTTTACATTGAATCAGATGACAGACCTGTTCCACTGTAAGGAGCTTATTAGAGAGTACTCCCATCACTTCATCCAATATCAATAGATCGCAGCTTTCTTTTTGTATGACTTCCTCTACAAAGGCAAAGGCCTTATTAATTTTTTTCTGTACGTCTTGTTTCTCCTCATCATTTAAGGTCCAAAAAAACTTTTTCGCCGTGTCAAACCTAAATATCTGAAAGTCTGGACCCAGTTTTTCCACACTATGTAATTCACCTGAGTCGCCACCTTTAAGGAACTGGACCATACATACCTTATATCCACAACCAACAGTCCTTAGGGCTTGTCCTAAGGCAGCCGTGGTTTTACCCTTGCCATCGCCAGTATACACGTGTACCAAGCCTTGCGTTAATCTCTTTCCCGCCATCTTACCGCCTCCTACTTTATTTTCATCGGAATTCCTGAAACTGTGAAGTAAACTTCATCCGCCTCTGCGGCAATGATTTGATTTATCCTTCCAGCTATATCACCAAATATTCTAGATAGTCTGTTTTCCGGAACGATTCCCATACCCACCTCATTGGTCACAAGGATGCTCCACAGACTTTGTTGTCGAATGCTTTTTAAAAGGGACCATACTTGATTTTTTATCCCATCCTCAATGCGATCTATGTGTTCGTGATCTATCCTGTCCCAGTCAATGCTCAGGTCTTCAAACATTAAATTCGTCACCATAATCGTCACACAATCCAATAAAACAATACCGTGATTCGTTGATATATCCTTTATAACACGATGAAGATCTTTAAATCCTTCATAGGTCGTCCATCCTTGAGGTCTACTCTCCCTATGCTTCTTAATGCGATCTCGCATACCATCATCAAAGGGAATAGCAGTGGCCAAATAAGCCACCGGCATATCTGAAGCCTTTGCCAGTTCTTCGGCAAAATTGCTTTTTCCACTTCGGGCGCCACCCGTCACAAGGGTTATTTTTCCACTCAAAGTATCACTCCCCTACTAGTAATAAAGCCTGTCAAACGACAGGCTATGTACCGTATTTTATTCTCATTTTATCACCCTCAGGACCCTACGTCAACGAATCCATCAATCAATTGAAATTCGATAACGATATTTGGCAAGAACATCTTTCCCCAAAGCTTTCTTTACATTTCCCTCTCGATCCTTTACAACAACCTCCAAGACACTATTCTTTCGAGGTGAAAAATTAAGCACCAAATCCTTATGCCTGCAGTTGGTTATCATCATCCATGTCAGACTTTCCCCACACTTTTGCATGTTTAGATTCTCTATCTGACTTATACCATTGTCATAGAGGATCTCTAGGCCTCCTTCCCCAAAGCCCTTTAGCTGTATATCGCCTAGGCCCTCTATAAGGATACTAATATGATTTTCTATGGGTTCATGGCTGCTCCGCATCATAAGTGTACCATCGATACCTAGCTTTTTTTTAATAATAAAGAGACTCTTATCTAAAAGTTCCTCATGGTTTCCATGAATGACATATCGGTCTCCTTCAATGGCCAGCACACTCTTCACCATGACTGTTCCGTCCCCTTCCAAGGAACTTGATACATCCACCACCCTTCCATCCATCCAACGAGGACCCCCCGTCGCCCCCTTCGGATCAATCTGGAGGAGATGGTTTGTTTCAACACCTTTCCCTGCAATCAATGTCACCTTCACATGTCTCGGCATCGTTTTGGGATAAATATGATTAATATAATCCAAAAAATTATTTTTATAGTGCATTTCATCATAGGGCACGAAATGCTTATCCCCATTGTTATCCAAGTAGTAAAGATAGTTGCCATACTCCATGGTTGGCAATAGATCTTGAGCGCCTTTGAGCAGATTGTGTATGGTGTCTATATTACTTTTTTCACCCTGATGCTTCCCAATCATCCATAGATAACCTTCGAGTAATGTTTTAAAAATATTTGATTTTATACCTCGCTGATCAGGAAGCTTCCCACCTGCGTAAAAAAGATAGTCATTGACTGCACCTGCATTCGGGGTGCCAATGATGATGAAATGATTTACATCCCCTTGATAGTTATTTCCCTGTACATAAGTTCTTGCAACCAATCCTCCCATACTATGACAAATGATGTCTACCTTTCTACTGCGGCTTTTCGCCTTAGCCAATGCGATGGTTTTCATCAAGTACTCATCAGCACAGCATATACAATCTTGTCTCCAGTCATAAAATGCAATAAAAAGATCTTCATCTATTGTATAACCAAGTTGCTCTAGCTTTTCAATAAACGGTTCGTATACAGAGGCAGCCATTCCGAAACCCCAATCTCCCGTTCCCGGAATGATGGAATTGCCCATGGAGCCAAAGAGTCCTGGAACAAAAACAAGAGGATTCCTTTTTTGATGATGGCTCTTACCTATCATCTCTTGTATAAGACCTATCGCTGTAAATAATGTCTGCATTGACATTCTCCTTTCTCAAAAAAAAACAAATATGCCTTTCGGAAATCTATTTTCACCAAGGGACCCTAGTTTCCCTTCGACAGCTGCAGCGCAACCTATACACCTATTTTCTTAAAGTATATGAAAGAATTCTTTCTTGTACGATAAAAAAAGCTGCTACTTTTTTGTAGCAACTTTTCCTTCGTTTATCAATCTATCTTCTCAATTCATACTTTATCCTACCTGCTCATGATTTTTTTGATTTTTGTAGGCCTCTCTTGCTGCTCTCCACTGCTCCCTCGTCATGGTGTCAATCTTCTTCTTCCCTCTGATTGCTGGGTTGCTAACCGCTTTTCCAAACCACTCGATAGCTACTTCATAATTACCAATCATTCTATGAAGCTCTCCAATTAAATAAGTGAGAGACACATCATCTAGGTTTCCTATGGGTAGTGGTTCATTGGCAAAGGCTTTTTCAAAGCAACTCACAGCATGGGCTAAGAATTCAAACTCCTTTTCATGGCCCATATAGCGGTATAACCATGCAATTTTTAGACAAATATTGGCCAATGTACCCTTTTTATGTCCAAGAATCTGACTACATAGGAGGGCTAACTTATATGTTTCAATAGCCTCTAGGGCTGTTCTTTCCTCCCCAAAGCTCCGTTGTGTCCAACGCTTTGCAATCTTTTCCTCAATTATTTTTTTACCTGCAGTATTTATCTCTTGAAAGTTACTCTCCAGGGCAGCGTATCCACACATCGGACATACAAATACATTGTAAAGGATCGGGTTTTCACCAATATAATGGGTACAGAAATCCGTATCTCTTTTCTCTATCCTTGTGGCAGAAGTTCTTACCTTTTTTGTATGAAAAGTATTTTTACAAACTGGGCAAGCTATCTTCTTATCATATAATGCATTCATCCTATTAGTCACCTCATTAGTGCATTTTCCTGGGTATCTCTACCTATTATCTTAGGGTCTGATGATCTCTACCTCTTGCACAGCTTCTCCCTTTGGCTTTACCTCATCCGGGGCTTTCTGCACAGGTGCAACGGGACGTTTTTTCGTTCCCTTAATAATAATCTGCTTATGGGGTCTATAATAATCCTTTGTAATCTGCTTTTTTTCAATTTCAACGCCATTTTCCATGATAATCTTATACGTGGTAATCTTATATCCATCTCTACCCTCTTGTTCTATTTTTTCCTCTCCCTGATACATATTAGGATCAAATTTCACCTCGACCGTTTTCTTTACCACTTCATCTTCTCTTGAATCAATCCTTACGACCTTATGATCTACCCTATATCCATATACTCTTACAGTCAAAAGATTCCCTTTAATAAAGCTTTCAATATAGATAGGTTGGGATAGTATATTCTGAAACTTAAAGTCGAGGACACCATAAGAAACCGTAGCATCTCTCCCCTTAGGTACATAGGTGGATGGAATACTGTGATTGACTCTCTCCACAATATTTAAATTGCTGAGTAAAATTGCGTTGTATATGGTACTGGATACCTGGCAAATCCCGCCACCTAATCCATCCACTAACTCTCCCTTAAAGATCACAGGGGCATTTTGGTAACCCCGACTTTCTGTTCGCGGCCCCACCTTTTCATTAAAAGAAAAAATGTCTCCAGGCATTAGTACCGTACCATTAATCGTGTGAGAAGCAAGGGCAATATTTTGCGTTCTATTCTTGTTCCCAGCAGTAAACTGGGTTGTATAATCTCCCAAAAGTTCTTGGATAAAGCTCAGACTTTCCGATGTTATTCTTGGTGAAGCTAACGCCACGGGAATATCCACCTTTACAGTTCCCTGTCGATAGTTGCTCTTTAATTCTTCTGAAATCAATTCCTTTAAGCGTACTGTGTCTACCTGTAAGCCGACCTTTTCTTGGGTTATATGAAATCTACCATCTACCCTAGAAATTGTCGCATCTTTTGATGGTTGATCAATGTTCTTTCGAATATCGAGAATGATCGTCTCTACCTTACCATGATCAAAAATAGGCACTAATTCTAGATTATACGGTACTTTGTATAGAGAGACTATTTTTTGCAATCTTTCAAGATAGCTTCCGTCACGTCCAACTTGATAGGCCTCATTGACTGTCTTTGTATAGTCATAGGAATATCCAATATCCTTACCATTTATATCCCATTTTTTGTTTCCATAGCTCAATTCCAAGTTTTGCTGATCAATAGACTTTTCAAAATGTTCCTGCACTCTTTTTTGTGCCTCTAAAATAGATAGACTTCCTACATCGACATTCTCTATGGTTACCCCATTATAAATAGTATCCCTATATAGCAAGAAAAATGAAATGCCCGTGGTTGAAATGAGAAAGCTAAACAACACGATGATGAGCCCGGTTACGATATGAGATTTTTTTGTTTTATGTTTAACCTTTGTTTCCAATCCTTCTCCTCCATTTCTCTGCAATTGATATTTTACAATCTCTCCCTATTTTCTATATTTATTTGTTTTATATAACTAATATACATGATATTCCGTACTATGAACATCTATTAATCAAAATTTAATATTTGTTCAATCGACATCATACCTTTATTTTTTCCATTCAAACTTCGTCGGCAAAAAACATCCTTCTCAGTCTGTATAATATTATAGTTTTTGCATAACAATATAATAGTAGCCTATTTAATTGACGCGGAGTAGAGCAATGGTAGCTCGTCGGGCTCATAACCCGAAGGCTGTAGGTTCAAATCCTGCCTCCGCAACCAAATAACCCTGGGTTTCTATCAGAACTACTCATCGTACCAATAACATATGGGTGACTTTTCAAAAGTATAAAAAACTAGAGCTGTCTCTAGTTTTTTTAATTGTGATATCAAAATGTACATTTAGCTACTCTTCACTCCAAAATACCTCAATATGATCACCTTCCCTAATGGGATCCGTATAATTCGCCCTATATCCATTTAGCTTTAACACTAATGAGCCCTTTGATTTTGTTCGATCGAAATCAATATAATTGAATATATCTACAAAGATAAAACTTCCACCTTCTTTAGATGCTTTGATGGATTGTCCATTTACATGGATATGGATGACTTGGGTTAGACCAATTGTGGCACCTATAGGAGGTTCAGCCCCCACCATTGACGTTTGTTCCGTCCCTTTACGTATTTCTCTCGTATAGATTTTATCTCCATTCCTTAGCATATAGTCTAGTTCTCGCTCCACTTCGTTTACAAAAACATCATACTGCAGTGGATTCATTTCAAATTGCTGGAGTAAATCTTCTATCTTTTCGATTTCTTCATAGGTCACAACATCGCCCTCTTGAATCTCGTAATCAACCTCCTCTTCTTTTCCATTTACTCTAAGCTTGCTGTATAGTTTTACTGGCAGCTGATTAAAATTTACCACCTTTAAAGCATCTATAATATCCTTAAGCCTCATTGCACCGTCTTTTCCATCCACTGCAGGATCAATCATAATGATATCCTTGTGATGGATCGCGGTGTCTAGACTACTAATCTTTCCATTCAAATAAATCTTTGCGGATTCTCCAGGAATACCTGGTATCATTTTTTCTTTCCCATTTAAAGTGAAAACCAACTTTTTTCCACTCCTAGAAATTAGCTTTCTCGCATGATAGCCAACCAATATGAGGGCATCTGAAATAAGAAGCTGCTTCGAATTGAATAGTTTTATATTTCTTCCGTCTACTGATACCTGCAGAAAGTCCTGTTCTCGATCCTTTTCGGCAATCATACCGATACCAATAGGCGTGATAAATTCAGGTCCCATTAGCTTATCACAATGAAAAACAATGTTTTCAATAATCTCAGTACCCCTTACCACAACCCGCTCTTTTGGAAGCCCAAGCTTTTCTGCTAAATGATTTGTAAATTGAGGTATTTGACTTCCACCTCCAATACAAAATACAGCACTAGGCGCTTTTCCATTATATTCAATCACTTTGTTTCCGATCTCTGCAGCTAAGCTTTCGATTACACTTCCTATCATTTCAAGAATCTCTTGTGTAGTCAGTGTGTATGAAATACCTACAATATCAGTAAAGGAGTGACTGTCCTTTTTGTTCAACTCCAATTTCAACTTTTCCGCGGTATCAAAGTCCAATAAATAAGACTTGGCAAGAGCTTCCGTAATTTCGTCCCCAGCTACCGAAGCCATAGCATAAGCAACGATGGCACCATCCTGAGTGAGGGCAATATCAGAAGTGCCTGCACCGATGTCCACTAGGGCAAGGTTCAATAGCCTTAATTTTTGAGGGATTGCTGCCTGAATGGCGGCGATCGGCTCTAAGGTTAAATTGATAACCTCTAGCCCAATTTTATCCATTACCGTATACAAACCGTTTACAACCACATGGGGCAGGAACGTAGCCAATACCTCCGCCCCAATTTTATTTCCCCGGTGCCCTTTTAGGGACATAATGATACCATCATTCAAATAATAGTTCACAACTGTATAGCCAACACAATAATAGGTATGGTCTTGACTATGACTCTCTTGATCTAGTAGTTCCTGAGCCTTCTGAATACCTTCCATCTCAAGACTATCAACCACACCTTTATCAATTTCCATTGAAATATCCACCACTCTAGTCACGGAAACACGATATGTCTTTAGAGCTCTACCTGCGGCTGCAATAGCAACCTGTTTCAATTCAAAGCCTATTCTATGTTCTAGGGCCTCTTTCACATTTCGAGCTACATCTGCCACCTTATCAATATCATGTATTTGCCCATCATACATGGCTCTGCTGGGATGTTCCATGATCTCCATATCTAAAATCACATATTGATCTCCATCTCGCTTGCTGATAATACCTACCACGTTTCTCGTACCTATATCTAAAGAAAATATAATCTCATGGGGATCTATTTTTACCGCTGTTGTTTCAGACATCCTTCACAACCCTTTCGTGTTCTTCTTCCTAATAAGTATTCTTCATGATTTTACATTTTCCTCTTTCAGTTTTTTACAAAATGCGACACAAGCAAAGATACAAATACAATTCACTGAACCTTTTGCTTCTTATTCTCCATATGGTAGTTACAATGGGATGACAATGGACAAATCTCACATTTAGGCTTTCTCGCATCGCAGGTGCGCCTACCATGAAAAATCAAGGTATGATGGGCCTTACTCCACTGATCCTTTGGAATACTCTTCATTAACTGCCGCTCTGTTTCTTCCACATTCCCCGCATTTGCTAATCCAATTCTATTGGAAACTCTAAACACATGGGTATCTACAGCGATGGCCGGCACGCCAAAAGCATTGCTGAGTACAACATTCGCAGTCTTTCTGCCAACCCCAGGCAGTTTTATCAGCTCCTCCATGGTGCTGGGCACTTGAGAATCATATTCTTCAACTAGCATTCTGCAAGTACCTAAAATATTTTTTGCTTTGCTTCTATATAGTCCGATTTCCTTTATGTGTTGTTCCAACTCTTCTTGGGTCACCATGAGGAAATCTGTGGGCGTCTTGTATTTTTGAAACAATCCCGGTGTAACCTGATTCACTTTTTTATCCGTTGTCTGTGCACTAAGAATTGTAGCAATAAGAAGTTGAAATGGATTTTCATGATTCAACTCACAATGGGCATCAGGATAAGTTACATCTAAAATGCCTAATATATCTAATGCTTTGGATTTTTTCTTTGCCATTAAACTCTTCCTTTCTGTATCTGACCCATTATAGGATTTCAATATCACATCGTATAATCTCTACCCTATTATCATTTTCGATAAACCGAATGATGGAATCGATCATCTGGTTTGCGTGCTTAGTTGTTGTGCTTACACAAGCAATCCCAATGACAGCACTTCTCCATTTATCCTGAAGATCTACTTCGGCCACAGAAGCATTGAATCTAGATTGAATTTTCCCTAGTAGACTCTTGATAATTTGCCGTTTGTCTTTCAACGAATTTGTTTCCTGCATCATCAACTCTACGCTGCAAGTTCCAATCATCATGGTCATCACCTCTTTATCAGTCTGTTTATCTATATTATACATGAAATATACTGACCTATCCCTCAATTGGATTTCAATTTATCATAAATCTTCTTTTTTTATTTTGTAACACAATTGTAACTTCTTACCAAAAGGATTCATCCTTATACTATAGAATGATTAGGATAGTAACTGATTATATTACAGGAGGTACATATGAATAAACTTCTTTCACGACTGATACTTACATGGACTGTTGCTTTCGTCTTTTCTATGACAACAGTTTATGGACAACCTTTACAACCCATTGGCATCTTATTGGATGGAACACCTCTCATACTGGAGGTTTCTCCTATTTTGATGGAAGGGCGAACCATGGTCCCTTTAAGGGCAATTTTTGAAGCCCTTGGTGCAGAAGTGTCATGGGATCCTACAACTGAGACTGTAATTGGCAGCAAACGCTCTACCACCATAAAACTCACACTGGAAAGCCGCGAAGCCTATGTCAATGACCGTCTTGTCCAGCTGGAAGTTCCAGCCACGATCATCAATAACCGTACCTTGGTTCCGGCTAGATTCATCGCAGAAAGCCTCGGCGCCCAGGTCCAATGGGATAATGCTACCCAAACGGTCACTATTTTGAGTACTCCCCAAGGCATCAACTATAAAATGACAAAGTCTTCCTTTCTAAAAACCCTACTTTCCATTCTTCAGGATGACCTATCTCATTGGACATCCAATGCTTCTATCTCTTCAAACCTTGTAGATATGGGCAAACAACATGGTATTATCGTAGATTCCCAATATGATTTAAGTCAAGAAATTACAAAAAAAGAAGCAGAGTTAATGTTTATCCGAGCCATTGGCTATGACCCTGTCAATGGGCAGATTCATAGCCCTACATCTCTTTTTCAAAAGATGAGCACTGTAGGCCAGACGCCTGAAGAAAAACTAATTTATGAAATGTATCAGAAAATATCAAGCCCCCTAGAAGAACTCCACGGATTTTATGCCATGAAGTCCTATGGCCAGTTGGATTTCATACCAGAACTAGACTCCCTAAGCTTCGGGTGGAGTCAAATCGTATTTGATGAGGACACTGGTGCTTCTTTAAAAATAGATGCCCCAGGGAGCTTATCTATACCCACAGGCTTTATGGAACCCATCACAAAGGCAAGAGACCGACAGATTCCTATACAGCTGATGGTATTTGCCTCTCAAAGTACCAAAAATGCCGATGGCAAGGGATTGGTAGAACTTATTCTACTCAATGGCGAGGTGAAGTCAAAAATAATTCAAGAGATTATCCAACAGATTTCAAATACAACAAAAGATAACTTCTCTGCCTCCTTCGATGGTGTTGTCATTGATTTTGAAGAAATAAAAGATCCTACCTTAGCAGCGCCACTGACCCAGTTCCTGGGAGAGCTTAAAGCAGAATTGGTTAAAATAAACAAAGGTCTCTATGTGGCTGTACAACCAAAGAAGTATTATAAAGGTTATGATTACAAAGCCATAGGTGAAATTGCTGATAAAGTAATTCTTATGGCCCACGACTATCACCCACGACAAATTGAAGCCTTAAGCACAATAAGTCCTATCGAAAACTTTTTACAAATTCAAAGTCCCTTAACACCCATCGCAAACCAGTATAATAAGGACTTTGACGTATACACTGGGTTACTAGAAATCACAGACAAGCAAACAGGCATTTCTGATCGCAGTAAGATTTCTCTACAACTATCTTTCAATGCCATGCAGTGGAGAAAACTTGAAAGCAATGGAGGCTTGATCATCGAAACAGCAAACCCCACCTATGATGCCTTGAGGAATAGACTTTTAACAGAGATTCAGAAGGGAACTTTGCATATGCATTATAGTAAAGAATATGAAAATCCCTATTTTACCTATTTTGATCAAGAAAAAAATATTCATAATGTCATTTGGTATGAAGATAGTCGTAGTATGCTATCAAAAATCTATCTGGCAAAACTATTTGATATCAAAAGTATTTCGCTCTGGCGTTTAGGCAATATCCCCGCGTACAATAGGGTGGATGAAGAATTTATGTTCCTTGATACATGGCAGCAAATTCTAACTGCCAATGGAACGAAATAGTCTCCCAGCATAGAAACAGAGTGCCTATTAATAGGCACTCTGTTTGTTTTAGGCATATAAAGCTTTTTCCAAGAACAACACCACCGGAGTGGGATCTATATAAGATCCCTTGAACATGTTTTCTTGACACTTCATGGTACAATATCCATGTATGGCACCAAAGTAAGATGATATAACCACCTCTTTATCGATATCAGGTCTGATTTCACCTTTTTCAATGGCATGATCCATAGCGTATCCAATGGCTGTAAACATTTCTTTTTTCTTATGCATGATTGTTTTTTTCAGTCTATCAGATATCATATCCGCTCTCACATCCAGCTTCTGCACCATGTCAAAATGATCCGCCATATGCTTGCTATTGTGTACAGCGATTTTTAACAATTTCTCCCTCAAGCTTATATCTTCACGGGTGATTTCTATCAATTGCAACTTATACATCTCGATGTAATAGAACACCATTTCCTCAAAAAGATGGGTCTTGCTCTCATAATATTGATAGACAGTCCCTTTTCCAACGCCTGCTTCTAGGGAGATATCTTCGATCTTTGTGTTATGAAAGCCTTTCAAGGTAAATATTTTCATAGAAGCCTTCAAAATTTCCTCTCTTTTGTTTCCTTTTTGACTCATCTCTTCACTACCTTCCCCCTAGGCTTTCGCTATCTTTTTTCCAAATACCTTTTTCTTGATTGAATGACTAAGATCATCAAATATGGTATACAGTACTGGAATAAACACTAATGTTAATAGTGTCGAAAGACTCAAGCCCGCAATCACAACAGTTGCCATAGATGTCTGCATTTCCGCACCTTCCCCTATGCCCAGTGCCAAAGGCACCAATCCCAGCACAGTGGTGAGGGTTGTCATGAGGATCGGTCTGAGACGTATTGGACCAGCATTGACAATAGCCTCATTCCGTTCTTCCCCTTTGGCCCTTCTGGTATTAATATAGTCCACCAGCACAATAGCATTGTTTACAACAATACCAGCCAGCATAATTACACCAATAAATCCCGTTACATTTAAGGATCTTCCCGTCACCAATAGTCCCAACATGCCTCCTGCAAAGGCTAAGGGTACTGACATCATGATGGTAAATGGGTGGAGTAGGGATTCAAACTGAGAAGCAAGAATCATGTATACCAGTACAACTGCCAGTAGTAAAGCAAGCAATAGATCACTAAATGCGCTCATCATTTCCTCATTCTCCCCACCTATATCATAGGTATAACCTTCGGGTAAATCATATTTAATTAGTTTCTTTTCGATATCTGAACTAACACCCTTTACGTCTCTTCCGAGAATCTGGCTAGATACCGTTACTACTCTTACTTGATTCTCTCTATTAATCGTCACAGGTCCTCTTTCCGTTGATATATCCGCGACTTGGTTGAGTGGCACACCAATCCCCACAGGCGTTTGAATCGTTACCTGGCCAAGATTGGATATGCTCTCCTGATAAATCGAATCGCCTTTGATGACAATGTCAATTTCATCTCCGTCTAATTTATATCTTGTTGCGGTTTGGCCCGAAATAGTTCCCTTCACCGCCGATGTTATCTGGGCTGCCGTGAGACCATATTGGGAAGCATTGCTTCTATTTATTTTAACCTGTATTTCTGGTACCCCTTCCTGTAGATTACTTTCCACTTCTCTCGTACCTTCTACAGATTCTACGAGGTTTGTAAAGTCTTCACCAATTTTTTTCAAAGTATTTAGGTTATCCCCTTTAACTTTAATAGAAATAGGAGAACTGCTTCCTCCTGTCATAGAGCTAGATGAAACCTCCACCTTAATCTCTGCCCCTGGAATATCCTTCACTTGATTACGAACCTGATCGGCAATTTGTTCCGTACTTCGTTCTCGATCTGCCAATCTCTTCAGAACAACAGACACATTCCCCCTATTGGTACCGCTACTTCTGAAGGACATGCCCCCTGTGGATCCTATATTGGAATAAATGGTCTCTACTTCTTCAATTTTTTCTAATATCCCTTCAACTTCTGTAACAATTTCATCTGTATGATTTAACTCCATCCCTGGTGGTAAAGAAATACCAACGGTAAACTTACCCTCATCGGATTTCGGGAAAAATTCTGCCCCTACCATGGCAATAGAGCCCATTCCCACAACGAATACAAGGAGCGCTGCTAATACAGTGGATTTACGATGTCTCAACGCCCAGCTTAGTATTCTTTTATATGCTTTTTCGACTTTTCCTAGCAACTTGTCAAAACTATCATAGAGAAAATCGAAGAAACGAAAGCGTCCATGATGTGCTTTTCCTTGCATTTCATCGATTTTCAATAACTTCGATGAAAGCATAGGTACTAGGGTAAGGGATACCACCAAGGAAGCCGCCAAGGACATGGTCACTGTCAGGGCAAATTCTCTGAAGATAATGGATGTAATCCCTTCAACAAACACGATAGGGAGGAAAACGGCTACAGTTGTCAATGTAGACGCCAATACTGCCATGCCAACCTCCTTTGCCCCTTCCACAGCCGCATCAGTTCTAGAGTATCCTTCCTGCCTAAATCGATAAATATTTTCAAGAACTACGATGGAGTTATCCACCAGCATACCTACTCCCAAGGCCAATCCACCCAGGGTCAACATATTTATGGTAATTCCATTAAAATATACTAAAATAAAAGTTGCGATAATGGAGATTGGAATAGAAACACCAATAATAAACGTTGTTCTTAAATTTCGCAAGAACAAGTATAAGATGATTACCGCCAATACTGCCCCTACAATAGCACTACTCTTCACATTATCTATGGATTGTTTAATAAATTCAGATTGATCCAATACGATGTCCATCTTGAGATTTGGGAAATCCTGTCTCAATTTTTCAAGTTCCTGCCGAATTCGGTCAGCTACCTGCACCGTATTGGTACCAGATTGCTTTTGCAAAGAAATATTAATACTTCTCCTGCCATTGGTTCTCGTGATGGCAGTTACATCCTTATGCTTCATCTGTACATCGGTAATATCGCTTAGATAGATGGTTCCACCCGTTGGCAGAGAAATCGGGAGAGACCTAATTTCTTCAACTGTTTGGAATTCGCCCAAAGTCCTTACCGTTAGTTTTTGCAGCCCTTTCCGCACCTCGCCGCCAGGCATATTTAAGTTTTCAGCCCTTAATATTTGAGACAATTGATCAAGGGTTAACCCATAACCTTTTAATTTTTCTTGATTTACAGCAACTTCTATCTGGTTCACATATCCACCTGAAACGTCTACGGATGCCACACCTGACAATCTTTCTAGCCTTGGCTTGATGGTGTCCTCAGCAACGGTTTGTAGTTTCGCCAATTCTTCCCCATTGGTAATAGATATTTGCATAATTGCCATGGCATTTGGATCAATCCGCATGACCATAGGTTCATTTGCACCATCAGGTAGAAACCCCTTTACCAGGTCTACCTTTTCCCTCATTTCAAGGGCAGCGAACTCCATATCTGTTCCAGAGTTAAACTCTGCGATAATAACTGAACTGCCTTCATTTGAGATAGAACTTATTTGTTTAATATTACTCACCGTACCCACAGACTGTTCTAATCGCTTTGTAATCAACTCCTCCATCTCTTGGGGACCTACCCCTGAATATGTTGTTGACACAATGGCTACAGGTACCTCAATATTTGGATATAAATCGATTGGCAGTTTAGACAATGATACAGAACCCAAGATCACAATAATTAAGGTAAACATGATCACTGTAACAGGTCTTTTTACCGATAAGCTAGATAAACTCATTATTGTTCACCTCTCACAACCTTAACTTTTGATCCATCCTCTATATAATCTTGACCCTTTATAATTACTTTTTCCCCTACCTTTAATCCACTGATCACTTCCGTTTCAGTCCCTGTATCTAGGCCAATAGCTATTTCTTTTGCAATAGCCCGGTCATTTTCCACCACATAAACAATATTTTTATTATTCTCACTGGCGATCGCTTCTGTTCTCACAGCGATAACATTCTCCCGGGCACTGGTTGCAAGTTTTACCTTTGCAAACATGCCAGGCTTTATAAGATGATTTTGATTCTCCATATATATTCTTATGGGATAAAGCTGTGTTCTTCCATCAGAAACAGGACTAATTTTATCAATCTTTCCTGTTAAACTTTCACTGGATGCCGAAGGAATATCTACCACTACTTCTTTTCCTATGGAAAGAGCATTGATTACATTCTCTGTCACATTAATTTCGGCATATACTCTATCCATATTTACAATCGTTACTGTGGGCTGAGCAGTACTGGCCATTTCACCGACCTCTGCAGCTACTGCAGAGACAATGCCATCCACTGGGGCAACAACAGTTAAATTCTGAAGACCGTCTAAAGCTTGCTTATATTGTAGCTGGGCCTGTTCGGTTTGCACTTGAATCGTTTGTAACGATTTATCAGAAGCTGCTAGTTCAGCCTGCTCTAGTTGACTCTTTGGAATGGCCCCTTGTTCATATAGGGCTCTTGTTCTTTCTAATGTGAGCTTAGCATTATCTATCTTTTCTTTTGTCAATTCATAATTGGCCTGGGCCAAGTCTATGCTTTTCTTCGTTAGATCCACCTGTTTTTGAATATCTTCCTGATCCAATTGAAACAATACAGTTCCTTTTTTCACCACAGATCCTACGGTTACATTCATGCTTGTCACCTTCCCAGGTGTTTTAGGCACAACAAACACCTCTTTATCAGCAAAAATCTTACCATTAAATGTGGTTTCATTGGATATGGTTTTTTGTTCTAAGACGGCTATTTCTACTGGTATATACTTTTCTTCTTCTGAAGCATTTGGGCCTGGAGCTTCCTTAGCCCCGCAACCAGCTAAAATGCCCATTAATAGGAATGCTGCAAGAATGATTGATACGATTTTTTTTCTCATTTTATACCCTCCATAAAAAGTAGTATTCTCTTGAATCATAGACAATTTCTTATAGTTCTAGACCGACTGACTGGTCAGTATTCTACCATTATATATTTAATTGACCCACGAGTCAATTGTCCAAATGTAAATGATATGTAATTCTTTTTATGAGGTTATGAGGCATTCTCTAGCCATTATACAATATAAGAAGAAACCCCTTACTCTAAAACATTTTAGAGTAAAGGGTTTCTTCTTATATTATTTTTTATTTTAGTGATTAGATTAATCCCATTTCTTTGCCTACCTTCTCAAAGGCAGCTACTGCTCGGTCTAATTGCTCTTCTGTATGGGCTGCTGTCACCATACATCTTACTCTACCTGTTCCTTTTGGAACTGTTGGAAATACGATACCAGAGACAAATACCCCATGATTGAATAGATTTCTAGAAAATTCCATGGTCTTTGCTTCATCTCCGATGATCACTGGCGTAATAGGTGTTTGACTGTGACCTGTATTAAATCCTAGTTTGCCGAGCTTTTCTTTAAAGTACTTAGAATTACTCCATAGACGATCCGTGTACTCAGTGGTTTCCATTAATATTCTAATAGCTTCCATGATTGCGCCCACAGCTGCCGGTGGCAATGCTGTACTAAATAAGATCGGTCTACCTCTATGGTTTAACCAGTCTTGGGCCGTTTGACTTCCTGCCACGTAACCACCAATCACACCGATAGCCTTTGATAAGGTTCCAATGCTAAAGTCAATTCTTCCGTGAAGATGGAAATGGTCCACAGTACCCCTGCCGCTTTCACCTAGGACCCCTGATCCATGGGCATCATCCACATAGGTCATGGCATTATATTTTTCAGCCAAGGTTGCGATATTAGGAAGATCCGCGATATCTCCGTCCATGCTAAATACGCCATCAGTAATAATTAATACGTTTCTATATTTATCCCGTTTCTCCTTAAGCACCTTTTCTAAACTATCCATGTCATTGTGCATATAAATTGTTTTGTCTGCCCTGCTTAATCTCGCCCCATCAATGATGCTGGCGTGATTCAATTCATCTGAGATAATTAAATCACCGGCCTCAGTAATTGCCTGAATAGCACCAGCATTACAGTTAAATCCTGATTGAAAGGACATTACTGCTTCTTCCCTCTTAAATTTCGCTAATAGGGCTTCCATTTCCTCATGGATGTCCATGTTACCAATGATTGTTCTTACTGCCCCTGCACCAACACCGTATTTCTCAACTGCTTCAATGGCGGCTTTTTTCATTCTAGGATGATTTGCAAACCCTAAATAGTTATTGGAAGACAAGTTAATCACTTTTTTTCCATTTAAGATGACCTCTGCTTCGTTTGGCCCTTCCAGCACTGGAAGCTTCCTGTAGATACCCTGGCTCTTTAATTCTTCAATCTTTTCCTTTAGAAACGGCAACTCGTGTATATTAGACATTTCTAAAACCTCCTTCTATTTCAATTGAGTTTTCCAATTTTATCTATACTAATTTTATCATATTTAAATCTATTTATTCATATTAGGAAACAATACGACTTTTCCACAGTCTCCGCTCTTCATTAGCTCCATACCCTTTTCATACTCTTCTAAGGGAAGTTTGTGGGTGATAATGGTATCAATATTTAAGTTGCCCGATGCCAATAATCCCTTTACCTGATACCATGTATCATACATTCTTCTACCTGTAATACCATGGATCTGTATTCCCTTAAATACTAGGCTTGCAATATCAATCTCCACATCTTTCGTAGGTATACCAAGCATAGACATTCTGCCTCCTAGCTTGATATATTCTAAGGCCTGTCGAATAGCTATGGCATTGCCAGACATTTCAGCAACAACGTCAACACCCATGCCTTCAGTTTCCTCTAATACTCGCTTTACAACATCTTCCTTCATAGGGTTGATAACCACATCGGCACCCAGCTTCTTCGCCAATGCCAATCTATATTCATTTACTTCAATGGCGATTACCTTGGAAGCGCTTACTGCCTTCGCCACAGCAACAGCCATAATACCGATCGGCCCGCATCCAACGACGGCAATGCTTTTTCCTATGATTTCACCAGATAATACAGTATGTACCGCATTACCCAGTGGCTCTTGTACACATAAATATTCTGGTGGAATAGAAGGATCGTTAATCCATGCATTTTCCTCTGGTATCGCAATATACTCTCCGAAAGAACCATCGGTGTCTACACCAAGAATCTTTGTATCCTTGCAGATATGAGCTTTTCCTGTGACACATAGCTCACATTTACCGCATACTACATGGGTTTCAGCAGACACGATGTCCCCCAGCTTGACTCTAGTAACATTTTGTCCAAGTTCTACAACTTCTCCAGCGAATTCATGTCCCATGACTCGGGGAGTCTTAATTCTTTTTTGAGACCAAGCATCCCAGCTATAGATATGATAGTCTGTACCGCAAATGGATGTAGCCATAACCTTTACTAAAATATCATTGGGCCCCAGCTTAGGAATTTGCTTTGTAGCAATGACTGCACCTTCTTTTGACTCTTCCTTGATGACTACTTTCATTGTTCCTTCCATGATATACCCTCCTCCTTTATATTAAACAGAATGTTTTAAATTAACTGCATGATGATCAAACACATTTGTCCGTCAAAACACTACTTTTATCACAATGTGTCCGTGATACATCATTACTATACCACATATCTCGATAGAATTCATACTTTTTTTGCACATTATATTCATGTTCATTTTAGTAAAGATTGCCATCCTATGCTGCCACTGATAAAATCGAGTAGCTAGAAAACAGGATAATTAGTCCTGTTTTCTTTGCTCTCACAGAACCGGACTTACGTTTGCCGTATCCGGCTCCTGAAACTTCTCACCGAATTAATAGTAATTCGACAACAACCCAACTTCGTATTTTTG
>CALECF010000036.1 GCA_937948705.1 uncultured Anaerosolibacter sp. | reverse complement strand
ATCGCCGCCACCACTGCAGGTTTTCTAGTGCCTGTAACCCTTAGAAGATTTAAAATTGACCCCGCCCTTGCATCGGCAGTATTCGTAACCACCGTTACAGATGTATTAGGCTTTTTCTTTTTCTTAGGATTGGCCACATTGTTTATTTCATATTTAATGTAGTTATTATAAAGATACAGGGGGGTCCATTGGCCCCCCTGTATCTTTATAATAACTCTGTTTTGTTCCTTCCACCATACTTTGCTTTATATAGGGCTTCATCGGCTTTCTTAATCACCTCTGAATTCACAACAGACACACCACACTGCTTTATGCTAAGTCCTATGCTGGTAGTAATGTTAATGGTTTTCTCCCCAATAGAAAACAAATTGTTTTCTATTCGCTGCCTGATTCTCTCGCAGATATCATAGGCCGACTTTCCATCAGTATCTCGTAGAACAATTCCAAATTCCTCTCCACCATATCTTCCAACAATATCCCCTACACGAACTGAATCAATGAGAATTCTAGATAATTCCTTCAAAATCATATCTCCTGCCATATGTCCATAGTTATCGTTTACTTGCTTAAAATAATCAATGTCCAACATCACGAAAGCTATATCACAGCCTTCCTTGTTGCGTTGAGAAGCCTCCTTTTCAAACAGTTCCATTAATAGGGTATGATTATATAGGCCTGTAAGTCCATCCTTCATAGCCATTTCCTTTAACCTATCTTGATGCTCCTTAAAGCGCAGGGCTGATTGTACCCTGGCCATGACCTCAATCTCGTCTAAAGGCTTTTTAATATAGTCAAAAGCCCCTAAGTCCAGTGCTTTCTTAACATCTATACTATCAATTTTTGCAGTAACCATAATGACAGGAATATCCTGTATTTCGTAATTACTTTTCAGCAGTTTACATACTTCAAAACCATCCAGCCCTGGCATCATAATATCCAATAGGATGATATCAGGTTTGATCCTATGGGTCATCTCTAAAACAAGTAAGCCTTGATCTGCTGAATAAACCTCATAGTGTTCATCCTCCAAAATATCTGTCAACAGCCGAATATTTCTGGGATTATCATCTACAACAAGCACCTTAGCTCCCACAGCTATTTCCCTCCATCCACTTCTTCATCGTCATCAAAAGCTGTTCTTCATCAATTGGCTTCGACACATAATCATCAAATATTTCCCTAAACGTCTCTTCTTCTGAGGACATGGCATAGGCTGTTACAGCAATAATGGGAGTGTCTTGTAATTGTGAATACTGCCTTAGCAGCTTTGTAATGTGAATTCCATCTATATCTGGCATAGAAATGTCCATCAATATCAAATCATAGCTGGTTTCTTCGCATAGAAACAAGGCGTCTTTCCCTGAATAAGCCTTCACCACTTGAATACTTTCATCTAGCTCCTCAATAATCTGCTCTATTAACCGCATATTGTGAGGCGTATCTTCTACCACAAGAAACTTATGCATCCTTGGTTTTCTCCTTTATCTGGTGTAATAAAATCTCCATTATAGACTCAATATGTACACCCGATTTTTCTATGACATGATTTGCTCGGTGTCTCAATATATCTTTTTCTGTATTGTTTAAATTTTTGGCTGTTACAACTACAATGGCCATGCTCTCCCACTCATTTCTCTGCTTCACGCTCTCTATGACATCAAAACCGTCCTTCTCAGGCATCATAATATCTAAGATCAATATATCTGGCTTTCTACTCTCAATGCATTCTAAGGCCTCTTTACCGTTTCTAGCAAGGCCATAATGGATACCTTCCTCTCTCAAAAACTGTCCCATGAGATTCAGATAATTTTCATCATCATCCGCCACCAATACATAAATCCCATTCTTATTTGTCATGGTAGTAGCAATGGTGTTGGCAATGGTCTGACTCAATTCTTCCTGGGTCACAGGCTTGACCAAATACTCATCTGCTCTTAATTTATAGGCAAGGTTTCTTTCATTGAGTACCGATGCCATAATGACTGGAATATTCTTGGTCTGTGGGTGATTCTTTAGCTCTCCAAGCAGTTCCCATCCATCTTTATTTGGAAGCATAATATCTAAAAGAATGATATCTGGCATCATTCGAAGAATGTTTTCTATCACATTTTCTTTTCCATCCAACGCAATCACATTGTATCCTTCTTCATCTAAATACTGACGATACAATTTCTGTACATTGTGATCATCATCAATGCACACAACCCTCTTCTTAGAAGGGCATAGTATAGCATCTACATCCAATACTTGATCATAATGTTCGCTCAAGACTTCATATCGCATTGGCAAATACACAGTAAACCGACTTCCAACATCGACTGTACTGGTCACCTCAATGCGCCCTCCCAACATCTCAATAAACCGTTTGGTGATAGACAAGCCTAGACCCGTACCGCCTACCTTCCTTGTATAAGAGCCATCTATCTGTCTAAATTCGTCGAAGATATTATCAATATCCTCTGGATCAATGCCAATGCCCTGATCCTCCACAATCAACCGATAGACATCGCCCTGTTGATCAATGGAAAACTTGATGGTTCCCTTTTCTGAATATTTGAATGCATTGCTCAAAAGATTGATTAGAATTTGCTTAATCTTTAATCGATCATTAAAAATTGGAATTGTTTCAGTATTATAGAAGCTTTCTACATAGTCAATGGATTTTCCATCTGTTAAATTCATCGCCATAGTACGTACTTCCCCAGCAACTTTGATGAGGTTGAAGGACTCTGGATACACCTCCATCTTCCCTGCCTCTACCTTCGAATAATCCAACAAATTATTGATTAATTCCAATAGATGCTGGGCCTCTTCCTTGACGATAGTGAGGTTTTCTAATTGAACTGGCGGTAACGTATCTCCTGTTTTCTTAATTACCCGAGTTGTGAAGCCAATAATGGAATTCAGTGGTGTTCTTAGCTCATGGGACATGTTGGCCAGAAACTGACTCTTTAGCTT
This sequence comes from uncultured Anaerosolibacter sp., assembly GCA_937948705.1. The sequence continues at coordinate 4,869 of CALECF010000036.1, read as the reverse complement.
GTTGGCTTCTATTGCTTCTGCTCTTTGGGATTTTAATTCTTGATTTTTCTTTTCTAATAGCCCTTCCCTAGCACTGATAGCCATCTGCATTTGATTAAACTGTTCCACCAAGATATCCAATTCGCTATTGGTACTTATATCCAGTGGTGCTTGATAGTTCTGAGAAGCAATATTCTTTGAAGCATAAATAAGAGATTCAATTGGTCCGATAATTCTACGGGTAAATAGAATGGCGAACAACATCCCAAAGGCAATAATGATTGCCCCAATGGCTCCTAGGGTACCTAACAAATTGCGAATGGGCTTCATCACCATGGCATCCTTGAATTCTACGATAATTCCTGCCTGAATATCCTCCAACCATTCATAGGAACCAAAAACCTTGTCCCCCATAAAATCCTTATATTTTCCTGTACCTTGTTCCTTTTTTATGACATGGTTCACTGCATCGGTGTTTAATCTATATTTATCTTTGTTGACGATCCCACCGCCTTCAATAAATTCTAGAATAAACGCACTATCAGTGATAAATGTTCCCTCAGCATCTACTAGATAGGCATGTCCAAAATCCCCCAAGCTCAAGGTTTCTGCCATTTCCTTGAAACGTTCCAAGGTGATATACCCAGCCAGTATATACTCGGGTTTTCCCTGAATGGATATGGGACGCGAAATAGCCATGATAGGATTCCCACCCTTCCTGTCCTTAAAAAAACCAGTCACGGTAGAAACTCCCATCATTCCGTTTTTGAAATACTGTCGGTCTGCTAGATTAATGTGGTCTAACTTTCCGTCTCGGGAATTTATAATATTTCCTTGACTATCTATGATCATGATGTCATAGAAATTTTTATCCCATGTCATCTGCCTATTGATGATATCTTTAATCACATCTTTCCCTAGGCTCTCTTCCATTTGTTCCAAATACAATGCCTGACTCTTTATACTGTGAATTCTTCCGCGGAGCCATCGATGCATCGTTTCTGCCACTTCCCTGCGATAGTTCTCCACCATGGAGAGCTGCTGCTTTTCAATGGCAATCCTCGTGATTGTCAGCAAGACGATGGCAAAGCTGGCAAAGGTAATACAGATAATGAGTAAATAGGATACTATTTGTCTTAAAAAAATCTTGCTCTTCAGTAAATCTTTTATTCTTATCTTCATTTAGATTCTCCTGTGTTTAGATAGTATTTACAGGAAATCATTCGACATTTTTCCCCAAAATTCCTGCATTGTTTGAAAGGTCTCCACTAGAATATTTCTCCATTAAACGTTTAGTTTGCCTCCTTCTGGGTATATATCCCAATAGAAAATACTCAGTTGACTTATATCCTATTGTGATTCCATAAATAAATAGAAGGGAGTTGTTCCTATGTCAAATCCAAATGGTGAAAAAACTATTTTAGGCACGGATGTAACGGCTGCTTGGGCAGATGTAGATCATGTATTATCGGACACAGGGGTTCCTATCCCCAGCGAAACTGGTGTTGTTGAGTCTAAGGAATGGGTAGAAGAAAATAAAAAATAGCAAATTAAAAAACCTTCGAGCTTCACCTTCGAAGGTTTTTTAATTTGGTTTTTGAGGGACTGATTCGTCTTTTTTTGTCTCCCATGTTATAATAATATAAAAATTCTCCAGGAGGCAAAGAATGAAAAAACTGATTCTACTTACGATACTCCTAAGCATTTTATTCACCATCCCTACATATGGCGAGGAAATTCAAAGTCATACAGAAACGGCTGTAGTGCTGGAAGTAACAGACCTTGATGAGGCATCCCAGCACGTTCAATTAAGGATTACCAGCGGCACCTATAAGGGAAGAACCATCGAGACCGTGAACCATCTTTCAGGCAATTTTATCTATGATTTTCCTGTGAAGGCAAATGATAAAGTGGTTGTTGTTATTGAAGAGCAGGATGACACCATTGAGGTTTTTATTGCTGATTACATGCGACAAAACTATGCCATATACTTGGGTATCTTTTTTGTAGCCTTGATTCTTGTCATCGGCAGAAAAAAGGGCCTTAAAGCTGTGATCACCCTAACCATTACATTGTTTACAATCCTAAAGGTGTTGCTGCCTTTGATATTGAAAGGCTATCACCCTGTCCCAATTACCATCGCAACTTCGATTTTTATTACCATTGTTACCTTATTCATCGTTGCAGGCATCAACAGCAAAAGCATGTCCGCCATCCTAGGCACAACAGGCGGAGTCCTTACGGCAGGACTTTTGGCGTATTTTATAGGCAGTAAGGTTCGATTAACGGGGATGAGCAGTGAAGAAGCAGTCATGCTTACCTATATCCCCCAAGCCATCGCATTTGATTTTAAAGGATTACTTTTCTCTGGTATTATCTTAGGTTCCTTAGGTGCCGTGATGGATATTGGTATGTCCATCGCATCCTCCATCGAAGAAATTCATCGTGTCAATCCTAACTTAACCCGAAAGGAACTTTTTGCCTCGGGGATGAATGTAGGTCAAGATGTCATGGGAACCATGACCAACACGTTAATACTGGCTTACACAGGCAGCTCCATCCCTCTGTTGCTCCTGTTCATGGCCTATGAAACCTCCTTTGTAAAAATCCTTAACCTGGATATCATCGCCACAGAGGTCATTCGTTCCTTGACCGGCAGTATCGGACTAGTGATCGCGATCCCAATCACCGCCCTAGCATCCAGCTTCTTTATCAAAAAAGGAAAAAAAGAAGATACATCCCATGGAGAGCGTTAACGCGCTCCATGGGATGTATTATTATAATACAAAGGACATCATTCTCAGTACTTCAAAATAATCTTTGGCTTCGAACGCTACCCCATGGGCAGATAATTGCTTTACTCCTGGGTAAAAGGAAGCTTTATATGCCTTTTTATGCTCCGCAAAAGAAATTTCTACTTGAAATTTTTCTGGAACTTTAATACTACATAGCTCCAAATTCCCTTTCAATGCCACCTCCACTTCTTTTTTCATTTGCTCTACAGCCACATGGGGATGAATACTGATGGTGGAGTCTCCAATACCTTCATTTACTGCCAGGGTTCTCATATTGACATTCAACACTTTTGCCTCGTCCATCAATCCCTTATCTCCACTAATAAATGCCACTGGTACGCCCAAGGATGCCGCAGCATAGGCGTGAATCATAAATTCACTGGCATACTGATCATTGATCTTAATATATTGAATGCCGTGGGCATCCATGGTATGAGCCAGTGGATTATAGTTAGATCCTGCCCAAGAATGATACCCTATAAATAATAGTGCATCAAAGGATGGATCCAATCCCTGAACCATAGCGTATGGATGTCCACTCCAACCTCGAATAAGTCTTACATTCTCAGGAAGGGCACTAGGATCAATATTCCTTCCTGTTTCATGGGCATCCTTCACCCAAATCTCTGTAGCACCGCCCTTTATTGCCCCTTCACAAGCTGCCGCTACCTCTCTGGTCATCTGCTCTACGAAGTATCCATAGTCACTTTTGAGCTTATCCGTTTCATTCCAATGGGTTATTCCAGTGATACCTTCCATATCTGCACTAATGTAAACCTTCATATCATTTCCCCCTCTTCATACGGTTCATTGTTAGGAATTAGCCGTAAAATTTTTCCTAATGAAATAGAAATATGCATCTACGTCTTTTATCACTTCTACATGGGTTTTTAAAAACCTTGTATCTATTTCATCTTTTTTTAAAGGCTTGAGCTGCCTATGGCGATCGACTCTTTTATTTTTTCATTGTATCTACGGTTATACTATAATAAAATAGTATTAATCGAACCCTTGGGAGTGAGCATCTTAATGGATAAAAAATACATTGAAGATAAATTGAAAGAACATGGATATAAACTAACCAACCAACGAAAAGCCATTATCGACGTATTGGTTGAGCACCAAGGGCATTTCCTTTCAGCCGAAGAGATATATTTGAAATCCAAGGATAAATATGCTCAAACTAACTTTTCTACAATTTATCGAAATCTAGAAATCCTTGTGAATACCCATATCATTCATAAGACACAAATCAGGGAGGGTGCCTATAGCTACGAGTTGGTCTGCTCCGATGCCCATCATCACCATCTCATTTGCAAGGGCTGCGGTAAAACAGAGAATATTGATTTTTGCCCTATAGCAGATCTTCAGAAAAAACTTGGTTCTAAAAACTTCACCCTCACAGACCATAAATTTGAATTATACGGCTATTGTCAAAAATGCCAAAGAATATAGTAACATGAAAAGGATCACTCCCTCATAGGATAGTGATCCTTTTCATGTTACTGTCTATGGCCTATGCAGATTGTACGATATGGATGGGCGTATCATACTCCAACATCTTTTTCATATGTTCCTTCGCCTTTACGAATGAATTATATTTTTCATCTGAAAGTCTTGGATCCCCATAGACTCTCCACCCATTGATCTTGGTTAACTTTAGCGACGTATGACCTATAAAACCAATAACATCCTTTAATGGATATCCTAGAAAAATCCCAATCTCATCGGGAATTTCTCCCGTCTGCATTTTGTCTAATAGGAAATTTAAATATCCCTCCATGTCATAGCTTTTGGGATATCCCAAGCATCCTAAAAACTTTAAATTTCTCGAATCATCTAAGGCTTGATTCAAAGAAATTTTATGATAAAAAAACAACTTCGTACAGTGGTTGGAGATTTTCACCTCTTTATAGCCTACTTTGCTGCAGCAATGGAATACCTGCTTAATAATTTTCATTTTATCAATACCCTCTTGATTGTTTCTAGGAAAACTAAGTATTTCTGCAGGTTTCGCGCCTAGCAAAACTGGACCTAGTAATTGCACCAGCCATTTCGTAAAATCATCGGGATTATTGTTAAGACAATAGCAGCC
>CALECF010000035.1 GCA_937948705.1 uncultured Anaerosolibacter sp. | reverse complement strand
AAGCTATATTGACCCCCAAAGCTTTACCTTTGACGAGTCGATACAAATCCTGAGCATCGTCATTCTCGGTGGAATGGGTAGCATACCAGGTACAATTCTAGGCGCGTCTATATTGGTTACTGCCCCAGAATTATTAAGATCGCTACAAGCCTATCGAATGGTGATCTATGGCCTACTCCTCGTTTTGATGATGTTGATCAGACCACAAGGCCTATTGGGAGGTATAGGATTTAGACCGAGAAAAGGAGGGGGAGCAGAACATGATTCTTTTAGAAGCAAAGAGCATAAGCAAGCAGTTTGGGGGGCTAAGAGCAGTCAATAATGTAGATTTAATTGTAAAAGAAGGTGAGATTGTCAGCTTAATTGGCCCAAACGGTGCTGGAAAGACAACATTTTTTAATATATTGACAGGTCTATATCATCCTACATCTGGGTGTATCACCTTCGGCGGAACAAAAATTCAAGGACAATCACCTGAGAAGGTAACCACCCTTGGGATGGCTAGAACCTTTCAGAATATAAGACTTTTTTCCAATATGTGTGTATTGGAAAATGTGATGATTGGTATGCATAGTAAAACAAAAAATGGTATTGTGCGTAGTATTTTACGTACAAAAGCTTTTCATGAAGAAGAAAAGCGGAGTACAGAGAAAGCAATGGAGCTGTTAGCCACAGTAGGATTAGAAGATAAATGTGACGAGGCTGCAAAGAGTCTTTCCTATGGAGAGCAAAGAAGACTTGAAATTGTTAGGGCCCTGGCCTCCCAGCCAAAGCTGTTATTGCTGGATGAGCCGGCTGCAGGGATGAACCCGCAGGAGACCTGTGATTTGAATGGATATATCAGCCAAATAAGAGATACGGGCGTAACTGTATTATTGATTGAACATGACATGAAGCTTGTCATGAATATCTCAGATAGAATTTATGTACTGGATCATGGTGCAAAGATTGCAGAAGGCGTGCCAATGGAGATCCGAAACGATCGAAATGTAATAGAAGCTTATTTGGGAAAGGGGGCGTAAGCGTATGCTGACAGTATCAAATGTTCATGCCTTCTATGGAAACATCCAAGCATTAAAGGGGATTTCCCTGGAAATAAGGGAAAAGGAAATCGTAACCCTGATTGGAAGCAATGGTGCAGGAAAAACTACAACACTAAAAGCTATTGCAGGATTGCTAAAACCAAGGTCAGGTAAGATTACTTTTAACAATGAGGATGTCACCCATAAATCTGCTCCGGAAATGGTGAAGCTAGGGATTTCTCTATCGCCGGAAGGAAGACAGGTTTTTCCTAGAATGACAGTCCTTGAAAATCTAGAGATGGGTGCATTTACAAGAAATGACAGGACAGAGATAGATGCATCCTTTGAAAGAATCTACAACCTATTTCCCAGGCTCCATGAAAGAAAGCACCAAGCAGCGGGAACCTTAAGCGGTGGAGAGCAGCAAATGCTTGCTATAGGAAGAGCCTTAATGAGTAAGCCGAGATTGCTGCTGTTGGATGAGCCTTCTCTAGGACTGGCTCCTTTACTGGTAGAAACAATTTTTCAATTAATAAAGGAGATAAATGAGCAAGGAACAACCATCCTATTAATTGAGCAAAATGCAAGAATGGCATTAATGATTGCCCATCGATGTTATGTTCTGGAAACAGGCAAAATTGTTTTAGCGGATGAGGCAAAGAAGTTATTAGAAAGTGATGCCGTGAAAAAAGCCTATTTAGGTGAGTAATTAGAATATTAAAGGAGGACAATGAGATGTGTGATAAAATATATTCACAACAAGAGTTGACAGATACTTTCAGAGCGGCTATAGAGGATAGAGCAAGATGGTTTTATTTACTACTGAAATATGCAAAAGAAGAAAACGCAGATGTAGACAAGATTGCAGAAAAAGCAATTAAAGAGTTTGGAAATATGAAGGGCATGGCCATTGGAGAAGCAAAAACAGCACTGGATTTTGCCAACGCGATCTTGACGGGTCACCCGAGAGAAGCTTTTGCCATGGAGCCTGTGAAACTGGAAGCGGATGAAAGCGTCATTAAGTTTAGATATTGTGCCTTGGTGGAGGCTTGGAAAAAACTGGGTTGTGCTCCGGAAGAAGTGGAAAAGTTGTGTGAGTTGGCAAGCTTTGGAGATTACGGTATGATCGAATGCTTCCCCCATTTAGATCTTGAATTCAAACAACTGATCAGCAAGGGACAGGATTGCTGTGAAATGGTGATTACAAAGAAAAAGTAGGGCTCTGACTATAAAAGAGAGCTTAGGATTTTTAAATCCTAAGCTCTCTTTTAAAATTCCTTCTTTGCGTAGATTCTTAGAGACAATAGGTAAGACAACAATAACACACCACAAAGAATTGTGACAATCGCACCAATCCTGGTCCAAGACATGAATTGATTAGCATTTAAAATCAGATCAATAACCTCTTCTTGGGTGTAGTTTTGTTTTAAATATTTGATCAAAATACTCGGCAAGAAGAAAACAGCCATGAAAAAAACCATATTGATGATCCGCATATACATTGAACCAAACTTAAAGTAGAAAGGATAATACAGCGCGCACAAAATACTTATACTCGTAAGGACCGCCAATACATCGGTCCTATTCATATACCGAATGATCAATGGGAGTCCAATTAATTTCAAAAAGGCTCCGATCATACCTGTAATGGCTAAAGCTACGATGCAAAATACAAAAATGGATAGATATTTAGCAGTAACGATATCTTTACGTTTAATCGGTAGACTCAATAGCAGTACATCACTTTTATTTTTCTCATCATAGCCGATG
>CALECF010000034.1 GCA_937948705.1 uncultured Anaerosolibacter sp. | reverse complement strand
TCCTAGTACATTCTTAGCAAAAATAGTACTTCCTGCTCCTAAAAAACATATTTTTGGCATAATGATCCTCCTATTAATTGAACTTTTTTATAACTTAATATTATCTTATGTGTTTTACCCTAAAACTTAAATAGATAAATGTAACTTTTATATGTCCTAATGTGATATGATTTTAAAAACGCTATAAAGGAGTTACTTCTAATACCTATACATTTCAAGGCAAACGGACTAAATACGGTTGAACTCATGATGTACCATTGTGGTTATGAAGCATGTTCTTCAGAGCATTCTTTTGGCCTTGATGTACGTGACCACTATCTAGTGCATTATATTTTAAGTGGCAAAGGAAAGTTTTATATTTTAATTTAAATTTTTACTTATATAAGATTAAATAAGGTAGAAAATATTACGATTTTATATCTCATTTTTTACATCACTGTTTTGACCTTTTTCATTTATACTAAAATCATAAAAAAATGAGATTCTAGGAGGAAATGATGACATCAAAAGAACGCGTACGCCGCGCCCTACAACATTTACCAGTAGATCGTATACCTGCCCATTTTGAGTGCACGAGCGCTGTGAGCGAAAAATTAATGAAGCACTATGGATTTACGACCCATGAGGAAATTCTAGAAAAATTCGAGATTGACATACGCTGCGTGGACGCAAAATATATAGGGACAGAGCTTCCAAAATATATTGATGTGGATGGCAATGAAGTGACTACAGATTATTGGGGCTGTAAAAATAAAAGAGTCTGGACAGGAAGTGAGTACAACTCCATTACCTGCTTTCATCCATTAGACGAAATAGAAACCCTTGAAGGTCTTGACAATTACCCTTGGCCATCAGCAGACTGGTTTGACTATTCTATTGTAACAGAATTTTGTCAAAAGAATGCTGATAAGGCGATTATGATTGGACATCCAGGTCCCTTTCAAATTGCCACTTTCCTTAGGAATATGGATAAGTTATTTGTTGATATGGCTTTAGAACCAGAATTTGCCCAGAAAATATATGACAAAATGGTAGATTTTGAATTAGACTATTATGAACGCATGCTCATAGCCGGTCAAGGGTTAATTGATATTATAAGGCCTCATGATGATTATGGCACACAAATCAGTTTGCTATTTAGTGTTGATATGTGGCGACAATTCTTTAAGGAAAACACAAAGAAGCTAGTGGATCTCACCCATAAATATGGCGCCTTTTACCAACAACATTCTTGTGGCGCAATCCAACCCATTATTCCGGAGTTGATCGCTTGTGGGGTAGATGTTCTAGAGCCGTTGCAAAAGGTTAATGGGCTTGAAGCGACAGTACTTCAAGAAATGTTTGGCGGTAAAATATGCTTTCAAGGGGGCATTGATACCCAAGTTATTCTACCCTTTGGAACAGTTGAGGAAGTAATCAAAGAAACAGAACATTATATGGATACCCTCCACAAAGAGGGCGGTTATGTCCTAATGGCTAGTCAATACTTTGAAGGAGATGTGCCTATAGAAAATATTGAGGCAGTTTATCAGGTCAATCGGATAAGAGGTTAGTTCATTACCCATACATTTTACTTTGTTGTCTGAATTTTAAAGGCGTCATCCCCTCACAACGCTTAAAGTCTTTTATAAAATGACTGGTGTCGTAGTACCCCATAGCGTGTGCAATTTCTAAAATGGAGAGATCGGTTGTGATGAGTAGCATTCTCGACTTATGGTGACGCAGCTGGGCTATCACCTGATTAGGTGTTTGCCCAGTATTTTCTTTAAAAAATTTAATAAAATAACTTTCACTATACCCTGCTATTTTTGCTAAGTCAGAGACTTCAAGCGTTGTATCTAAATGTCTCTCTATATAATCATGGATCTTTTTGATCATCACTTGTTGTGTACTTAAGTGAAGAACCTTATCACTAAGGGCAATACAATCAATTAAGAAAGCATAAATATCCTTGGATTGCCTAAAGCAATCCATTTTATTTTGCTGCACGTCTTTTAGGATGTTTTCAAAAGATTGAAGTATAAAGATGTGTGTCTTTGTATTTATAACAGGACTATTCCATCGCTTCGAGAAGGCTTCGACCAAATCTAGACCTCCTGAAAATTCCATCCACTTTAAGACAAAAGGGGATTTTGGGTTTGCAAAGTATTCGTGGGCCTTAAAAGCACCAACAATAAATAGATCCCCTTTTTTAACAGAGTATGATTGCCCCTCTAGTAAGACTTCACCATCGCCATCTTCAACATAGTGGACATTGCAATAAGGATACGTACTATTTCTTCGAATCCTAAAGTCTGGAACGACTGGTAAGGCATTGTAGCCCGCTCTGTAAATAGATATGAGCTGAGGATCCTGTAGTTCTGAGTTTGTATATGAAAAATTTAAAATCATTCCCTCATCTCCTAAAAATAAGATGTTAATCCCCTTCTTAAGTCATTCCAAAAAACAATTTATCTTAAGCAGATCGTGTGAATTGAATCTTTTTTAAGCTGAATACTAACGGTTTCACCCTTATACTCAAATGTAAATTCCCGTTTGTGGTCAAACAAATTACCAACAACTATGACGATTTCACCATCCGGGTTCATAAACGCTGTAGCATTTGACGTAAAAGCCCCTATCGTCTTTAACCGCTTCGCAGCTTGCTTAACAAAGTGTGTATAATGTTTCATTAAATAAAATTCGTGGTTGTAAACGATGTCCTTAGTTTCTGCATTCACATTAATCATGGTGTTTTGTTCCCATCCCCACGTACTTTTACCATTTAGTGGTAACACCATATTCCAATAAATAAAATAATTGACACCATTTCTAAAATAATGATTGGTAAGCTCAAAAATGTACTTTGCATATGTCCAGGTATTTTTCCCATCGCCACATTCATTTTCAGATTGCATGTATTTCATTTCTGGCCAACTCTCTCTAGTCTGTTGGATAGCATATTTCCCCGCCCATTGATAACTAACGCCTTCAACAAAGGGATACGCCTCGGCATCTGAGAGAACCAGGTTTGCATATTGGTCATAGCGCGTAATCGGTGATCTATAGTCTGTCTCTGGACCATTTATAGTCCCCAACCAAATTTTAGACTTTATACCATTTTCTTTAAAGGCCGGCCCAATATAATCTTTTATGAAAACTCTAAACTCTTCACCGGTCCAAATACAGGAAGGGAATTTGTGATCTGACATGGGTTCATTTTGAATATGAATCTGCTCAACGTGAATACCTTCTGCTTCATAAGCCTGCACGTATTTCACAAAATAATTGGCATAAGCACGTAATACATCCGACTCTTGTCTTACAGTACCATGATTATAGGCTTTTGGATATTTCATCCACACTGGCGGACTCCATGGTGATGAAAAGAACTTGATATTAGGATTTATTTCAAGCGCTCGTTTAACATAAGGGATAAGGTATTTATAATCTCTCTCTATTGTAAAATGTTCCATTTCATAATCTTCTTCGACTGGGCTCAAATCATACCATTCTAAAGCATAATCACTTGCTCCAATAGGTAGTCGGCAAAAGTTAAAATGACAACCTTCTTTTGAAAACAAAGCCATCATTGCTTCATCAATTTTCTCTTCTGGTAATTTAAGCAAGGCGTCCCAACCTATTTCGTTAAAGCAGCCACCCAACCCCTCAATGATTTGGTCTTCTCCAACCACTTCTAGTTTATGTTGCACGTTGTTTGATAAAACAATCTTTTCCTCCGACCAAGGAGATTCGTTGGATGTTGATATCCATTTAGTTATTTTCATTTTTAATTTTCCTTTCATCAATAATTCTTTTATATAAGCCTACTCCTCTACAAAGACTACCAGTGACCTCGGGCATATAGTTGCGCAGCCGTTACTTTTAATTCCTTCACATACCTCTATTTCATATAATTTAAAGTTATTATGCGTATCGCTTGTGACAAGCTTTACATCCACTTGAGTTTCACTCTGATTGGCAACAACATATGCTTTTTTACCATTAAACTTATTTTCAAATACAGAGTAAATACTATCAGCCTCTTTTTCTTCACACACCACACGAGCGCCTACAGTGTCTAAAAATTTACCTTGCCATATATAGTCCCACAAGTGACGTCTAAGACGCAATGCACTTTGTCCATACGCTACTGTTAACGGTATTTCAGTAACAGTTCCTTTAAAATTGTGGGCTTCATAATTGATGATGTGACCTTGCACCAGACATTGATTAATCATTTCCCTGTCATCAAACCCAATGATGCAAGTCGCAAACTTCATGTCACTATCCATATACTTCCAAGCTGGTGTGTAATGTGGCCCTCCCCATGTTCCTCCCGAGGATCTTATATAATTAACTGCATAGATTTGAGCTATCGGATCTAGTACCCCTTCTGCAGCAAATAAAAACTCTGGATATTTGCTATGCACTCTCTCATAAAACTCTTCTGATAATTTCATCGTTCCTTTGAAATTACTTTCTCCCCATGAATGCCCATGTTCTTGGTCAAAACACACCAATAGGTCACTTGATAATTCATCATACAGTATGCCACTCGGTTTCAGATCCACAATTTTATCGAATTCCTTTAGAGCAAATTCCCTATACGCTTTTGAGCTGTGGCATAGACCGGCCCCACTCTTGCGACTTGCGCCTTGCAAGTGCTGAGTAATAGTTTGATAGGTATATCCGCCAAACTGTGTGTAATTTCCATACATATCCTTCATGGTATGTTGAAGTAATTCGTCTTTAAACCCTTCATACGCTTGATCTGCCCATTTAAACTTACACATCAATAGCACACGAATGCCCATTTGTTCTATTTCTTCTATAGCAGCTCTTAATTCTTCCCATGTGCCAAGGCGGTCATCTGTAT
>CALECF010000033.1 GCA_937948705.1 uncultured Anaerosolibacter sp. | reverse complement strand
TACTTACGGTTCTTACATCGGTAAAAAAGAGAATCTGGGTGCCACAGCTATGCAAGTTACGATTGCAGATACCTTGATTGCATTGCTGGCAGGGGTAGCGATCTTCCCTGCAGTATTCGCCTTTGGTATCCAACCAGGTGCGGGCCCTGGTTTGGTATTTGTTACACTGCCCAACGTGTTTCAGCAAATGCCTGGGGGCTCTATCTTCGCCATTCTATTCTTCCTATTGCTGGCCGTAGCCGCATTGACTTCTTCGATCTCTATTCTAGAGGTAGTGGTTGCTTATTTCGTGGAGGATTTAAAAATGGCGCGAACAAAGGCTACCCTTATGGCGGCAACTGCCATTACTTTGATAGGTATTCCTGCCTCCCTTTCCATGGGCTCTATGGCTGAGGTAACCTTCTTTGGCAAAAACTTTTTCGATTTATTAGACTTTACTGCTTCCAATATCCTGCTACCTCTCGGTGGGTTGTTTATTACTGCCTTTGTAGGCTGGTATTGGGGTATTGATAAGACAAGAAAAGAACTATCCAATAATGGAGAGCTTTCCATAGGCTATTTACCTCTATTCATCTTTTTAGCGAGATTTGTAGCCCCTGCTGCCATCGCCATTGTATTCTTAAATGGCGTAGGCTGGCTGCAGCTCATCATTAATTATTTTAAATAGGATACATGCTGATGAAAGAGGCCAAGGATTTACAATAATCCTTGGCCTCTTTGTTATTCTGTTACACGGGTTACATTCTTCAGTTCCAATGCCCCGCTTTTATTATCCTTAAATTCCAGTGATGCTTCACATTTTTCTTGGGTCTGGGGCAATATAATCTTTATTTTACTTATTTTTCCTTTACCAAGAAGCTCTTTGATCATTTCACCATTTACCTCTTGTTTATATAGCTCTAAACTATTCTTCCATACAGTGAATTTACAATTTTGCTTCCAGTTGCTGCAATAGAAGGCTTTGCTATTCTCTAAAATCTCTCCATCCTTACAGTGAATGCATTTGCCAAAACCGTGTTTGCTGTTGTCCCTATGCTTTTTTGTTGATGCTTTCTTCATAGTCCCTGTATCTTGTTTCATAGGAAGTACATCAAATCCCTTTTGCTGACCATTGGATCCCAGTACTTTTTCGGTATTCTTTCTGATATAAGACTCTAGTTTGGCCATATACTGATCTGAATTTATTTCTCCATTGGCAATTAAACTTAGTCCCTTTTCCCAACTCGCCGTTAATTCCGGTTTCAACAGGGAGGGGATGGACTCGTTCACCACATCATAAATCATTTCACCTAACTGGGTCGGTGTTAATATCTGTGTTTTCTTATTCAAGTCAATATAATGAATTTTTTGCAGTTTATTTAATATCTCGGCCCTAGTAGCACTGGTGCCAATACCGCTGCCTTTCATTTGTTCCCTCAATTCCTCATCCTCAATGGACTTACCTGCACTTTCCATGGCGAGGATCATGGAACCAGAATTATATCTTTTAGGTGGTGTTGTCTCTGATTCCTTGATTTCAAGCTGCTGAATTTTCACTTGCTGCCCTTTTTTTAGCTTTTTCAGTGTCTCTGCCTTATCCGCTTTGGACACGTCATCTTTCTTATCCTCACCCAGTATCTCTAAGTACCCTTCTTGTATACATACTTTTGATGTGGTAAAAAAGCTCTCTGATTTAATCTTCGTCGTGATAGATAACTGACTAAAAATGGCAGGTGGATAAAAAATGGCTAAAAATCTTTTTACGATCAATAGAAAAGTCTCTTTTTCATGATCTGATAATTTATTGAATCCTTCTAATCCTTGACCAGTAGGAATAATTGCATAGTGATCTGTAATTGCTTTATCATTTACATACTTTGTTTTCTCCAAACCCTTAAAAAGATTTTCAGTATATATTTTTTGGATAATACTATCCAGTCCCTCGTCTCTACCTTCCAATTTGCACACCTTCTTCATGTGCAAAAGACCCTTTAGATTTGAATCAATTTCTTTGGCCACAGCCTTAGATAAAACCCTTGCATCTGTTCTTGGATAAGTAATCATCTTTCTCTCATAGAGCTTTTGCGCAATTTTAAGGGTCTCGTCTGGACTCAGCTTTAGCTTCTTTGAAAGTTCATTTTGCAATTCAGCCAAGTTGTAAAGCAGTGGCGGATTTTTTGTTTCTTTTTTTCTGGTAATATCTTCAATGACAGCCATGGCCTCAGGATTGTCTTTTTCCAAATCATGAACAAACTTTTCTGCAGACTCCTTCTCTCTGAATCCAATATCCTTGAACAGTAAATTTGACATATAGTAGTCAGAGCCTTCTATGGCCTTCCATTCTCCATCAAAGTCCAAAGACCCTTGGAACTGAAATTTCGAGGATATCTTATAATAGGGTGTCTTTATAAACTCCCTTATTTCCCTCTCTCTTTGAACAATCATGGCCAATACACAGGTCATCACCCGTCCTACTGCAATCACCACATATTTCTTCCCAAGATGGCTGCTTAGCTTTCTTCCATAGCACAGTGTCAACAATCTTGAGAAATTGATCCCCATTAAATAATCTTCTTTTGCTCGCAGGTATGCAGCATCCGATAGGTGATCGTATTCGCTTAGGGGCTTTGCATTTTTCACACCCTTTTTAATTTCTTCTTCCGTTTGAGAATCAATCCATACTCTTTTTTTAATCTTGTCTTTTACATTCACCATCTCATCCACCAGCCTATAGATGTACTCCCCCTCACGTCCAGAGTCTGTACACACATATATACTTGTGATATCCGATCTTTTCATTTGCGTCTTTATAATATCAAATTGTTTTTTTACATTTTTCACGACTTCGTATTTATATTTATCTGGTAAAAAAGGAAGATCCTTTAGTGCCCACTTTTTGTATTTTTCATCGTATTTTTCTGGATAGCTCATAGTAACCAAATGTCCGATACACCAAGTTACCACGGCTTCGTTGGACTCAATGAACCCATCCCTTTTACTACCTTTAATATTTAATGCTTTCGCAAATTCTAAAGCCACACTTGGCTTCTCTGCAATATACAATGCTTTGCTCATTTACACCATTCACCTTCAGCTCATTAGTTTTTGGTCATTCATTTCTTCATTTTTCAAAGCATATATTATCCACCATGACACCCACCGGAGATTGGGACCCAATTAGTTCTTCCTTCTCTCTTCGACTTAACTTTTTCAATCTGGCTTCTCGCTTTTGTGCTTCACTACGATTCGCTTTTTCTTCCACATATGCTAAGGAAACAGGTAACCTTGCCCGTGTGTATTTGGCGCCTTTTCCTTCATTATGGGTAGCCAATCTTTTATAGATATTCGTCGTCCAACCTGTATAATATGTTCCATCAGAACATAAAAGAATGTATGTGTATACCATGGCAGGCCCCTCAATATTCAGTATTTTATGCCAACTACAGACTTTCCCGAATTTATGTTCGTCTGGTACTATCTTATAAAAACTAGCCATAAAAAGCAAGAAAAAAAGCACACCTTATGCGCTTTTAGTCTAATCTCTTCTTAAATCTCACAACAGCTATGGTAATCAGTAGTATGGTAAATAAAACCAACAATACCACCTGCTGATAAAAATAACTTATTCCCACACCTTTTAATACAATACCCCGAATAATCTCTAAATAATAAGTGAGAGGTATAGCAAATCCCATGAGATAGATGGGTTTTGGCATCGCTTCTCTAGGAAATACAAAGCCCGATAGTAATACACTGGGCAGTAGCGCCAGCAATGCCAACTGCATGGCTTGCAGCTGGGTTCTCGCCACCGTAGAGATAATCATCCCCATGGCCAATGCACAAATCACGAAACAGGCAGACAGCACCAACAAAAGAGGGACACTTCCTTGAATATCCATGTGAAACACTAAAATTGCCAGAACCATAACCATTCCAAAGTTCATAAACCCAATGAGTACATAGGGTGTAAGTTTTCCCAAAATCAACTCAATAGGTCGAATGGGCGTAATGATCAGCTGCTCCAGGGTCCCCCGCTCCCTTTCTCTGACCAATGCAAAGGCTGTTAGGATAATCGTAATGTTCTGTATCACCAGTCCTAACAAACCGGGTATGGTGAACTTAATGCTATCCATTTCCTGGTTATATAGGACCCTCACCTTTGCCACTACACCTGAACTCCCCGACAATGCCATGTGGGCTTTTCTTTCCATGGCTGCAGCCTTCAACTGGATAGAATAATGATTTGTTGTCATTACCGCACTAGGCAAGGCCGTTTTAGATACAGTTGAGTCACTACCATCAATGAGGAATTGTACTGATGCTTCTTTCCCTTTGTTGATGTCTTTTTCAAATCCTACAGGAAAGATCACAGCCACCTTTACCATACCCCTGTCGATTAGATCCATTGCCTCCTTGTCACTAGAAACATAATAGGTGTCCATAAAATAATCTGTATTCTTAAGTTTCTGAACAAATTCCCTGCTGGCCGTCGTCTGATCCCAATCTACGATAGCCATTTCTACATTCTCAATATCTAGTTTTACTGCAAATCCAAATAGAAACAACATCATCATCGGTGCGATAAAAGCAATGACCATACTGGCTCTATCTCGCCTAATATGAATGAATTCCTTTCGGACAATAGACATAAATCGCTGAAAACTCATGGCCCCACCTCTATTCCATATGGTCCTTCATGTCTTTGAAAGATCCGCTTACCTTCATGTCAGTGATTTTCTCAACATAGGAAATAAATATATCTTCAATGCTTTTGCTGTCATTTTCCTTCATAATTTCCTCTACAGTTCCCAAGGCAATGATCTTCCCCCGATAAATAAAGCCTAAAAGATCGCAACTCTCAGCTTCATCCATATAGTGGGTTGTAACAAGAATAGTCATTCCTTCCCTTGCCAGTGTATGAATCACCTTCCAAAACACCCTTCGAGACACAGGATCTACACCTGCCGTAGGCTCATCCAAGATAAGGAGTGCCGGTTTATGAAGCAAAGAACAGCCCAATGCTACCCGCTGTTTCCATCCCCCAGAGAGTATTCCAACAATGGCATCTTCCCGCCCCCGTAAAGCACATAAATCTAGGATTTCATCGATACGATGACCCAATTCCTTTCCTGGGATCCCATAGATGGAAGCAAAAAACTGAAGATTTTCCATAATCGTCAAATCCTCATAGAGACCAAATTTCTGAGACATATACCCGATATTATGCTTGATCTTTTCTGCATCATGAAGGATATCCAAGCCCAACACAGTCCCACTCCCTGATGAAGGCCTTAAGACACCGCACAGCATACGAATCGTCGTTGATTTCCCTGATCCATTAGGTCCTAAAAAACCAAATATTTTTCCCTTGGGAATAGAAAAACTAATACCATCCACAGCGACAAAGTCACCGAATTGTTTTTTTAAGTCCTCAATTTCTATGGCAAACTCCATGTTCTCACCCTCTTAATTTATGTTGGCTTGATCTAGATCGGCATCCAAAACCATCCCTGGATTCAATCGCCCTGCACCCTCAATTACCTTCACCTTTACCTCATGAACCCTATTGTGGCGGTCTTCCTTAGTGGTTACGTTGGAAGGTGTAAACTCTGCCTGGGGTGAAATAAATATCACACGTCCTTTGATTTTCTGATCCCTTACCGTATCAGATAGTAACTTCACTTCCTTACCAACTTTGATCTGGTGCATCTCCTTTTCAGGTACATAAACCTTCATCCATAAATCCTCTGTGTCTATGAGGGTTATAATAGGCGCCCCTGCAGGTAAAAACTCCCCTTTGTGATAATACTTATATAGGACAACCCCTGGATTGGCAGTTTTTATATTTGATTTTTCTTTCTGGATCATGGCTTGTTCATAGGCATACTTTGACTGTTCCACAGTATATTCGCTGCCCTTAACGGTTTCCTTCGTTGCTCCCTTTTTTAGTAAAGAAACCTTCGATTCCATCTTTGAGATACCCTTTTCTGCATTTTTTACACTGGCCTCTGCCTGATCCAGCATCAGCTTCATATCCTTCAATTGCTGTTCGTTCACTGCCCCCTCTTGGAATAGCCTTTTTGTGCTATTATACACATCAAGACGATAGTTGTATTGTACCTTAGCTGTTGTTAAGGCAATTTCTGCCCCCTGCAGTTCCTGTTCTGCTATGGCAATTTCCTCTTCCCTGGATCCCCTTTGGATATCCTTTAGCTGCTCTTGCTTCGCAAGATAACCTGCTTGCTGCTGCAGTGCACTGTTGCTGAGGGTTGTGTCATCCAGCCTGGCGATTACCATATTGATATCTACCCGATCTCCTTGTTCCACATAAATTTCCTTAATCATTCCGCCAATATCCGTCGACACATCATATTGGGTCCCTTCGATGGTTCCTGTATATATTAATTGGTCATTTACTCTCTGTCCACAACCTGTGAGTATGAATATGAGTATGATAGAAATCCATCCCATTCTTTTCATCAACCATTCCCCCAAATTCTATTTAGAAATTCCGTGGAGAAATATATCCACTGTCTGTTCCAGGAGTTCATCTAAACTCAAATTTTTCGTTAACGATTCCACCTTATATCCCAAAAAACTACTTACCATACAGCCCAGCAAGGTTAATGTCATGGCTGAAGGATGGTGGTTTCTAAAACGTCCCTCCTCAATACCTATTTGAAAAAACTGGTCAATCATTTCTTTCACCGGTGGAACTACTTTTTCAAAGTAGGCCACCTGTAGGTCAGGATGATATTGAGCCTCATTGAACATTACTTTCACCAGTTGAGAATGACTGTTCAATAGACCTACCCTATTTTTCATGAAGGCCATAATAATTTCTTTATCGCTTTTTTGTCCCTGCCCTTGAAAAATATCCTTCAGACCTCCCCCTATAATCTTCGGTCCCACTACCTCAATCATCTTTAGCAAAATCCCGTGAAGTATATCTTTTTTCTTAGGAAAATACCGAAATATGGTGCCCTCGGCAACACCAGCCTGTTGGGCAATCTCCTTGGTTGTGGTGCCATTAAATCCCTTCTGGGCGAAAATTTCCACCGCAGATTCCAATATTTTTTCTTCTGTTGTTTTTACTTCTTCCATATCACACCTCCAAATGAGTGATTACTCACTATTAAATATTACTCCTATCATTCTTATTTTGCAAGTTTATTTCGTCGAATTTAAAAACTATTTTTTTGTCCTTTTCCCGGGAAATATGTAGAATAAAAGGTGCATCATCACAATCCCATTACCATCCTATAAACGGAATGCCACAGGGGGCATTCCCTACTAATTTTGATTTTAATCCTACATAACTGAAAACAACTAGGGAATTCCCTAGTTGTTTTCGAAGGTTAGTTCTTGATATTTTTTTCCTCGCTTGATCATTTCATCTAAAACCACCCATATTTGTTGCTCCTCGAATCCCCTTCTCCAGGACGCAGTTCCAGCTAAGCCATACTTCTCTACCAGGGTGGTCTTCAAGGCTATTGATTTTGAATCCTCCAACCAGATTTTAAAGGTCGCTCCCGCTTCCTCATATTGCCCGTAATATTGTCCTAACTCTTCGTTCCAAATCACCGTTGCATCTTTCTCTTCTATGATCTCCTTGGCTCTCACCATAGATATGGCTTTAGATTCCACCTTGAGCTTTCCAGCTTCGTCCTTATATTCTTTCCATACCCTCGTATAAAAAGGTAGTCCCAAAAGCAGTTTCTCTTGGGGAATGGTCTCCATACTTCGAATAATTCCTCGCTCTACCCATGGCATGGAGGCTACGGATCCGCTGACAGGGCTAGTAGCCCAGTGCTCATCATAGGTCATCACAGCCATATAGTCCACCTGCTCTGAAAGTGCCTTTCGGTCATATACCTTTGACCACTGCTCGCTGCTGGATGGCACTGTTACATCCATGGATAAGATGATATTTTGTTTGTTCGTATAGTATCTCAATTCCTTCACAAACTCTACCAAAACAGCCTTATCGCCATAGAAGATATTTTCGAAATCAATATTGATTCCATCTAAATTATATATGCTTGCATACATCAATAGCTGTGCAATGACTTTTTTTCTTTTTACAGGGTCTTGTAAAATCTTCGAAGTCAGCTTTGGGTCGAACCCATTATCAATCAAACCCCATACTTTATATCCCTTTTTATGGGCTTCATTCACATAATGGCGATTTCCTTTGTTCATCACCATACCTGATTCATCGGTAATACTAAACCATGTGGGCACCACCACATCGAGAGATTGAATCCTGCTCTCTATGCCTAAGTTTGGTGACTTTTCATGAACGTACTCCCAAGCGATATTTATTTTTTTGTCACCTTGGTTTTCCTGTGGTCTTTTTGTATTGATCTGCATCTTTGGCTGGTTCACTGGCTTTGAAACTTGAACATTCTTTTTTTCTGTATAACCCAGCTCCCCAGTATGGCTTCGAATACGATACCAGTCATCCACTTCTCCAAATATCGCGACCCGATCTCCCAACTTAAATTCTGCCTTTGAAAATCCCAACGGGGAAGGCTTTTCTTTCATTCCAACCCTGTTTCCTTTGATTTCACCCTCATGCTTCACCATGGAGATTGGATCGATGATCACAGTGGCCCTTTCTTCTACATAGGTAATTTCAATTCCTAGTGCTTCTTTCAATAGGGTAATGGGTATAAATACTGTTCCATCCTCTATCCGTGTCGGTATATTCACCTGAATATCACTGCCCCTCACAAATTCTGTGAGTTCCCCATCCTCAAGCTCCATCTTAGTGTCCTGGATGGGAACATATACCCGTCGCTGATCCTTACTTAGACTTATATCTTTATTCATGTAATTGCTTACCATATCAAAGGGCATGTACAAGATGTCATCATGATAACGAACCCAAGGCTCTTCTGTAACCAATTGTTCCCCTATAACAAGGGTTGCCTTCCCCTCATAGGCTACGGGAGAAATCTCTTGGGACTGGAAGATCATAAATATAAACCCTGCAGATAAAGCTGTAATTAGCAAAAATCCAGCGATCCAATATATCCTTCTCATGGTCCTCCCCCTTCCCTAGCTTACCCCTTATCCTTCTATCAGTTCCTAGCTATACTCTTCTACTATTATAAAGGGATTTCTAATGGTTTTACCATGGTAGTTTTCACCATACTATCGAAGTGACTAGTTTTTCATCTTGATTCAAATGAAAAAGAGCCTACATTTTCATATAGACCCTAAATATACAATAGATAAAAAGATGCGCCATAATCAGGGTAATCGTAGGGAACGTGCCCCTGTGCCGTTCCGACATGTTGTATATCACAATTGCGTGCAGATGGGTATCATTACTCTAATGATATCCCTGCCCTATAAACGGAATGCCACAGGGGGCATTCCCTACCTGGGATGACGGGTAGACTGGTCTCTAGTGTCCTCGGGCGATTCGTGAATTGCCCCTACAACCTCAACCTTATCCACATTCCTTAAAATAAAATGACTCCCATGACACCTGCCAAAATAATCCCCAGTATGGGATTAACTTTAAAACGCCAAATTCCCAAAAAAACAATCACGGCTACACCAATGCTTTTGACATCTACAAAAGCTGTCTTACCTATAGACATCCCTGCACTTAGAATCAGCCCCAGAACCGCGGGACGAATTCCTTTGAACACAGCCTGAGTTTCCTTTGCATCCTTGATCCTCATAAAGAACTTCGCTAACAATGTAATCAAAATAAACGACACAATGGCTACCCCTATACTTCCGGCAATGGCGCCTGGTATACCTGCCACCTTGTACCCCACAAAGGTAGAAGCGTTCACTGCGATAGGTCCTGGTGTCATCTCAGATATGGCCACCACATCAATGAATTCTTGTGTCGTAAGCCATTGGTGGTTATGTACAATCTCTTTCTCTATCATAGGCAGCATGGCCAGACCGCCACCGAAGCTAAAGGCACCGATTTTGGCAAAGGTTAAAAATATCTCAACGAGTATCTTCATCAGTGTTTTCTCCTTCTCTAAATAACATATATCCTACAATTCCAGACAACACGATCATCAGTATAGGATGCACACCAAGGAAAGTAATAGCTAAGGCTACACCTATCACCCAGGATAGATTTAATGTATTCTTTGGCAAGGGTTTCCCTAGCTTCACCACTGACACCAAAATCAAGGCAACTACAGCAGGTCGAATGCCACGGAATATAGATTCGATGAGCGGTAGACTTCTAAATTCAATAAAGAAGGTTGCTACGATCAAAATAATGATTACTGAAGGCATAATGGTTCCCAAACACCCCATCACAGCACCTGTAAAGCCAAACAGCCTATATCCGATATACGTAGAGGAGTTGATGGCTAAGGCTCCCGGGATGGTCTGAGACAGTGCAATGATATCTATAAACTCTTCTGGCTCAATCCACTTGTTCTTTGTAACAATTTCCTCTTCTATCAAGGGAATCATAGCATACCCACCCCCTAAGGTAAAGGCACCGATTTTAGCGAAAATAAAGAACATTTTCAGTAATTTTCTCATAGGTCTTATCCCTTTCTCTGTGTATATGAACTCTTTACACATATATTGTTACTCTCTAAAAATTTTATATAATTTCCATCAGAATGTCAAATTTTCATGATTATATGATGAATGGTACTGATCTAATAAGGTTGCCCCTTATAAAAAAACAGGAGCAGGTTCTCACCTGCTCCACACGTAGCGCTTCTTATTTTAATTTTTCTGGGTTTAAGCATTCTAGCTCTGGCACAACAAACAACCCATCTTTTCGAATGAGCACATCATCAAAATAAATTTCGCCCCCACCATAGGTCGGTGTTTGGATACACACCAAATCCCAGTGAATGGCAGATGTATTGCCATTGGAAGCATCATCATAGCACTTTCCAGGGGTAAAATGGAAACTACCCATGATTTTCTCATCAAAAAGAGTATCCTTCATTGGCTTTAAAATATATGGATTCACACCAATGGCAAATTCTCCAATGTATCTAGCCCCATCATCGGTATTGAATACCTCATTGATTCGATCCGTATCATTGGCAGTGGCATTGACAATCTTTCCATCCTTAAATTCTAACTTGATATCCTCATAGGTAAAGCCTTGGTATACAGCTGGACAATTATAGGACAGTACCCCATTGACAGAGTCCTTCACCGGTGCTGTAAACACCTCCCCATCGGGAATGTTTAATTTGCCATCACATTTGATGACAGGAATATCCTTGATCGAGAAGGTTAGGTCTGTTCCTTCCCCTTTGATATGTACTTTGTCTGTCTTTTCCATCCATGCAACCAAGCTGTCCATGGCCTTTGACATCTTTCCATAGTCAAGGTTACATACATTGAAATAAAAGTCTTCAAATGCCTCTGTACTTGTATTGGCCAACTGGGCCATGGAGAAGTTGGGATATCTTAACACCACCCACTTTGTATGATTCACTCTTTGATTAGAATGTACTGGACTCAGAAAATGCTCCCCATAGATTTTCATCTTGCTGCCAGGTACATCGCTTAGCTCTGAGGCATTAAAGCCCGACCTCAATCCGATGTAAGCATCCATGTCCTTCATTCTCTCCAGCTCATATTTAGCCATCATTTGCATCTGCTCTTCCGTACATTCTAACAAAATTTGTCTAAGCAGCTGGTGATCCTTTACTGTAACAAAAGGAATAGCTCCTGCCTTATAGGCTTCCTTCACGAGCTGTCTTACCAAAGGCACCTCGTACCCCATGGCCTCGATCAATATTTTTTCTCCGGGCTTTAGTTCGGTAGAATAATGAATAAGGTTATAGGCTAATTTTTCAATTCTTGGATCTAACATAGAATCAACTCCCCTATTATTTTTCCCTACTAACTCTCAACATACGAGCCTCCATACACACATGTTATATCATGTTTATTGTACGTATGAAGTATTTTATATGTATTATACTATTCTATCTTACTACTTTCTTCTGAAAAAGAAAATGAAAAAACATTTAATATTTAAAAAATTTCTCATATAACCCATCATCCTACATATAAATATTGAGAAGGATTTTTATTTTTTGTTTAGAATATTACTACAGTGGGTAAAATTACACTGTTGATTCAATGTTTAGTAAAGAAAGGAGAATGTCCAATGCAAAAGTACAGATGTATTCCATGTGGTTATATTTACGATCCAGAGGTAGGCGATCCTGACGGCGGTATCGCGCCTGGCACAGCTTTTGAAGATATTCCTGAAGATTGGGTATGCCCAGTTTGTGGCGTTAGCAAGGATATGTTCGAGCTCGAAGAATAGAAACATACATATGGGACTTCCACAATACCGATTGTGGAAGTCTTTTTATTTGATGCATTCTATATCTCTTCTAGGTAATTCTACTCCCATCATTTCTAACCTACAAAATACCCTAGTTCTATGGTAAACTATTTAAGCGAGACAAAATTACCTCAAAGGAGGAATACAATGAAAAAGCAGCATCAAGCCAATCTGGCACTACTTGGTGTAACCTTGGCATGGGGTATATCTTTTATCCTAACAAAGAATTCATTAGAAACCCTAGAGACCTTTAACTTTCTAAGTATACGTTTCTTAATTGCCGCCATAACATCGGCCTTACTTTTTCACAAGCGTTTGATGAAGCTAGACCGTGCTACGTTGAAATACGGCATTCTGATCGGCGTCATCATGTTCTCCGGCTATGCTACCCAGACCATTGGGTTAAATTATACTACTGCATCTAAATCCGGCTTCATTACAGGCTTCTCAGTGGTTATTGTTCCTATTTTTTCTGCTTTGGTTTTGAAAAGGTTGCCAAAGTTTTCTGCTATTGTTGGTGTGATATTGGCAATTTTGGGCTTAGGCTTACTGACATTAGATTCAAATTTACAGTTGAATGTTGGTGACCTGTACACCTTGATCGGTGCGGTCTGCTTTGCTTTTCATATTATCACCGTGGGGAAGTATGCTGTAAAGGTGGATGCCATCAACCTAGCCATTCTCCAGATTGGTGTGGTCGGGATCCTCAGTACCATTGTAACCCTATTATTTGAAACCCCTATCATTCCAGTTGATGGGAGTGCCTGGCTTTCCATCTTGTTCCTAGCCTTTGTATGCACTTCTGGGGCATTTATCGTACAAAACGCTGTACAAAAACATACCTCTACCACCCATACTGCCCTGATCTTTACGGGAGAACCTGTTTTCTCCGCTATATTTGCCTATCTTCTCCTAGGAGAAATCATGAATCATCGAGGAATTATCGGCAGTATTTTAATCGTGACTGGTATGTTGGTGGCAGAAATAGATTTTGACCTATCTTTTTTCAAATCAAGGAAGCGAGAGATAGCAGAAGAATAATTTAGAAAAGGGAACAGCAGAATTCTGCTGTTCCCTTTTCTAAATTATTCTTCTATAACTTCTTCATCAGCGTCTTCGATGAACTCCTCATCCCCCGCTGGTAGTACATCCATATCATATAACTGATGGCCGTTTACTCGGAAAATCTCATGAATCACAGACCAAAGCTCTTCTTTCCCTTCCCTGGTTGCTGCGGAAATTGGAATCAAAATATCTTCCTTTTTCATCTCCAAAGTTTCACGAATCTCCTTTATATGACGTTGTCTATCACCACGGTTCACCTTATCTGCCTTGGTAACGACTACAATGCCATTAAATCCGAAATGCTTGATCCAACTGTACATTTGTCGATCCTGCTCCGTGGGTTTATGGCGAATGTCCACCAATTGAAATACCTCCAGTAGATTTTTCCGACTGGTTAAATAGGTCTCAATCATTTTTCCCCATGTTTCCTTGTTGCTTTTAGATACCTTCGCATAACCATATCCAGGAAGATCTACCAAGCCAAATTCGTTATTGATACGATAGAAGTTAATGGTTTGCGTTTTCCCTGGGCTGGAGCTGGTTCTCGCCAGTTTCCTACGGTTGGTCAGCATATTAATACTAGAAGATTTCCCTACATTGGATCTCCCAGCAAAAGCAACCTCTGGGATATCCTCTTCTGGGTATTGGGCTGGCTTTACTGCACTAATCACAATCTCTGCGCTCTTAATTTTCATTCTTTTCTTCCTTCCTCACAAGGGCCTGCTCTAGAACTTGGTCCATATGTTCTACAAATACCAGTTCAAGCTTTTTCCTTACATTTTCAGGAATCTCCTCCACGTCTTTTTCATTTTGCACGGGAAGAAGTACCTTTTTGATTCCTGCTCGATTCGCTGCCAATACCTTTTCCTTGATGCCACCCACAGGCAGCACACGGCCTCTCAAGGTAATTTCACCTGTCATGGCGACCTCTCTATGGATCGGCATATTGGTGAGGGCAGAAATCACTGCTGTAGCCATGGTGATACCTGCAGAAGGCCCATCTTTCGGAATCGCTCCCTCAGGGATATGGATATGTATATCTAGGGTTTGATAGAAATCATCCTGCAGCTTTAGCTCTTCCATCTTGGAGCGGATGTAACTGATACCAGCTCTAGCTGATTCCTTCATCACATCACCCAACTGACCTGTAAGCACCAGCTTTCCATTGCCTTTCATGGTAGTAACCTCGATAGATAATGTCTCGCCGCCTACGGCTGTCCAAGCTAATCCTGTGGCAATACCCACCTCATCCTTTTCTTGGGCCTTATCATGTCTGAATCTTGGAATACCCAGATAATTTTTTAGGTTTCCTGGCTGAATTCTTACCATTGTAGTTTTTTCTTCCAGCATCCTTCTTACGGCTTTTCTACAGATCGTAGCCAATTGTCTTTCCAAGTTTCTTACCCCAGATTCTCGGGTGTAAGAATTGATTACGTCTCGAATCACTTGCTCAGAAATTTGTAGATCTTCCGGCTTCATAGCATGCTCTTTGATTTGCTTTGGTAATAGGTATTTCTGGGCAATCACTAATTTTTCTTCCTCTGTATATCCTGAAACCTCAATCACTTCCATTCGATCTAACAAAGGTCTTGGAATGGTGCCGAGGCTATTGGCTGTGGTAATAAACATTACCTTTGATAAATCAAAGGGGACTTCTAAATAATGATCGGTGAAATCTTTGTTTTGTTCCGGATCTAGGGTTTCCAATAGAGCAGCTGCCGGATCACCTCTAAAATCGCTGGTTAACTTATCGATTTCATCGAATAAGAATACAGGATTCTTTGATCCCCCTTCTTTGATGGCTGATATAATTCTTCCTGGAATTGCACCAATATAGGTCCTTCTATGGCCACGGATCTCCGCCTCATCCCGTACGCCTCCCAAAGACATCCGCACAAAGTTACGGTTTAAAGATCTCGCAATGGATTTAGCAATCGATGTTTTTCCAACACCTGGTGGCCCCACTAGACAAATAATCGGCCCTTTCATCTCCTTGGCCAGCTGTCGAATGGCTAAATATTCAATAATTCTTTCTTTTACTTTCTTCAGGCCATAATGGTCTTCATCCAGTATTTCCTTTGCAATTTTAATATCCAAGCGATCCTTCGTTTGCTTATTCCATGGTAAATCCAATATCCAATCCACATAGTTGCGAATAACACCACTTTCTGCTGATCCTGGGGATAGCCGAGAAAGCCTGTCTACTTCTTTTACTACCTTTTCCTCCACCTTTTTGGGAAGTTTTGCCTTCTTAATCCGATCACGGTACTCATCCATTTCATCATCGATACTGCCATGATCACCAAGTTCTTCCTGGATGGCTTTTAACTGTTCCTTTAAATAGTATTCCTTTTGTACCTTATTGATTTGCTTTTTTACCTTGGCATTGATTTGTCTCTCAATTTCTAATATCTCGATTTCTCTCAATAATAGACGATGCAGAACCTCTAATCGATCCTTAGGATGAAATGCCTCTAGGATCTCCTGTTTTTGTTCTATTTTTAAGATCATATGGGATGAAATGATATCTGCCAATCTCCCTGGTTCCTCAATGGCTGTAACGGACATAAGAATCTCTGGCGAAATACGATTGCTGATGCTTACATAATTTTCAAAGGCATCCAGTACCGTCCGCATGAGTGCTTCCAATTCCTTGTCTATTTCCAGTTCGGCTTCCACCATTTCTTCCTCAACCTCTGCCTTAAAGAAAGGTTCCTCCTGGGTAAGCTCAATAATTCTAGCTCTGCTAATACCCTCCACCAATACACGAATAGCATCTCCGGGCAGCTTCAACATTTGTTTAATCTTAGCAATGGTTCCCACTTCATAGAAATCCTCTGAGGTAGGCAAATCCGTTTCAGCTTCCTTCTGGGTTGTTAAAAAAATCATTTGATCGTTTGCCATTGCTTCTTCCAATGCACTAATTGATTTTTCCCTTCCTACATCAAAATGCAGTACCATATATGGAAAAACAGATAGTCCTCTCAGTGGAATCAGGGGTAATATTTCTCTTTTTGTCTCTTGGTCCTTCATATTTATCAACTCCTCATTTGTTAAGGATTACATTTATATTTTTCTCATTGTTGTCCTTTATATTCCTGTATCTATCTACTCACTTTATTTATACACATCTTGACTGCGGTTAAATCTTCTCTGGTGCAATTCATTATTATATATAAAATATGCTCTCATTTCAATAGTCCTTCCCAGATATTTCCCTAGATTCTATCTATTGTACTACAAAAACCCATAAAAGCCAAGAACAGCACACCTAGAAAAGGGTGCTGTTCGGATTGTCTGCTCCTTGAGCCATGGCAATCATAGCATGATTTATAGGTATTGGTGATATTTCCACCTGTTCTTTTACAAGAGCATATTGAATGACTTCTTGAATGTCTTCTACTGGAATTACCTCTATCCCCATATCTTTAAACCGATCCTGCCAATTTTCACTGGGAATAAGAACCTTAGCACAACCAGCTAACCGAGCAGCCTCCACCTTGGCTACTACACCACCCACAGGCCTTACTTTTCCTTGAATGGAGATTTCACCAGTCATGGCAATGCGATGATCTATTTCCTTATTTGTCATGGCTGAGTAAATTGCACTTGCCACAGTTATGCCTGCCGAGGGGCCATCCACCATCATGCCTCCTGGAAAGTTCAGGTGAATATCATAATCCCTGGGGTCTATCTGGAAGTTTTTCCGTATCACCGTCATTACATTTTCTACAGACCCCTGGGCTGTACTTTTCCTTTTTAGCTTTCTTCCTGTAGTAGATACTTCCTCTTCGCTTGCGATACCTGTGATAACAATCTTTCCTGTCCCTTTTTCTGTGGGGATGGCAGTAGCCTCGGTCTCTGATACGACACCTATATTTGGCCCTACCACCGCTAAACCATTGACGACACCAACCTGGGGGGACTTTGCTATTTTTGATTGTGGCCTTGGATGATATTGTCCACTTTCCACCACCCACTCTAGGTCTTTCCTTGTCAGCATCTTTCTTCCTTCATTTAAGGCAACGCCACTGGCAATCTGAATCATATTAATGGCATCTCTACCACTACTAGCATATCTTTTTATGATTTCTATGGCTTCATCTTCTATAGCAAACTTTACCTTTTCTGCAGCATTTCTGCTTATGAGCCCCACTTCCTCAGGCAGCAAAGGTCTAAAATAGATTTCTACGCATCTAGAGCGAATTGCTGGAGGAATTTCATTTGCCGTTCGTGTGGTTGCACCCACAAGTCTAAAATCTGCCGGTAATCCATTCTGAAAAATTTCATGGATATATTTAGGCGTATTTGGATCTTCCGAGTTATAATAGGCACTATCTAGGAATACCTTCCGATCTTCTAGGACTTTTAATAACTTATTCATCTGGACCGGATGCAACTCCCCAATTTCATCTAGGAATAATATACCGCCATGGGCTTTGGTCACAGCACCAGGCTTTGGTTGTGGAATTCCTGATTGTCCTAGGGGCCCTGCCCCTTGATAGATCGGATCGTGTACTGTTCCCATCAAAGGGTCAGCTATGCTCCGTTCATCAAACCGTAAAATCGTAGCATCCATCTCCACAAATTTTGACTGATAATTAAAGGGTGAGTGCTGCACTCTCTTCGCTTCCTCTAATATGAGCCTCGCCGCCGCTGTCTTTCCCACACCTGGTGGTCCATAAATCAGCACATGCTGAGGATTTACACTGCATAGGGCAGCTTTTAGGCCCTTAATCCCATCCTCTTGGCCAATAATCTCTTTAAAAGACTGAGGCCTTGTCTTTTCTGATAGGGGAACTGTCAGAGAAATGCTTTTTAGTTCGTTCAACTTCTCCAATTCCTTCTTGGATTCCTTCTCAATGGCAGATTTATTTCCACTCTGACTTCTCAATAGATTTAAAAAATACAGCCCAATAATTACAGCAAAAAAGAATTGGACTAAAAAAAAGGCACTAGGCATTTTGCTTTCTCCTTTCTGTCAATGGCTGCTGACTAACGGGATTATATTCTCCATTGTATTTCTTGAAAATTTTTCTTAATGTTAACTGTATTTTCGATCTTGCTGTCACCGGGCGAACACTGTTCGCCCCTACAGCTACAACCTACAACCTACAACCTACAACCTACAACCTACAACCTACAACCTACAACCTACAACCTGATTTTGATCTTATGTAGTTAAATTTAGTATGTCTCCATAGAATCTTTATATAATGAACAAAAATTGTAAAATAAAAAGAAGGCGAATCTTTCAATTCGCCTTCCTGTTAAGAAGCAGTTTCTTCTTTTTTCTTTTTGTTTTTTCTTTTCTTCGGATCAGATAGAACCAGAGTAGGCTCCGTATTGTTCTCAACAGTCTCTTTGGTTACAATGCACTTTTCGATATCATCACGAGATGGAATGTCATACATTACATCAAGCATAATGTTCTCAACGATACTTCGTAAACCTCTGGCACCTGTTTTTCTCTCAATGGCCTTCTTAGCGATTGCCTTCAATGCTTCCTCATCCATTTCAAGTTCTACGTTATCTATCTCAAAGAGCTTTTTATACTGTTTGATTAAAGCATTTTTAGGTTCTGCCAATATCTTCACAAGAGCTTCTTCATCCAGCTCGTTGAGGGTTACAATAACAGGTATCCTTCCTACAAACTCAGGAATAAGACCATATCTCAATAGATCCTCAGGTTGAATTTTATTCAATAACTCCCCAACATCCTTTTTTACATTGCTCTGAATGTCTGCGCCAAAGCCCATGGACTTTTGCCCGATGCGTCTCTGAATAATTTTATCAATGCCATCGAAGGCACCCCCACAGATAAATAGGATGTTCGTTGTGTCAATTTGAATAAACTCTTGATGGGGATGCTTTCTTCCCCCCTGAGGCGGCACACTGGCCACTGTTCCTTCAAGAATTTTAAGTAGCGCCTGCTGAACCCCTTCCCCGCTAACGTCTCGGGTAATAGAAGGATTATCTGATTTTCTAGCAATCTTATCAATCTCATCGATATAAATAATGCCCTTTTCAGCTTTTTCTATATCATAATCTGCTGCTTGAATCAGTTTTAATAAGATATTCTCAACATCCTCGCCTACATATCCTGCTTCTGTTAGAGAAGTAGCGTCTGCAATAGCGAAAGGAACATTTAATATCCGAGCTAACGTCTGGGCAAGCAACGTCTTTCCTGATCCTGTAGGCCCCAGCATAGCAATATTGCTCTTCTGAAGTTCTACATCATCAGTTTTACCACCTTCTCTATTCACTCTTTTATAGTGGTTATATACAGCTACGGATAACGCTCTTTTTGCTCTATCTTGGCCCACAACATACTGATCTAATACATTTCTGATCTCCTGTGGCTTTGGTAAGTCAGTCATTTCTAATTCGACATGTTCGTCGAATTCCTCTTGAATGATTTCTTGACATAACTCAATACATTCATCACATATATACACACTAGGCCCAGCAATCAATCTTCTTACTTGATCTTGGGATTTACCACAAAATGAACACTTAAGCTGCTTCTTCTCATCAAATCTTGACATTTTTCCACCTCTCTTGTCTTATTTCCTAGAAGTGATCACCTTATCAATCAAGCCATATTCTACAGCATCAGCAGCTTCCATAAAGAAATCTCTATCTGTATCCTTAGCAATCTTTTCTAACGGCTGTCCTGTTCTCTCACTTAGGATACGATTAATGGTATCTCTCATCTTTAAAATTCGCTCTGCATGGATGCGGATGTCTTCTGCTTGACCCCTTGTTCCACCCAATGGTTGGTGGATCATAATTTCCGCATTTGGAAGGGCAAACCTCTTCCCAATTGCGCCAGCTGCCAGTAAAAATGCACCCATGCTTGCCGCCATTCCTATACAAATTGTAGATACATCTGGTTTAATAAACTGCATGGTATCAAATATTGCCATTCCGGAAGTAATTGATCCTCCAGGACTGTTTATGTAGATGCTGATGTCCTTATCTGGGTCTTCAGATTCTAAAAACAGTAACTGGGCGACTACTAAACTTGCAGTATGATCATTAATTTCATCACCTATAAATATAATTCTCTCTTTTAATAATCTTGAATAGATATCATAGGATCTTTCTCCTCGATTTGTTTGCTCTACGACCATTGGAACTAAAGGCATATGCTTTAACCTCCATTCATTATCATTATTCTACGATTGTTGCACTTTCCACTAGGAAATCAATTGTCTTTTTTACTTTAATACCCTCTTTGATGTTTTTATAATCCGAGTCTTTCAGAGAAGCCTTGAATTTCTCCATCTCTGTATTATACTGCTTTGCGTATTTTTCCATTTCTGTATCAAGCTCTTCTGGAGTCACTTCGATGTTTTCAGTACTACCGATTGTTTCAAGGGTTAACTGAGTTTTTACTCTATTGTATGCATCATTTCTCATTTGGTTTCTAATATCTTCTGGTTTCTGATTCATATATTGAAGATAAGTTTCCAAATTCAATCCTTGGAATCTTAGCTGATAGTCTAATTCATTCAGCATGTCATCTAATTGATGCTCTACCATGATCTCTGGAATATCTACCTGAACATTATCTGTTACTTTCTTTATAACTTCATCCCTTGTTTCTCTTTCAGCCTTACTCTTTGCAGTTTCTTCTAATTTTTTGCGCAGATCTGCCTTTAATTCGTCCAACGTATCATGCTCACTCACGTCTTTTGCGAATTCATCATCTAATACAGGTAATTCCTTTTCCTTAATCTCATGGATTGTTACCTTGAAAACTGCCGCTTTACCAGCTAGGTCTGGGGCATGATATTCTGTAGGGAATGTCACATTTACATCCAGTTCCTGACCGATTGTTTGGCCAACCAATTGCTCTTCAAATCCAGGGATAAATTGTCCTGAACCTATGACCAACGTTTGATTTTCAGCCGTACCGCCTTCAAACTGCTCTTCGCCCACGAAACCTGCGTAATCAAAAATTAAAGTATCTCCCTCTTGAACAGTTCTTTCTACAGCAATCAGTCTTGCATTTCTTTCCTGTAGCTTTTCAATTTCCTTTTCTACCTCAGCTTCTTCTACATTATACTCTTTTTTACTTACTTCTATACCTTTATAATCACCAATGATTACTTCAGGGACCACTGTAACAACAGCTATAATTACAAGGTTCTCTCCCTTTCCTACTTGCTCGATATCAATAGATGGTCTATCAACAGGTTCTAAATTATGTTCTTTTACAGCCTCATCATATATGTCAGGGAAAATCTCGTTGATGGCTTCCTCATAGAATACACCTTCACCATGTTGAAGCTCGATTAACTTTCTAGGTGCCTTACCTTTTCTAAATCCAGGAATGTTAAATCTTCCTTTCATTTTGGCATACGCCTTTTGAACCGCTTTTTCGAAATCACCAGCACTTGCCTCAAGTCTTAATGTTACTTCATTATTTTCCTTTTTTACTACCGTTGAACTCATTGAATTTGTTCCTCCTCTATATTTAAAATGAACTTAAAATTTACAAGGGAATCAGAATAGTCTGTTCATACAAGCTATGTATAATCCTAACTATTATAACATAAAAATGCCATGTAAACTAATTTTTTGCAACATATTCACTTTATGCTCGGTCTCTTACCCTAGTAATTTTTTCCTATCATAAGGAAAAGTATACAATAGAAGAAAAGCATTCCATGCTCTACAATGAAAGCAATTGCTTCTGTTCTTCACAGGGAACAAATAGCTCACGCTTACCCTTCCCTGTGCCCCCAATGATCGGACATAAAGGGGTTCTCCCCTTTAAACTTCCCCATATATAGTAAATTCAAGACCATGATTTCCTATATACTCACAAAGACCAATGGATTCTTCCATTGGTCTTTTATTGGCTCATAAGCTTTTCCATATACATTATACCATTAAAGTAAAATTTGTAAACGGTCAAATTAAAATATTATGTATTCCCGTAAACCATCACGAGCAAAAAAAGATAACTGGTTCTCCTTGTGTTTCCATTACACAGAAGAACCAGCTATCCCGCAGACTCTAAATCACCCATATTACTTAATTCGATTACCATCCATTCCTTTCTTTTTAGACAAATACACCTAAATTTCTAACTTCTAACTTCTAACTTCTAACTTCTAACTTCTAACTTCTAACTTCTAACTTCTAACTTCTAACTTCTAACTTCTAACTTCTAACTTCTAACTT
>CALECF010000032.1 GCA_937948705.1 uncultured Anaerosolibacter sp. | reverse complement strand
CCCTCAGCACCCTTGACCTGCTCCATTTCTTTTTCACTTAGATTCTCTGGTGCCTTTTCATCAGATACTTCAATGATATTCAACTTGCAGTATCTGCTCAATCGCTTCACATATTCATCAATGGCTTTCACCATGAAACTTTCTTTTACTTTTCCTACCCCAATAATGGTTATATTCATCCCTTATCCTCCTCTGTAGAAACTTAACTTTTTCAGATCGACGAGAGCGGTTATCCCTACGCTTATCTATATATACAAAAAATGAAGGCGAGGTTTCCCTCGCCTATATTATACCACTAAATATTTAGGTCCCTTATCACAAAAATCACAGTTATTAGGACTAATCCAATCCGTAAAAGATACATTGTCTAACTCATAAAGATCCGGTGGCTGTTCATAGATTTCAACAAAATCATCTATGGCCTCGGAGAGATGATCTGGACATACTACATACATGTTATCCACTCCATAGTCATTATTTTTTAGTTTGTCACAATCCCACAGCTTCTATACCAACTTTTTAGCTTCGGGATGCACTCTCCAAGGTTGCCTCCAGCATCATTTTCTTTTTATCTCGAACAATTTCAATGACTACCTTATCTCCAGGTCTATACTGATAGAGCTTTCTCACCAGCTGCCCCATGGTATCGATCTTCTGATCTCCAATGGAAGTAATCACGTCTCCAGCCTTCAATCCCGCCCTGCTGGCTGGTGAATCTGTTGTAATCTCATAAACAAATGCACCTTGCTCTGTTCCTAGGTTATTGCCATAGCTAGCTATATATTGGGCCATGTTGATGCCTCGGATTCCTAATTGGACCTTTGTAAATTCACCTTTTTCTATAAACTCATCTACGATGGGTTTCGCAATATTAATAGGTATTGCAAAGCCTAGGCCTTCCCCAGTCTGAATCTTGGCTGTATTGATTCCGATGACCTCTCCCTTGGTATTTAATAGTGGTCCCCCACTGTTCCCTGGGTTAATGGATGCATCGGTTTGAATTAACCCCTCAATACTTTCAAACTCACTGAGAGGAATGCTTCTTTCTAAACCACTGATAATACCTGATGTGACAGTCCTTTCAAAGGACAATCCCAAAGGATTTCCTATGGCTACAGCCGTCTCTCCAACCACTATTTGATCAGAGTTTCCTAACGTGGCTGCCGTTAAATCCTGGGCGTTTATCTTTAATACAGCCAAATCTAGGGCCGGATCGTTCCATAATACTTCGGCCTTAAGGGTATCGCCATCATAGAGCAATACATTTACCTCTTCACTTCGGCCATCGTTGACTACATGGGAGTTGGTCAACACGTATCCCCTGCTATCTACAATAACCCCTGTTCCCACACCTTGACCTCTTCTAGCACCAAAGAAAAGATCTCGCTGAACTGTAATAGTGGTGATACCTACCACCGAAGGCATTGCCTTTTTAGCCACCGCTGGAATCACGTTGAGCTCCTCACCTTTCGTGACAATCTCAATCTGCTGCTTTCCACCGATGCCGCCAGTCTGAGGATACGGGATATATTTACCGTACAAATATGCTGGGCCGATATAAGCACCTAACACACTACCTAGGATTCCAGTAATCAGCGCCACCAGGATGATGGTAAAATAAGGAGTTTTTTTCTCCTTGTAATAGTAGCTTGACCTTGGCCTCTCCACATAATAGTTTGCACTGGATGGCTGTTTTTCTCGCTGTTCTTGTCCGTCCTCTTGAAAGGCAACTCTTTTCTGGAAGTCGTCCTGATCCTGATCATCATCACGATAATCCATGGGCTTCCCTTCTTTCTTTATAATGATTTATATACCTCATACACCTTACTTACCCGATCTCGATAGGTTAAATCTATATTTATATCCATTCCGACCTTTATTTTTCTAGCAGTTAGTATTTCTTTCACTGTTTCAAAGGCCAGCTCCGGAAAATTATTTTCCTTACTCAGGTGGGCCAATAATACATGTCGAAGGGATCCTTTGCTCTCCACCATATCTGCCAGTACACTACCCGCTGTATCATTGGATATATGACCATAGTCCCCTAGGATCCTCTTCTTAAGATACCAAGGATAGTTGCCCATTTTTAGCATATTTACATCATGATTAGACTCTAGAACCAGAAAATCCGCGTCCTGGATCTCTTCTTTAATTTCATCGCTAACATATCCTAAGTCCGTGGCTATACTGATCTTTGCTTGATCATGATGGAAGGAAAATGCTACTGGCTCCGCAGCATCGTGGGAAATGGGAAAAGCTTTGATGGAGATATCCCCAATTTCAAATGGCTTTCCTGTCTCAAAGTAACGAATATTCTCTTCCTGAACAACACCGATTTTACCCCTCATAATTTCCCATGTCTTAGTATTTGCATAGATTGGTATATTAAACCTTCGAGACAATATTCCGATTCCCTTGATGTGGTCGCTATGCTCATGGGTTACCAAAATACCATTTATCTTTTCAGTATTCTCTCCGATACTTTCCAATCCTTGAACAATTCGCTTTCCCGCCAAACCCACATCCAGCAAGACACGAAATTCTTCAGTAGCAATGTATTGACAATTGCCACTACTGCCGCTGGCTAAAGAACAAAATCGAAATCCCATATAAATCCTCCAGTTCTATATCCCTAGTATCTTGATAAATAAGTGAAAAGGAAAAACAGGCGGTAATATACTGCCTGTCTATATTTCAATCCTACGAGAAATCTTGGCTCCAAGACTAACGAGCTTCTGCTCGATATTTTCATATCCTCGATCAATATAATAGATGTTTTCAATCTCTGTTGCACCTTCAGCCATCAATCCAGCCACAATCAAAGCCGCCCCGGCTCGTAAATCAGTGGCTGACACAGCAGCTCCCGAAAGACGCTCTACACCTTCAATCACTGCAACGCGACCCTCTACCTTTATTTTCGCACCCATGCGCTTTAACTCATCCACGTGCTTAAATCTGCCCTCGTAAATGGTTTCTGTTACAATACTTGTACCACAGGCTTGAGCCAGTAAGGCTGACATAGGCTGTTGGAGATCTGTAGGAAATCCTGGATAAACCAGAGTTTTTACATTGCATTTTTTAGGTCTTCCATTCGCTGTGACACGAATAGACTCACCATTTTCTTCGATTTCTAATCCCATTTCTCTCAGTTTGGCCGTAATTGGATCCAAATGTTTTGGGA
Source organism: uncultured Anaerosolibacter sp. (assembly GCA_937948705.1). Next base: position 68,329 of record CALECF010000032.1, on the reverse strand, counting down.
TAACATTATCAATAATTACATCGCCACCAGTAGCTGCAGCGATGATCATAAACGTCCCTGCCTCAATCTGATCTGGGATTACGCTATGGACACATCCTCGCATCTCATCAACACCATGAATCTTGATTACATCGGTTCCTGCACCACGAACATCAGCACCCATGGCATTCAAAAAGTTGGCCACATCCACCACATGAGGCTCCTTGGCAGCATTATCAATGACAGTGATCCCCTTTGCCCTACAAGCAGCCAGCATAATGTTAATGGTAGCACCTACGCTCACCACATCCAAATAGATCTCTGCACCTACTAGCTCCTCTGCTTCCACATGTACGATACCATGTTCAATGGTTACCGTTGCTCCCAAAGCTTCAAATCCTTTAATATGCTGATCAATGGGTCTTGTCCCAATATCACAACCACCTGGGTAAGCAACGCGGGCTTTTTTGAATCTTCCCAGGGCTGCACCTAAAAGGTAATAGGACGCCCTAAGCTTCTTTGCCATTTCATAGGGTGCATAGCACTCCTGAATATTACTGCTATCTATATGCATTGTCTTCAACTCGCTGTCAAACGTCACCTCTGCTCCAAGCTCTTGAAGCATCTCACCCAATACCTCTACATCTTTTATGTTTGGTAGGTTTTCAATGGTACACTTATCCCCTACCACAATCGCAGCTGGTATGATGGCCACTGCAGCATTTTTGAATCCACTAATATTAACTTTCCCATTTAATGGGTACCCACCTTCGATAACGAACTTCTCCATGTTTTATTTTCAATCCTTTCAATGAATGATTACATATTTATGTAAACCAACGAAAGCGCAATTTCTCAATAAAAAGTTATACTTTCCCAATCTTATGCTATGGGAACCTTCACCCATTATATCACTATTGTTTCTGTTTGATAAGTAGCAATTATAGGGAAACATTTACTTTTAAATAAAAAAATAAACCCCTGCATCTATTTGAAAAATTTTTGCAGAGGTTTTGCTTTCATCATGATCTTTCATCAATGGTTTTCATAGGCATCGACAAAAATAGTTTTCTTCTCATCAAGGACAATTCTCCATACGGGAAAGGCTGTTCCAGACCTTGCATTTTGCCAGTTAGGCGGATCAAAACGATAGCCCACACTAATATCAATAATGTTTTTCGGTCCCTCGGTTTCGTTTAGCTTTTCCATAGCCTTCAGCAGCGCCTTGGTCGACGGCATGATTTCGTTTTTGCTGTCTCCCATCTTAATCGGCTTTAGCCAGACCCTTTCAAAATACCTTATATCACCATGCTCCGTCACTTGAACCTTCATATAACTATCTTCTAAAAAAGTTCCTTTGTATTTTTGTTTGAATACCACTTGGTATGTCTCACCATCAAAATCTGTATGCCAATGCGCCACATCATTTTTCATAAATCCATAGTATGTTAGAAATTTCTCGGCTCTTTCTTGGACTTTTTCACTGTCAATCCTTGTTCCTATTTTGATACTGCCTTCGGCGGTATATACGAGAACCTTACCATTCTCCACTTCAAACTGTCCCCTTGGTCCATTGTCAGTGTCCTTTCCCTTATAAGCCAAACTAGAAATCCCGTCATCCTCATAGGTCTCATATTCTACTTCCAGTACTGACATAGGTGCCATGGTGCGAGGTATATCTATTTCTATGTGTATATCTTTTTCCTGCATCACATGAATGATGCCTTCCATGGTCTTATCTATAGGCAGCGGAATACTTTGCTCCTGAAATAAGTTTCTTTCAATGGTAATGACGAGAAACACATTGGTAACAATGAACGCGATGATCAGTATATTTTTTGCCTTTGACCAATCCATAATCCCCTCACCATTCCTTATATCTTTGCTTTCACACGATTGATAACATTTCCCTTCATCGCATCGAAGAAATATGTATCATCCTCTATTTGTATCTTCCACACAGGGATCAATTCACCCCTATCTCTGGTTTTATAATCATAATAGCAAAGTTGAACCGATTTTACCCGAATCATAATCTCGCTAAATATCTTGTCTTCGTCTCCTAAGAGTCCTAGATCTTTCTTTATTACCTCTGCATTGTTATCAATCACTTCATAGAGGGCCATTGGCTCTGGTGGCTTGGGTGGAATAAAGCTTACATCAATCTTTTCCCTCAACAATAGTTTTTTATAATACGTAACCTGTTTTCCAAACACCTGCACCTCAATAGGGGATTGAGATGGGCTCTCCTTTACATAAACAGGGAGACCATTAATGCGATTTGCAAAGAGAAGCTGATAGCCTTTCTTTTTCTCCCCTTCATTCCCTCCAATGACTCGAATATCTCTTAAATAAATATTATGACCTGGCGTAATCTCCCGAGAGATTACAAACTGAACAGCTGTTTTGATTGACTCTGCCATATCCGTACTGGCTATGGCTTTACTATTGTCCAGCCCCTCTACATATTCTAATGACCCTGGCTCTGTTACTTTTAGTACCCTCTGTCCGTAACCATACATATAAATGACAGACCCATCGGTTTGAATAATCTTTTTTACAAAATCAAAATTTTCTCCAAAAAAAGCACTTGCAAATACGTCTATCTGCTTTAAAGTATTTGCATAAGTGGCTGGCTGCTTCAGTCCCTCAATATTAATTTCGTGCTCAACCTTTATCTTCTGTAATTCTCTTGATAAATCAAGAGGCACCAACACATTGTTATCTATGGCATATACTTGCCGAATGGATGAGTAGTAATCGTAATTGTTCTGATTCCCAATCTGATTAATCAAGGAAGCCACTTTATCCTTGTTTATTTTCCCAAATAATCTAAAAAATCTTCCATTGAACTTATCAGATATGTACACAACTCCGTCCTCAGAGACCGGAATTAAAATACTATCCAAAGTAGTTATCTTCCCTTGAATATTTGATGCTTTCTTCCCAACGACGCTGCTGAAAATGCCAATAGGCATGCTATAGCCAAACTCCATTTTAATCGCTCTTATATCACTAACTTCTTCCCATCGCTCTGGTTTTATATCTTCAACGGTAGTACCCTCTTCAAAATATCCTCCTAAAATCGGAAGTACTTCCTGCCAGATTCCATAGGAATCGGAAAAAAGTACTGTATGATCTTTACCCCCAAAACTAATGACAAAGCTTTGGGGGTTAATGACGTCAGATATATTATTTACTTCATTCAGTGTACTCTTATCTGCCTGTAAAGTCTTTTCTTTTGAAGAAGGTATGCCAGATGCCGTTGGAATCGTGATCCACAGCTGTTGGGTAAGGGCTATGCTTAAAACAACCAGCACTGCCAGCAGTATTGTCTTAAAGCTCTCCTTACGCATTTGGTCATCACTCCATATATTTATAGGTTTTATTATGCTTTATTGATTAAATTATCAAGGGGATTTGTGATTTGGATATCTTTTAATGTCTTACTTACTTCTTCTTCTTTGTTTTTTACAGTAAATTTCTTTACAATAGGATTCTGTTTCTTTCCATTTTTATCCTTGATTTCAGATACAATGGCATATTCTCCTGGGTTCAATTTAATTCTCTTTTGATAGAATTTCTCACCCTGATCAATCTTGTCATCTAGGACGACTGCACCTTTAATGGTTGTTTTTTCATCAACTTCAAATTCCTCTATTTTTAAATTGTCTGCCTTTACAGCATCCTGCTTGTAAATTCTCAAAGAGACAGTGGCATTATCATAGACCTGCACAGAAATCAATACATTATTTTCAAAGATAATGTTTTGATCTGAAGCAGGTTGAATAACCTTCACGTAGTTTTCTGTTATATTTCGAGCATATCGATAAGATGGTATTTTACCGGATGCGGCATGACCCGTTACACCTGTCGTGCCTAAAATCACAACGACGAGGGCACCCGTAACAACCTTTTTTAACATCACAATTCCTCCTAGTGTACACATTCATCATTATACATTTACATTATATACTATGAATGTTACAAACACATTACAGGTCGTTTAAATTCCCATTACACAACTTTTTCCTCTAATGGTAACTGAATGATTACTTCTGTCCCGTCTCCATATACACTATCTATACGTATATCTCCATCATGGGCTTCTACGATCTGCTTTGCGATGGAAAGTCCTAAGCCAGTACCACCCATTTCCCTAGATCGGGCCTTATCAACCCGATAGAAACGCTCAAACAATCTAGGGATATCTTCCTTTGGAATGCCCATGCCATTATCAATAACTTTAATAATGCCTCGGTCGTTTTCACGTTCTAAAAACACCTTGATTCGACCAGCCTCTGGGGTATATTTTATGGCATTGGACACTACATTCAGGATCACTTGCTCCACTCGATCACTGTCAAAACAGCCCCACATGCTTTCCTCTTGGGAGATATATTCCAGGGTTTGATTCTTACTTTTAGCTGTCATTTCTACTTTCATCACAGAATTTTTAACAATGGTCACTAGATCATGATCTTTTTTATTCCATTTTACTTGCTTGTAATCCAAGCTAGAAAGCTGCAGCAAATCCCGTACAAGTCTTGTCATTCGATCGGCTTCGCTGTCCACTACTTTTAGGAACTGCTCTGTAATCTCACGATTTTCCAAGGCCCCATCCAGTAACGTTTCTGTATAGCTTTTGATACTGGTCAAGGGTGTTTTTAGCTCATGGGATACATTGGCCACAAATTCCTTTCGCATATTGTCTAACCTTTGGCGCTCTGTAATATCCTGAAGCACCATAACAATACCCGCTTTTTCATCCTTCTCATCCTTGAAAGGTGCATAGTTGGCCTGATAGATAGAATCATTGATGCGGATAATCCCACTGCCCATCCAATCCGGATTGTTTTCTGAGAGGTATTCCAGGGTTAGGCTTCTGTTTAGATCGCGCATCAAATCATCATAAGAATCGTGGACCAGCTCGTGCCGCGATAGGTTTAGCATTTTCATAGCACTGGGGTTAGCATGGACGACTTGACCTTGCATATTGACGGCAATCAGTCCATCTGCCATATAATTTAAGATGGTTTCCATCTTGCTTTTTTCACTAGAAATTTCAGACAGCGTATCTTTAAGTTTTTCTGTCAAATAGTTAAACATGCTGGCCAATTGACCAATTTCATCATCAGACTTTACTTCTACAACCTGATCAAAATCTCCTTTGGCCATTTTGGCTGCCTTTACTGTCACATCGGTGATGGGCTCCGTAACACTTCGAGCTATAAAGAAACCAAGTACGACTGTGATAAGTAACGCTAGGGCCGTAGCCTCAATCAGAATATTTTTTGAATTCTCTAAGGTATCATAGATATTCTTTAAATCCGTACGAAAATATAGAATGCCTTGGACTTTTCCATTGGCATCCTCAATTGGGAAAATGATATTTTTTACAGGAGTAACTTCTCCTGTAGTCTGATTGGTGACAAAATCCTTTCCCTCTGCCATCCGTCCTGCACGGCCATCCAGCAGTAAATGTTCATCTACGATATCCACCACGCTTTTGCCAATCAAGCTATCATTGCTGCTGGCAATAATTTTAAAATCCGTGTTTACCACAGAGGTTTCATCACCCAATGCAATTTGCCAATTCTTAATCATATCTTGTACTTCATTTTGATTTGCATCCAGTCCATTAACTTTATTCAAGGATGGCAACATCGTATTTCGAGCCACCCTCTCTAGGTTCACACTGACGGCACCTAGGTGGTACTCCTCAAATTGTTGTAGCATAAATACACCTACAATCACCATGGCCATAAATACCAGGAGAAAGTAAATCGTAATGAACTTCCACCGCATGCTTCGAAACATGATTATACCCTCCTAAAATAGTATCCGACGCCTCTCTTGGTTTGGATATATTGAGGGTTGCTGGAATTGTCTTCAATCTTTTCCCTTAACCTTCTCACAGTAACGTCTACAGTACGAATGTCCCCATAATACTCATAACCCCATACTTCCTCTAGAAGCTGCTCTCTTGTAAATACTTGATCTTCTTGGGTTGCAAGGTATTTTAACAACTCAAACTCTCTTAAGGTCAAGTCAATAATTTCCTGATCTTTTTTCACTTCATACTTACTAAGGTCAATATTTAATACGCCTAGATTTAGTGTTTGTCCCTTTCCACCATTACCATTGGAATCCATCCTACGCATATTGGCCTTCACCCGCGCCATTAGCTCTCTTACGCTAAAAGGTTTTGTGATATAGTCATCTGCACCTAATTCTAGGCCAAGGACTTTATCTACCTCCTCTTCCTTTGCAGTCAGCATCAGGATAGGTGTGTTCATACTTTCTCGGATTTTCTTGCATACTTGAAAGCCATCAAGCTTCGGCAGCATTATATCTAATAGAATCAAATCCGGCTCAAACTGGTATACCTTACGAATGGCTTCTTCTCCATCATAGGCAACACCAACATCATAGCCCTCTTTTTCTAAATTAAATTTCAAAATATCTGAAATCGGTTTTTCATCATCTACTACAAGTATTTTCCTTTTCATGTAAGTTCACCTCATCATTTTCATCTCATTGGATAGTATTCTTTTTTTTTTCTTTGAATCCTCTTACTCCACCATAAATATTAGATTTTTTTAGAGCATATCTAGGAAATTATGCTTTTCGATTCCCTAGATATGGGGAGTGCCCATGGGATTTCCCCACGTTACCCAGGCTGTCTTCCAGACTTCAACGGGACACCAGGGCCTCTTGGCGAAAACTGTTAGGCGTATTCCAATTTGTTCTTGTCCTCCTCTGGCACTAGACGAATCCTACCTTTTACCCATATTCAAAGCAATTTATATAAGATATAATGACATTAATCTTCATGGATCGTGTAGCTCAAATAAAAGACGACTCCTCCTTGATATATAAATTGCAGGATATATTACTTTAATATATCCTGCTTTTTTTGACGTTATTTTTCATAAATTGTTTCAGTAGCTTCATTAAAAACCTTCTGGTGTGCCTTGTCAAATCTTTCTCCCTTACCTAATTCTCTTAGAACTTTGTTCAAATCTTCTTCTCCTTTGTTTTCCACCATGGATTTCATCATCTCAAAGGATCTTTTATAAGCCAACATTTCGTCAAGTCCATGGAAGTTTTTTGTTAATTCCTCCACGTCATAGGGAGCTCCTTCATATTCCATATCCTTACCCCATTCATATCCTGTATGGATATATTCTTGATATAGGGCAACACCTTCTGTAAACCATAGTGGGTAATTTCCCCGTGTCAAATCATCCACCAATAGATGGGCAAATTCGTGGACCATTGGCCCTTCATTGATAAATACTTCTCTCATGTCTGCGTTTTCTGGAATCCATTGTCTTGGGGATAGAATTTGAATGGTAGATGCATAGTATACCCCCATAGGAGGTTTTCCTTGCTTGAGATTTGAATTTTTCATAAGTTCTGCAGCATCGTCGTAGATGACGACGGTTGTCTTTTTCTTTGGATAGTAATTCAGCAGCCTGCTGGCACCATCGTAATGCTTTTCAGATGCCTCTGCTACCAAGTCGATTACTTCTTGATCTGCTTCTTGATACTTTATAATAAAGTGCGCTGTTTCCCTTACACCAAAATCCTTTGTCTTATAATCAATGATTCTGAACTGAACTTCACGGAAAAGAGGATACAAGCTAACCTTCACTACCTCCATCCGGAATGAGCCCAAGAACAGTATCACCGCTAGAACAAGGAGTAGGGAAACCCCTGTCTTTCTTTGCAATACTCTTTTCATGTATATCCCCTCCCTTTATAAGAGTATGTATATGTTCTATAGGGAAGGAGAATGTTTGCTTTCTTCATAAATGATAAATGTTTTACAGTATTATGTCAACCATTACAAAACAATTACAATAGATTACCAAAACCTCCAGAAGAGAACTTTAAGCTTTCCTCCATATCGAACACTTTGTGACATGCTGGCATAGATTGATACTGAGAAACCCACTTATAAGAACAAGGTTGTTTTTCAGACAATTTGTTTTCCCTAGGAAATTGAAAACTACAATTTCTTAGATATCCAGAAAATTTATGATATGGAGTGAGCTGAATGAACCAAAATATGGTAAGAAAGAAATTTGTTCATCCTACCGTTCTTAAGCGAATTGCTGCTGGATCTAAGCAAACCCTATCTGTCATTGTATATAGCCAGGGCAATTGCGATCATATTCGGGAGTGTATTGAAAAAGCTGGTGGAAAAATCAAATATGAACTTCCTGCAATTCAAGCAATCGCTGCTGAAATTCCTGCAGAATCCGTGGATCATATTGCTGCCCATCATATGGTACAATTCATCAATGATGATGCGAAAGTATTTAAATGCATGGACTTTGCTTCCTTAGCAGCCAATGCAAGCTTGGTAAACGAGGCAGGTTATACTGGGAAAGGCGTAGGCATTGCTATCTTGGATACAGGTGTCTATCCCCACCAGGATCTAGTAAAACCCACCAATCGGATCGTCGCATTTAAGGACTTTATCAACAACCGCACCCAACCCTATGATGATGATGGTCATGGAACCCATGTCTCCGGCATTGCAGCGGGAAATGGCTTCAGTAATGAACGCTATAAGGGCATTGCACCAGAAGCAAATATCATCGGTGTAAAAGTTCTTGATGAAGAAGGCAGCGGTACCACCTCTGATATCCTTGCTGGTATCCAATGGGTCATCGACAATAAAAATCGATACAATATCAAAGTCATGAATATGTCATTGGGTTCTCCCGCTGACAAAAGCTACCAAAGTGACCCTCTAGCAAAAGCTGCCGCTGCCGCTGTACAAAGTGGATTAACCGTTGTTGTTTCAGCAGGCAATAGTGGTCCTAATCCACGAACCATCACGACTCCTGGAGTAACTCCTTCTGTCATTACCGTGGGTGCCGTAGATGACAATCGTACCTCCACCTATTCCGATGATTTTGTTGCCAATTTTTCCAGCAGAGGCCCTACACCTAGTAACAGTATGAAGCCTGATGTGGTAGCGCCAGGGGTAAATATTACATCATTATCCAATACAGGTCCTACGGCCTATGTTAGTCACTCTGGTACTTCCATGGCATCCCCTATGGTTGCTGGAGTTGCCGCCCTTATGTACGAACAAGACGAAAATCTTTCTCCCGCATCGGTAAAGAATAAGATCATGAGTACTTCCGTAGCCATTGGAGAACCTAGGGCGGCAGAGGGCTCCGGTATTATCAATATCAACAAAGCCCTGGGTGTACAGGATATCCCTGTCCCTACTACCCCAAATCAAAATAACCCTCGGCCCACTTACCCTAGACGAAGACCTGCTTGGCCAAGGCGACAAAATCCTGGCATGAGGTTTGATCCAAGTCTTCTGATGATGTTGTTTCTATTTTTATAGAGGATACGTTCCTAGGAGCCAACAGTGTTCACCCCATCCCCAACCTTACCCTAGTGCAACGCTGCGCTCCACATGCCTAAAACAAAAAGCCTGGCTTGCCGCCAGGCTTTTATTAATATTTTACATATGATAATGGGTTTACAGGCTTTCCATTCTTTCGAATTTCAAAATGAACGTGGGGTCCTGTACTCCGACCTGTATTTCCTACTTCAGCAATTTTTTGCCCCTTAAATACCTTATCACCCTTAGCAACTAAGTTCTTGTTATTATGACCATAGACCGTCTGTAACCCATTGCCATGATCGATAATAACTACTTTTCCATACCCGCTCTGCGTACCTGAGAAGCTTACTTTTCCTCCATCTGACGCATAAATAGGTGTTCCTATCTTTGCTGCTACATCAATTCCCTCGTGCTTTCTTCCCCATCTCCAGCCGAATCTAGATGTAAGGGCTCCCCTAGCTGGATTTCCAAAGGAACCGCTGGCTACTGTTAACGGTTTCGCCTTTGTACCTTGAAGAACAATTTGCTTCTCTGGTTGAGAAATAATCTTTTCTTCTAAGATTTTTCTCTCCACCTCTACACCATTTTGGCACACTACCTCAGCAAAAACTTCCCTTGCTCCATCTTTTCCCGCAACCTTTATCTTTTTATCACCCTTATAGAGAGCCGATGTATCTTCCATGACAATCTCCCGGGTAATCTTTTCCTCGTATCTTACCTTCTCAACCGTAGCCACGGTTAGAAGTGGCTTTGCCATAACTAAATTAATTTTTTGCTTTAACTGAAGCTTCTCTGGATTCATGCCTGGGTTTGCAGCCTGCAATGCTTCTACCTTTAAACCATAGGTTTTGGCGATACTCCAAAGGCTTTCCCCACGTTGAACCTCATGAACCTTTATTTCGTCAGTTCCCTGTTGAATTCGCTTTAGAGCTTCCTCAGCGGTTCTAACCTCACTAAATTCTGCATCTACCTCTATGATTTCAACCGTTTCTCCAAAGGATACCTGGGCATAGCTATTCTTTTCGTCACCTGTATACGCACTTTTGACTTGGTCTAATACCTTCTGAGCCTCTTGTTTAGAGGATAAGGTAGCAATCACCTTATCATTTGCCTTGATCCCAAAAGCCTTCATTTGAAAATGCATCATATCTGTTACTGCCGCCTTTAGCGCATCAGATCCCGTAAGCTCTTTTTTCTTAGCTCTCGTTTTCTCATAGACAATGGTTTGATTAAGCACAATTTGTCGATTATATGTACGATGCAGATTTGCCTGCATGGTTTCAATAAGTTTAGAAAACTCTTCCTTTTCACGGACAATTCCTACCATCTTTCCATCGACCTTTACGGTATAAGCTGTGTTCTGAGCATAGATGAAGATGGCTAGGAGGCACACAGTCACTGCTGATATGGATGCTATGGCTATTTTACGTCGATCTTTTTGACTCATATGAGCAAAACGTGCAACGTATCTTCTTAGTCGTATACTGGCTTGTGAAATGACCCGCTTTACCTGCTCAGGGAATTTGCTGTTCGGCATTGAAAAAACTCCCTTCTAATTTTTCTATTGTTTTTCACTGCTTCTATTTCCACAAATGTTAATGATCCTATTTTCATTTTTGTAACATTTATGTAATATTCCTAAGCTTTTTCATTATATCAATACTCATTTGTTTAATCAACCCCTAACTGGGTAATGATATTCGTCCTATTCCGACATCATTTATAATCATATCCTTTTTACTGAAATTCTTCCATAATATGGACAACCTGTTTCATTATTGTATGTGAAAATATCTAAATTATTCCTTTCCATATCGAAGCCACTCTTGAAAGGTTCCCCGCCACTCCTTATCTGTCACTTGTTCGCAGATTTTGATGAATCCCTCAGTATCTGCATTTTTAAATTTATACTTATCAAAATATACCTTTAATACCTTGAAGAATTGTTCATCCCCTAGACGACTTCTTAAGTGCTCTATAAACATGGCACCCTTGTAATACACCATCACTTGGTATTCTATAGAATCCTTAAACTTACTTACGCTTCGATAGACTGCTTCATTTCCATTAGGTTCGTTATCGCGATAGGCATTATAGTATCGTACAATCATGTTTTTATAAATCTGATCCTTCACGTCTTTGCCATATTTTTTCTCGTAGTAAAGGAGGGTAGAATACTCCGTTAGGGCCTCATCTAACCATGGCTCATTGACCTCATCATTCCCTACAATACCATACCACCATTGATGGGCGGCCTCATGGGCGATGACATACTCTAGAATATCCTTTCGCTCATTTCGATAAAGTCCCTCATCGATAAAGACAAGATTAGGATACTCCATACCGCCTATAAAGAAATCAGCTGCTGCTACGGAGAACTGTTCATAGGGATATTTTCCGAAACTCTCATTAAATATTTTAATAGAGTCCACTGCTGTCTCTAATGCCAGTTCTGCATTCTCGTCCTCAAAGTAATAAGAAAATACTTTTACACCATCTACTTTATCTTCCAACATCTTAAACCGATCACTGGTGATCATAGCAAAGTCTCGAACTGCTTTAACATCCATGGTCCATACGACATTTCCATCTTTGTTTTCTTTTTTTGTAATATTGCCTGTGGTAGCTAGGGTATATTGTGCCGGTAAAGCTAATGAAACCCTATAGTTTGCTGCATCGCTATAAAAGGGGTCTCCTATGGCATAATAAGGTTCTAGGTTCCAGCCCCTATGATCAAATACAGATGCAATGGGATACCAATTGGCAATACTGATGGTATGTTCTCCATAACCGAATCGGCCATAGCTAGGGGGGATTTTCACTGTATACTCCATTTCCATTTCGATGGCTACGCCTGGTTCCAACGGTTTCCCTAGGTTTACCTTTAAAATGGTATCACCCTTGCCCATAATCAAATGGGTCAATACCTCATTGTTTTTTTTGATAGACGAAATGGTAATATTCCCTTCTTCAAATCCTGAGGGATAAGCAAGCTCCATCTCTCCCTTTTCAAAGGGTGCTGTTTGCTCCGACTTAAAGGCATTAGGATAAAGGTGAAAATAAATGGCATTGAAGGACTGATTAGAGTTGTTCATATATCTTACTTTTTGGGAGGCTGTCAGTATTTTCGCCACGGGGTCCAGTTGGGCAGTTATATCGTACTCGTTGACACTCTTTCCTGCGGGTATCTTTACACCTGAATAAACAGATGTGACCTTTTCTATCATTTGATATTTTGCTGCAAATACAGATAAGGATAAGATTAGAAATACGATGGTGAATGCTCTGAATCTCTTGCTAAGTCTAACCTTTACCAATAAAATCCCTCCCTATGCTATTTTTTGTGCCTATATAACTATATGTCAGGGTTCTTCCAATATGTACATATTTTCTTCCCTGGCTTAATTTCTCCATCAAGGTTATGATATAATAGAATTACTCCATATCTCTAGGAAAGGGAGGATGAAATGTATGCCCTTCATTAAACAGACAACTGATTTTGACTTGGGGGAGACCCCTATTGAGAACATTTTTATCAATGATTTTATGCCCATGGCCAACGGAACTTACGTGAAAGTCTATCTATTAGGTTATAAATATGCCCATGATGATGATACTTCTTTATCTTTGAATAACCTGACCATTGCAAAACACCTGAGTATTCCTCTCTCCGATGTATTGGATGCCTGGGACTTCTGGGAGAAAAAGGGCATCATTCGAAAGCACAATGTAGAGGAAGATGACAAAACCCAATTCATTGTAGAATTTCTAAACCTTAAGCAGCTATACATACATAATAATTTCAGAAGTATACAAATCAGAAGTGACGATGAAGATGCTGGTAAAAGCACATATGCCTCCTCACCCGGGGATCTCATCGAAGCCAACAAAGTTCCTGAGGTCAAGGACATGTTCTATCAGATCAATCAGCTGGTACGCAGAAGCCTCGTGCCTAATGAGATGATGAAGGTTCTAGAATGGATTTATAATTATAATATGGACCCTGATCTTATTGTCCAGGCCTTTATGTACTGTATACAGCAGAAAAAAATTAAGAACATAAAATATGTAGGGGCTGTCATCCGAAACTGGTATGATAACGGGATTACAACAGCTGAGAAGCTGGAGGAACACCTTTCTAAAACCGATGGACGATATGTCCAATATGATAAGATTTTTAAAGCTCTTGGTTTTAATTTTCGCGAGCCTTCAGAAGCAGAAAAGAAAACAATGGATACTTGGTTCGATGATTGGGAATTTAGTCTGGAGATCATTCTGAAAGCCTGTGAAAACTCTAAGAAGACCTCTAACCCCAATATCAATTACATAAATAGTATTTTGGCTGCTTGGAAAACTGGTAATGTAAAATCCGTTGAAGATATCCCTGAGCATCGTCCTGTGGACAAGCCATTGTCCAAGAAACCAGTAAAGCCAACAAATAACAGATTTCATAATTTTGAGCAACCCTCATTCCAATATACCAATGAAGAACTCGAAGAATTACTGAGAAATAAGAAATAGGGTAGGTGTTCACCTTGCATAATCCATTTGTCAAAGAAATATTGCGCGGCTATGAGAAGATTAGAGATCATGAATATAGAGAATTAGAGAAAAGAAAACAACATGTATATAGTCTGGTTCCCAAAATAAAACAAATCGATGAAGAAATTTCAAGAACAGGCATGATGGTGGCCAAGGTCATTTTAACCCACCCTGAAAATCATGAACAGGCTTTGCTGGAAATCAAAGAGAAAATGGATCTACTAAAACAGGATAAGGCGATATTGATGACAGAAAGCAATTTTCCTTTAAATTACCTGGAGTTAAATTATCAATGTCCTGCCTGCAAAGATACTGGATTTTCAACGGAGGGTCAGAAATGCAACTGCTTTAAACAGCGTCTCATTAATCACGCCTATGAAATGTCTAATATGTCTAAGGTCTTGGCCAAAGAAAATTTTCAGTCCTTTAATCTAGATATCTTCTCTGATAGTAAATATAAGGATGAAGATCTATCTCCAAAACAGAATATGCACAACATCCTGAGCATTGCGGAGGGTTTCACGATTAACTTTGATCGAAATCCAAAAGAAAACTTATTCTTTTATGGCTCCACAGGGCTTGGAAAGACGTTTATGTGCAATTGTATTGCTAAGTCCCTACTGGATAAGGGTCACATCGTTATTTATCAGACGGCCTTTAAGATTTTAGAGATTCTGGAGAATTATAAATTCAATAATAACAGAACCCCCGATGTTGAAATGGCGTATCAGCTTTTATTTGACTGTGACCTCTTGATTATTGATGACTTAGGCACAGAGCTGACAAATGCCTTTACCAACACTGAAATTTTCAACATCATCAACTCCAGATTGATTCAAGGAAAGAAGATATTGATTTCAACCAACCTATCTCCTGTGGAAGTTGCGACGATCTATAGTCAGCGGGTTTCATCTAGGATTTTCGGTGAATTTACAATTCTTAAGTTCTATGGCAAGGATTTACGCTGGGAGAAATAGATCCTGATTATAAAGATTTTTCTAAAAAAAGATCTGTCATTTCATGTTGACTTATACTGTTGTATCCTGTAATATATATAACTGTGGTACCAAACAGTATGACCCATTAGCTCAGCTGGTAGAGCACTTGACTTTTAATCAAGGTGTCCCGCGTTCGAGCCGCGGATGGGTCACCACCTTTGCTAGTGTGGCTCAACGGTAGAGCAGCTGACTTGTAATCAGCAGGTTGGGGGTTCGATTCCCTTCACTAGCTCCACTACATAAGAAGAGGGATGTGAGATCAGTGGACTCATGTCTCTTTTTATTTTTATGTTTCTTCATTGTTTTTCCTTTTCAACAAATTTACGCAATATGCTGATATAGTATTTTCTCGGTTAGCAGTTAGCAGGTTAGCGGTTTAATATGAAAAAACCACAAGGATTTATTATCTTTGTGGTTTTTATATGGATCTACATCTTGTATTTAATTGTTTTACTGCTAACGGCTAACTGCCAACCGCTAACCTCCCTATCTAAAAATCTTATCTCTAACAATCGTCTGGGTCCTCTTTGGTCCTACAGAGATGATTTTCACTGGTACTCCGATTAATTCCTCAATACGATCCACGTACTTTCTTGCGTTCTCTGGGAGCTCCTCATAGGAGGTACAGCCAGTGATATCTTCCTTCCAGCCTTCCATTTCCTCATAAATTGGCTCACATTTTGCTAAGGTCTCTAAGCTTGCAGGGAAATGCTCAATAACCCGATCCCCCAACTTGTAGCCTGTACAGATTGAAAGCTTTTCAAAACCCGTCAATACGTCTAAAAGCATTATAGAAAGACAGGTTAGTCCGTTAATCCTTGCTGCATATTTTACCATCACTGTATCAAACCAACCACAGCGTCTTGGTCTTCCTGTTGTTGTACCAAATTCATTTCCTGCGATTCGGATACGGTCTCCAAGCTCATTGTCCTGCTCTGTTACAAAAGGTCCCTTCCCTACCCTTGTGGTATAGGCCTTAATAACACCAAGCACTTCCTCAATCATATTTGGTCCAATACCAGCGCCTACAGTGAATCCTCCAGAAATAGGATGAGAGCTAGTCACATACGGGTATGTACCTAAGTCTACATCTAATAACGTTCCTTGGGCCCCTTCGAATAGAACCTTTTTTCCTGCTACCACAGCGTCATATACGATGACAGTGGTATCATCTACGTATTTTCGGATTCGATCGGCATAGCCCAGGTAGTTCTGTATAATTTCATCTAAATCTACCTTCTCGCCTCCGTATATTTTCTCTATCATTATATTTTTTTGTTCAACTTGCTTTGTAATCTTTTCAATAAATATTTCCTTATCCATCAGATCACAGATTCGAATGCCGGAACGTTCAACTTTGTCCATATAGCAGGGTCCAATTCCCTTTTTTGTTGTACCGATCATTCCTTCTCCCCTAGCTGCCTCTGCCAATTCATCAATTCTTTTATGATAGGGGAAAATGACATGGGTTCTATCACTGATTTTAATATTATCAGTCTTTACCCCTTGCCCTTCAAGTTTCTCTATTTCCTTTATAAATCCATCTGGATCGAATACAACACCATTACCAACAACATTAATCGTTTCAGGGTATAAGATTCCCGAAGGAATGAGATGCAATGCATATTTAGTATCTCCAACAACCACAGTATGTCCTGCGTTATTGCCACCCTGTGCTCTTACAACAACTTCTGCTTCTCCAGCTAGATAGTCAATAATCTTTCCTTTTCCCTCGTCTCCCCATTGGGCTCCTACGATTACAACCGTTGACATGACCCACACCATCCTTTACGCTTATGATAAAGTGTACGCTAACTTTCTTTCGTTCTTCTATCTTTATTTCCGAACATCCACAGCTTATACTATCAAATACAGCCCTTCTCGTCAATGAATTTACGAATATTTATTTGCATATCTATTATTTTATTCGTAGTTGTCTTTTTTACTTCTTTACTCTCTCTACATAAATCTGGGCCTCACCATTCACCGTGGCCAATGCTACTTCTTTGATGCTTTCGATTCCCTGTTCCTTTAATTTATCCAGTAGCCACTCTATCCTTAAACCTGCATAATCTAGGTTATCCTGTAATACCCTTTGAGAAATGATCAGGGGCAAAGGAATCTCCTGCCCTTTTCTTGCTGCACTGATTTCTTTCACCATGGAATTTCTGCCTTTTTTCTTAGGCACAACGTTCATCTGACCTGTATTCTCTAGGATTGCGAACTCCACATCGGCCACATTGGCATATCCTAATCTTTTGAGCTCATCTATGAGCTCCCCCAAACTGACCTTGGCCGATTTTAGATTTTCCTCAGAAACTTTTCCTCTATGGATCAACATTTTAGATTTTCCCTGAATATACTCCTGCATACGATGATTTGTACCCAGAAGCCTTAATAGAAGATGTAGTCCTGTAAATATAACCATGCCAACCAGCGCCTGACCAAAGCTTTCCGTAACTAGTGGTCCTGCCGCTATGGCACTTAAAATAAATAGATTTGCTAAATCATAATTCGTCAACTGGCTGCTGGCTCGCTTCCCTAGAAGCCTAAAGAGGAATAGGATTATCAAATAAGTAATGATTACCTTGAAAGAATATGTCATATTGCCCTCCTGCCCGTTCATATTTCTACGGGTAATATAACGCAAACTTCCATAAAATATACAAAAGGTGCCTAAGTTTCCTTAGACACCTTTATTAATTATTCAGCTTTGCCTGCAAAATATTCGTTTAAATCATTTATTAAATCATCTACATTTAATCCATGAACCATTGCTGCATCCGCAATGCTTTCCATGGAAGATGCAGGGCATCCTAGACAATGTAGTCCATGTCTCATGAAAATAGGAGCTGTCTCTCTATCCATTCTCAATACATCTGCAATAATCATATCCTTTGTTACTTTCGCCATCTTTACTTCCTCCTTCTATTGGTTTAATAATCCACTAACATTATACCATCTTTTGGGTAAAAACAAACCATATTTTCTAGAAATGCGGTGCCCTTTCTTCATGGTTTCCTAGGGCTCCTATCCTTTTTATTATCCCTTTAAACAACCGCTTCTAAACAATAAAATATATTTTCATAAACACTTTATCTAACCAATTTCATTAAACCTTACAACATTTGTATTTTATAATACGCCTATATGGATCATAAAGTTCTATTTCTATTAGATAACAGCATTACAAGACTTATACACATATTCACCCTGCGTATTGCCATCATCGTGCAAAAACCTATCACTTTTATCAACTTATCCACAATGTTATTCACATTTCCACACAGTTTTTGTGGACATGCTGTTGATACTGTGTTCATAATTCTCTCTTTTCAATTCCATTTTTATATATTTTGTCATCATTTCACTACCTGATGCTACAAACATATTTGCAAATTCCAGATATTTTTGGTTATAGAAGATTTCTGCCGTTTGATCCTCAAATGCCATCACTTCTTCACCCATCACCTCAAAGCCACAATTCCTATAACATCGAATGGCTCTCTCATTATAAACAGCTGCCCGCAGTGTCATTGTTCTCATCCTCATCCGCCTGAAATAATATCTCAAGAAAGCTTGAATAGCATCCGTCCCATAGCCTTCATTCATATGATTCGGATCTAGTACAATTCCTAACTCTGCCTCACCTTTAAACCAACGCATATCGCGAATAGAAAGAAATCCTACAATATCTTTCTGAAAGCCTTCTATGATAAAGCTCTTTCTTCTAAACTTCCCTGTTTTTAATCGATACCATTCATCTCTTTCCTGCTTGCTTAAAATAGGAAAGTTATAATGCAAAAATAATGGATTCGTGTGCTTTCCCCAATTTTGCATTCGATCCACATCTTCTCTTTCTAATTTTCTTATTTTTGTCTTATCTCCTATAGCAATCCACACGAAACAGTTCCCCCTACCCATGGAATGTATTGAAATTTTCTTCCTTTGATTACTATGTACCTTTCTATAAAAATATTCTGCTCTACCCCTTGTCTTACCTTCCTTTACAATAATTTTTGGCCATAAGTGCACTATCAGGATAGCCCTTTATAGACTATCCTGGTATGCCATCAAAGTCGGTGGTATATATTTTTAAGATACTTGACCTGTTAAAGGTAATCTATTATTTACAGCTGATTTAAGATTTCTAATCCATTTAACCCTTGATTCAGAAGATCTGAGATATCTTTTCGCCCATTGACTGCCTTTTTCAAGGCTGCCATCTTTTTCACATCTCCTGTTAGTACGCCACCTATGATCTTCCCTTCTTCCATAAAGAGTTTATGGAAGATCTGCCCTTCTCGATACCCTAGGATTTGTTTCTCTCCGCCAATCTCCCCCACTGAAAATACGGAAAGTCCTCCTATATTTAATAGGGTCGCTGGCTGGGGTAAATCATAACTTTCATTTGCTCCAGTCATATTTTTACCAGCCACCTTTCCTTGATCCATGGCTGTAGACCAAAGTCCCATGACAATCCCCTTAAACTCCGCCACATCTCCAGCAGCATAAATATTTTTTACATTGGTTCTCATATGCTCATCTACTTGAATTCCTTTATTAAAATGAATTTCCGTGTCTACCACAATATCGGTATTTGGTTTCACTCCTGTAGAGAATAATACCATATCAGCTGGAATGGTTGTTCCATCCTTCAACAGAATACCCTTGATTTTACCATCTCCCACAAGCTCTTGGGATGCAGCAGATAGATGAATCTTCAATCCTTCTTCTTCTAACTTCTCCTTTACATAGCCAGCCAGTTCCTCATCCAATTGTCGAGGCAGCAGGTATGGAAAAAATTCCAACACATGGACAATAAATCCCCTTTCCTTCAAAGACCAAGCAGCCTCTAGTCCCAGAAGGCCTCCACCAATAACTGCCACTTCTTTGCAATCCTGGAGATGTTGCTGTATCTCATTTAGATCATACAGATTTCTTAAGGCATAGGCCCCTGTCTTTTCTGTTCCTGGAACAGGCGGAATAAAAGAACTACTTCCATTGGCCAACAACAATTGATCATAGGAGAGCTCCTCACCACTTTCCAGCATTACCTTTGATTGGGCCACATCAATTTTTTTTACCTTGGTGTCCATTATCACCTCAATATCTCGTTCTCTATACCAGCTTTCATCGTGGATCAGCACATCCTTTAATTCAAAGGACTTACCAATAAAATGAGAAAGCTTCACCCGATAATATGTTAAATATTTCTCCCCTGTAATGATTCGAATCCCAGCGTCTTTATCCCTCTTGCGAATTTCCTCTGCGGCGGTCATACCTGCTACGCCATTTCCTACAATGATAAACTCTTTCCTTAATTCCATATTATTCTCTCCTCCTACGACTCTTCAATAAGCATTTTTACGCCTTTTATATAAATAGGTTGTTTTTTTATATGATGGGAAAGTTCTACTTTCCCATCATATAAAAAACAGGGGTTGTAGGGGATGAAATCCCCTGCCCGAATTTAGGAAGGTGCTCAGACAGCTTTGCTGTCGTCGAAGGAAACCTAGGGTTTCCTAGCGAAAGCGTCGGAGACGCTCTTTTTATATCGTTTGTATTAAAGTTATTTATTTCCATAATTATTCTATTTCAAACAGAAAAAAACCTTTAAGCCTTGGTACTCTCAACACCAAAACTTGAAGGTTTTTATCATTCGAATAGGCTAATCCCTAAATTTTTCTAGGTTTGCAAACTTTGTAAACTGTCCAAGCCACGCCAACTCCACCGTTCCTGTAGATCCGTTACGCTGCTTGGCAATAATAACTTCTCCAATATTTTTCTTTTCACTATCAGGATGATAATACTCATCCCGGTATAGGAACATCACGATATCCGCATCCTGCTCAATGGCACCAGACTCCCTGAGGTCAGACAGGATCGGTCGGTGATCTGCCCTGAGCTCCGGTGCACGGGAGAGCTGGGAAAGGGCTACCACAGGACAGTCCATTTCCCTGGCAAGGCCTTTTAGATTACGAGAAATCGCCGAAATTTCCTGTTGTCTACTCTCTGACTTTCCGTCACCATTCATCAACTGAAGATAGTCAATCAGGATCATATCTAACCCATGCTCCATCTTAAGCTTTCGGCACTTGGCCTTCATTTCCATCACCGTAATTCCAGGACTATCATCGATAAAAACCTTGGCTTGGGCTAATGGGCCCATGGCCTTTGCCAACCTCGGCCATTCATCCTCCGAGAGGGTTCCTGTTCTAATCTTCTGAATCTCTATATGGGACTCAGCACTGAGCATACGCTGTACAAGCTGGTCTTTGGACATCTCCAAGCTGAATACAGCCACTGCACTACCTTGTAACGCAGCATTCTGGGCTACGTTAAGAGAAAAGGCTGTTTTTCCCATGGAAGGTCTGGCAGCTATCAAAATTAAATCCGAGCGTTGAAGACCCGACGTTTTTCTGTCAATATCCGAAAATCCCGTGGTTATCCCAGTAATACCACCCTTTTTTTGATATAGTTCTTCAATCTTATTAAAGCTTTCTAAGAGGATTTCTTTGATAGGTGTAAAGCCTTCTTGGGATCTGCTTTGGGAAATGTTAAATATATTTCTTTCAGCAAGATCCAATATACTGTTTAGCTCATCCTCTGCCTGATATCCTTTGTCCAGTATCTCCGAAGATGCCTTAATCAATCGACGAAGGATTGCCTTTTCCTCTACAATCTTAGAATAGTATTTCACATTGGTCGTCGTCGGCACCGCTGAGGATAGGCTAGCTAGATAACTGATGCCCCCTATAGCCTCTAATATCTGGCGCTGAGATAACTCCTCTGAAAGAGTAACCATATCCGCAGGCTCATTTCGATTGTATAGGTCAATGATGGCCTCAAAAACTTCTTTGTGGGCTTCCTTATAAAAATCTTCACCCCTTATAATCTCAGAGGCAGTAATAATCGCTTCCCGATCTAAGATCATCGCCCCTAGAACGGATTGCTCCGCATCAATATTATGGGGTGGAATTCTTCCCAAGTATTCCATAGTAAACCCTCCTCACAAACTCACCCATGGTTTATCATATAATAAAAAGCCAGAGACAAGGTTAAAAGAACCTCCTCTGGCCTTATCTTTCATCCATATCCTGCTCTCATCACTATACTAACATAATTTCTAGTACTTCTTCAATCGTTTCTACAGGGATGATCTCGATTCCTTCCCAGTTCAGATGAACATCCTTCATGTTTTCCTTTGGTAGGATGACCTTCTTCATTCCCTCCTGCTTGGCGCCATAAATCTTCTCATTAATGCCACCGACGGGTTTCACCTTGCCCCGAATAGAGATCTCCCCGGTTATGGCTACATCCTGTCGTACAGGTTTGTTCTGTATAGCACTGATAATCGCCGTCACAATGGCCGCCCCAGCTGAAGGGCCATCAATATTCCCACCGCCAATGACATTTACATGAACATCATAGTCGGATAGGAGCTCCCCTGTTGTCTTTCGCACCAAAGACGCGGCGTTAAACAGGGAATCCTTGGTCATGGTGCCAGCCATATCATTAAAGCGAAGGCTTCCTCTACCTTTTTCAGTAATGGGAAAGGTCACACACTCCAACTCTAACACAGAACCTAAAAAGCCATGGACACCTAAACCAAAAATCTTCCCTATTTCTGGGACCCCACTGGCCTTATGGGTAGCTATAGGTGCTAGGCGGCTCATCTGTACAACCTCCATGATATGGTTCTTCGTAATATGAATACCCTTTTGATCAGCTTGTTCATATAACGCCATGCTATATCCATCCGAAAGAAGATTGATGGCCTTTCTTCCTTCGATGGTATATTGGCTGATGGTCTTTGCCACCGCTTCATCTAACTTGACCTGCAACCGCCCAGCTGCTCTTCTTACAATATCCTCTATATGGTCCGAGGATAGGGGGTCAAAAAATACCTCTGCACATCTTGATCTAAGGGCTGGATTGATTTCGCTAGGCTGTCTTGTCGTAGCACCGATCAATACAAAATCGGCGGGCGCTCCATCATTAAATAGTTTCTTCACATATAGTGGCACTGCTGGATTGTCAGGATCATAATAGGCGGAATCGAACTCTACCCTTTTATCCTCTAGAACCTTCAGCAATTTGTTTTGAAGGGTCACATCCAACTCTCCAATTTCATCAATAAATAGTACACCACCATGGGCCTCTGTTACAAGACCGGGCTTTGGCTCTGGTATTCCCACCTCTGCCAAATCCTTTTTACTGCCTTGATAGATGGGATCATGGACAGAACCCAATAGTGGATTTGTCGACTCCCTAGGATCCCACCTTAATGTGGTTCCATCTACCTCTATAAATTTTGCCTCTCCATCAAAGGGCGTATGCTTCATTTTTTTTGCATGCTCCAAGGCAAGTCTAGCTGCCGTCGTCTTTCCTACTCCCGGTGGCCCATAAATGATAATGTGCTGGGGAAAGGGTGAGGCAATCTTAGATACCAGGGATTTAATGGCTTTGTTTTGTCCCTCAATATCTTCAAGCCTCGATGGTCTAAAAAGCTCCATGGCAGACTTTGATAATTTTTTAGATTCCAGCTTCTCTATCAGTGCATACTTTTTAAGGGTATAGGCATTTTCTGGACCTGTGGTACTTCTTAGAATTTGCAGCTTCATTTCTTCCATATACTGCTGCTGCTTCTGTTCAATTCTCTCTAGGGTCTCCTGCTCAATCCTATACTCCACTGTCTTTTTTGCCAGCATATCGGCAAGCTTTTCCTCTATGCTGACCAAAATATCCCTGGCGGCTTCCCCCTTAGGAACTTCCTTCAATTCTGACGAATCAAATACTACCCGATGGAGGGCTAAGACCCTATCCTCGATCTTTTCGGAATGCATTAGTTCTCCCGCCCCTGTCTTTTCAACCCGCTTGGTGACCTTTTCCGTTCCTAAAACATGGTCTAGAATTTGATAGAGGGTAGAGATCTGTTTGGGAACAAATCCCCTCTCGTTTAGTTTTTCATGAATACTTGCCATATCTACGATCTCTGGATATTGATCAAATTGTGACGCCATGGATATCTCCCTTCTACTCTGCTACAACCTCTACCTTCATTTTTGCTGTTACGTCTGTATAAATTTTGATTTCTACGAATACTGAACCCAATTCTCGGATTGGATTTTCTAGATGCATCTTTCTCTTATCGATCTTAACCTTATGCTGTTTTTCCAATGCCTCTGCAATATCCTTAGAGGTAATGGACCCAAACAGTCTTCCACCATCTCCCGCTTTTCCTTTTAGGTTTACAGTAAGTTGAGAGATTTTATCTGCTAAGGCCTTTGCCTCCGCCAGTTCTTCTTGTTTCTTTCTTTCCCCGGCAGCTTTCTGCTTTTCTAATACCTTCATACTACCTTCAGTAGCCTCTTTTGCAAGACCCCTAGGAATCAAATAGTTTCTGGCATGTCCATCACTGGCATTTATTACTTCTCCTGCTTTACCCGTTCCTTTTACATCCTTTAATAAAATTACCTTCATTTTACTTCACCTTCCTCAAAATATTCATCTATTGCTTTTATCAACATTTCCCTAGCTACTTCTAAGCTTACATTCATTAACTGGGTACCAGCAACCGTTAAGTGTCCACCGCCCCCAAGCTTTTCAAGGATGACTTGGACATTGATATCCCCTAAGGATCTTCCGCTGATAAACAATTCCTCATTGTCCCGAACACCTAGTACAAAAGATGCCATAATTCCCCGGATATCCAACAGCTCATCGGCAGCCTGAGCAGCGACCAAATTGGCATTATGGGTTCCCTTTGGACAAATAGAGATGGCAATATTCCTGCCAATATCCTCTGCACTTTTTACCACTTGGGCTCTCGCAACAAAAGTTTGCAAATCATTTTGGAATAACTGCCGTACACTGGTGGTATCGGCTCCAGCCCTTCGAAGCAGGGATGCCGCTTCAAAGGTCCTAACCCCTGTTTTGAAGGAGAAATTTTTCGTATCCACCGTAATCCCTGCCAGCAGCGCCTCTGCTTCCACCTTTTCCAAGGTCAGCTTATCTTCCATATATTGAAGAATCTCAGTTACTAACTCACAGGTAGAGGATGCATAGGGCTCTAAATATGTAAGTACCGTGTTCTCAATAAATTCTGCACCCCTTCGATGATGATCAATCAATACGATCTTGTCTGCCTTCTGGATAGCCTCCGGACACTGGGTAAAACCAGGTCTATGGGTGTCTAGCACAACCAACAGACTATTGTCGTCTAGCTGATCCAGCACATCTTCACTATCAATCATGCGATATTCGCCGTTCTGCTGAACACGGTGATAAAGATTTTCTATGGCCGGGTTAATCCCATCAAAAACAATATATGCTTCTTTCCCTCTGTTTCTCACTGCTTTGTATACACCTATGGCTGCACCAAAGCTATCCATATCAGGAATCTTGTGTCCCATAATAATAACCTTACTTGATTGATCGATAAGCTGTCTCAACGCATGGGCAATCACTCTTGCCTTTACCTTGTTTCTCTTTTCAACAGCCTTGGTTTTTCCACCATAGAAGCTTAGGGTATCAATTTTCTTTACAACGGCTTGATCCCCACCCCTTCCCAAGGCTAGATCTACACCAGCTCGTGCAAACTCTTCCAGCTGTATCGGTGTTTTCCCATTGACCCCTACACCGATGCTCAAGGTAATAGGAATTTCGTTCCCTACTTGAATTTCTCGAATTTCATCCAGTATAGCAAATCGCTTCGACTCTAATTTATCTAAATACTTATGCTCAAATAGCACGATATATTTATCCTTCGTATATCTTTTAGCCACGGCATTCATTCTAGCAGCCCAAAGACTTATCCTTCGGTCAATCTCTGCTGTAACCATGGGTCGGTTAGCTTCTTCCATACCTTGGATGACATCGTCATAATTATCTACCTGAATCAATGCGATATCTGGTTTCTCCTCATTGTACTTCACCTTGAGGTTCTGGAAATGGGTGATGTCAATCCAATATAACATGATGATATACCTTGACTCATAATCATTTGTTATTTTAACTATATTATAGAGTACTTTATAATGTCTATCCTTAATTGTTACCTCAGTTACCATATCTTTTTTGTCCTGCAAAATATTGCCCACTTTTAAACCAGCAATCAGGTCTTCAATGTCTTTCTCTAATATATCCTTGGTATCCACCATTTCAGCAAACTTGGGATTATACCAAGCAATACTACCGTCAAATTCCACAATCGCCAAGGGGATTGGAAGATTTAGAATGGCGTGCTTGGTTGCGGAGTCGATATCAGAAGACAAGCTTTCAATATACCGGGTCCACATTTCCTTTCGATCATGCTGCGTCTTCCAATGGTGATAAATTAAATAAATCAACACAAGAATCCCGATCCCTCCCACAAACAAATTATAATAGGCAAGAATCGAGATAAATACCGTCATTATCCATAAATGTATCTTTGTATCAGGTACGAGCATCTTAATAAATCGCTTATTTGCCATGGGCTGCACTCCTATGAATTAACCTAACTTTTTTAACTTCCTAAAATCTACAAAAACATCCACAAGTCCTAAAATAATGGCCATTAATCCGCCTGACACACTTAAAAGGACATACACAAAAACAAAAATTCTATATAATCTGCCTAAGCGGTATTTCTCTATTAAAAAACTAATTACTGCAAGGCCTTGAATAAAAAATGCCCCACGGAAAAGTAGCGATACATTGGCAGACAGTGTATTGAAATCCACAATTCTAATATATTGGGTAATATATGTAAGCAATAGAATAATCACGGTACCCATGATGATGCTATCGGGCAGCTTAAAATACTTAAACTGAGGCAATACGGGGGTCCGATCTCCAACCTTATTCAAAATGTAAGCTGTCAGAAGGTAATTAATGTAGGAAAAAGCTACGGAAATTAAAATTAGTATAGAGGGAAATGTCATTCCAAATATCACAATAAATGCTTCATAGGCCGTTTCCATTTGTGCTAGTCGTCCTGGCTCAATACCCATCCCACTATATAAGGATATAGCTATATCTTTAGATTCATTTAATGTCCTCATCAATTCATGAACCACATTATTTCCTACGGCAAAGGTTACTACCCCCATGATTAGAACAATGGAGGCTACAAATGCAATCATTCCGCCCGCCCATATTTTCATAGGGTCATACTTCTTGTCCATCATATAGCCCATGGTTACAGCTACAATGCTGGTTAAAGAAAATAGTAATACCGCTGACCAGATTCCAATGAACCCTCCAACAATAACACCTGTTACAATCATTGAAAGTGCTTCAATATATACACCCTGTCTTTTTCCCAGTATCATAAAAGGTACTGGAAGTAAAAATAGCAGAATCGTTAAGAACGGTATGTAATTACCAATAATCGTGAATAGACTTGCAATGCCAACAATCATGGCAGCCTCTGCTAACGATCGTGCTTTATTCTGTTTTTCCAAATTCTGCTCCTCCTAGCTTCTGTTTCTATCTAAGTATTGCTTTAAGCTGGATAAATCTCCATACCAGCCCTCCACCTTATGTTGCTCTAATATTCCCAGCCGGATCTTGTCCTCAATCCGCATATCGATGGTAGCAAAGTTAATGCCTAAACGTTTGCCTAGTATATAGGTGACAAGGATAATATTTGCCAATACATCTATTAATGCATCCTGGGTTCCCCTTACACCCTTTACCAAAAGCTCAAACAAGGATGCAATGGTTGTCAGCAATTCACTTTTTAGCCATTCAATTGTCTTTATATTTTTTGTTACATCTATTTGTTGATCACCCATCGCCATATATATACTCTCCTCCCTTTATATACATTATAGCAGATTACCCCTCAATGTATATATTCTGTAGGAAAGATTGGATTCCTTTTTAAAATATTTTCCATTGAAATCAATGGGGTACACTGTTTGTTAGATATTATTATCTATATTCTATGAAGAAGTACTCAGAACAAATAAAAGATAGTTACTGATCGATGAGGAAGCCCTATGCTATTAAGTATAGGGCTTCCTCATCAATCCAAGAGATTTGCATCCCGTTATAGCTTCATCTTATGTTCTTTATTTAAATAATTGTGCAAAAATGGTACGACTGCCAAGGCAATGACGCCGCCGCCTAAGGCCGTAAATAGTTGGGTAATGCCAAAGGTCACCGCTACCTTTTCCAACACAGGACCAGGCAGTGCGCCAATGAGAATCCATTTTACAGCAACCCATAGCACGAGAAACTTTGCAACTGCTGCTAGGATCATGGCCATATACTTATTTCGATGCTGAGTATATCCATATACCAACACCAATACGGCATTGGCGCCTACGATAAAAGGAATCAAAGGCATAAGGGGTGTCTTCATAATTCCCACCAGCAAAGCGATGACCGGCGTAATACATCCAATCATTACCGCTGGTACCAAACCCACTGTGCTAGCTGAGATTAACAACATGGCATTAATGGCTGTTCCTGTAATCAACTGTGGCAAGCCCATCCATTGAATAGCTAAAGTTAAAGCCAATAAAATTCCAACTCTGGTTATTTTTTGTGTATCCTGATTCATGTTATCCCTTCTCTCCCCTTTATTTTCTATGGCAAAGTATATCCAAACCTCTCTTATTGCAAACATTTGGCTGCAACGAGGAAGATAACCCCTGCAAGATCCTCTACCCTTATATCCTATGTCTTTAAAGTCACTTCTAGAATTTCTACACAGATCCCACTCTTTCCTTCCCCGTATAAATGTAATGGATCCCCATGACAAATAAATAGCCGATTAAATAAGTAGTATAGGTGATATAAAAGTTCATTTTCTCACTATATCCCACCAATTCTGTGGTATACAGGGTGATGGCTTCTAAAACTGTACTCAACCCTGCCATGGCCAGGGCAAGAAAAATATTTTTGTACAAACGATCTTTAAAATAATGGACATAGATCAACCCAAAAACTGAGAAGAATAACAGATTTTTAATAAGCATGGCTGTAAATTCGTCGTATGCCTTTGTTGGATAATGCCAATAGTCATAAACCCCTGCCCAAGAGCAGATTAACTCTGCAATAAAAGCAGAATATTCAAAGGCCACGAAATATTCCCTCCACCTTTTCCTATCTGCTAAGCGAAGGAAAATGGCCCATACAATAGCAATGGCAGTTATGGAGTAAACAAAATCCCACATTTTACTACTCATCCACATTCCCTCCCTTATCTAGCACCTAGTATGTAGTATGTAGTATGTAGTATGTCTAAGTTTGTGGGAATTATTTTTCAAATAGAAAGGACTTTCTCTCTATTTGAAAAATAAAAATCCTCCTCTGTTTAAGAGAAGGATTTAAACCATTGGATCGGTGGGGGCACCCATCCGTACTCAAATTATAACTTTATTCACAAATAAGGGTTTCTACTTACCCAGCAAAAATCTGCATTTTTTCTATGCGATCAAAGGCGTCCTTCAGCTTTTCTACCCCTACGGTACAGGCAATACGCACATAGCCTTCGCCACATTGTCCAAAGGCATTTCCCGGGATTACAAGAACATGGGCCTCTTCTAGAAGCTTTTTACTAACCTCTTCAGAGTGAAGTCCCGTTTTCTTGATATTCACAAAAATATAAAAGCTTCCTTGGGGTGCTATGGCAGACATGTTTGGAATGTCCTTTATGCGGTCATGGGCATAATAGACCCTTTTCTTATATTCTCCAATCATCTCTGGCTGCACTTTTTCACGATTCCTCAAAGCATGAATTGCAGCTCTTTGAGAGATGGATGGCGCAGAAAAACACACACCTTCGTTAATATCCCGGATACAGGAAACTAAAAAATCAGGACCAATCACATAACCAATTCTCCAACCTGTCATGGCATAATCTTTGGAAAAACTGCCTATGGTAATGGTTCGCTCTGCCATTCCCTCAAAAACTGCCATGGGCTCAAAGGGTTCACTAAAGGAAAATGCTCCGTACACATCGTCGGCAATGACAATCAAGTCATGGTCCTTCGCTACCTTTGCTACCGCCTCTAGGGTTTGATGGCTAAGGCATGCTCCCGTAGGATTATTAGGGGTATTGATAATAATGGCTTTTGTTCTATTGGTAATCAATGACTTCATTCTTTCAATGTCAATCTGAAACCCATCCTCTTCATAGGTTTCTAGAATCACAGGTTTTCCCCCGGCTAAGCCAATCTGATGATCATAGGGTGTAAAATAAGGAGCTGGGACAATGACTTCATCCCCATCATCCAATATAGCCTCCAGGACCAAATACATACCATGACAGGCACCTACCACCGCCATAATGTGGTTAGGGTCAACTTCGTAACGATGTTGTTCTCTATAGAATCTGCTAATTTCCTCCCGAAGCTCCAGCTGTCCCTGGGGGTCTGTATATCGAGTATGTCCCCCATGGGCATCAGCAAAGGCTCCATCTATAATGATCTTATCGGTAATATAGTCAGGGTCCCCTAGACTCAAATTGATTAGATCATCATAACGATTCACCAAGTCTGCAGCAGCTCCCATGGCCGTCGTCGTGTTATTCCAATATCTCTTTGCGAGAAATCTATGCTTCATATGAATCTCCACCTTTTTTAGGTTTCTAATCTATGTGAATCGATAAATATCCACTGGGTTAGAGGTTAGAAGTTAGAGGTTTTTGCGTCAGCCTTCTAAGCGTTTAAAGCTTAAATCTTCAAACTTCTAACCTCTAACTTCTAACCTAACAAGATGCTGCCTTCATCCGTATAGATACACCTGTAATAGGCATATTTAGCCGCGAGTTGTTATTTTAACACCTTACCTAGAAAATCCTGGGTTCTAGGATGCTTTGGATTGGAGAAAATCTCCGTAGGACAACCTTCTTCAATCACTTGCCCTTCATCCATAAAAATGACTCGGTCCCCGACCTCCTTGGCAAAGCCCATCTCATGGGTAACCACTACCATGGTCATTCCCTCTGCTGCCAGCTCCCTCATTACATCCAACACCTCTCCTACCATCTCTGGGTCTAGGGCTGAAGTGGGTTCGTCAAAGAGCATCACATCGGGGGACATCGCCAGGGCTCTTGCAATAGCAATTCTCTGTTTTTGTCCACCTGACAGTTGATTTGGATAGTTCCGCGCCTTATCTTCAAGACCAATTCTTTTCAAGAGGGTAAAGGCCGTTTTCTCTGCCTCTTCCTGGGTCATTTTCTTCACCTTGATAGGGGATAGTGTGATGTTTTCTAAAACCGTCAAATGGGGAAACAAATTAAACTGCTGAAATACCATACCCATTTTTTGTCTTTGTACATTGATATCGTTTTTAGAATCTGTGATGGAAACGCCTTCAAATATGATTTCCCCATCCGTTGGCTGTTCCAAAAGATTGAGACATCGAAGGAACGTACTTTTTCCAGAACCGCTGGGTCCGATGACCACCACTACTTCTCCCTGTTCAATATGTTCATTGATTCCCTTTAGTACATGGAGCTTACCAAATTTCTTATGCAAATTAGATACTCGAATCACCGGCTCTCAACCTCCTTTCAACGACGCCTAAAATTCTAGATAAGGTAAAGGTAATCACAAAATAAATTGCTGCTGCGATGATAAGGGGTAAAAATGGCTTGTAGGTAATTCCCCTCAACGTATCCGTTTTATACATAAGGTCTGCAATTCCTACGATAGATACAATGGCTGATTCCTTAATCAATACGATGAATTCATTCCCTAAGGCAGGGAGAATATTTTTAAATGCTTGAGGTATAATGATATATCTCATGGCCATGGCGTGGGGCATCCCGAGTGACCTAGCCGCTTCCATCTGACCTCTGTCTATGGCCAATATTCCTGCACGAATAATCTCCGCCACATAGGCCGCACTATTTAGAGATACCGCAATAATTGCCAAGGTCAGACCCGGTAGATCTACCCCTATCAATCGAGGCAATCCATAATAAACGATATATAATTGCAATAGCAACGGCGTTCCCCTCACCAATTCAATATAGGCAGATGCCAACATACTTACCAATTTATTCTTTGATAATTTCATTAATGCGATACATACACCGATGGCAACACCAATGAATACACCAAAGAATGAAAGAAAAAGAGTGACTCCTGTGCCTGTTATAAAATAGCTGTGGTACTTGACGATAAATTCTGTAACCACTCCTTCCACCTCCTGATCCATATTTTTTATTCGTTACATTTCTGTAATATATTCTGTGAAAATAACGATGGCAAAAGACATACGCCTTTTGCCACCCTATAATTTCTTATTAACTATTCTTGCTCAGATAATGCTGTTGCTTCTTCGATAAACTTCTCAATCTTTCCTTCACTCATCAACTTATCAAGTGTTTTATTGATAGCTTCTACCAAATCTTCATTCCCTTTGTTTACAGCGATGGCTACGCCTTCCTCTGTTCCAAAAGATATCTCAGGTATTACTAAGTCAGGGTTTTTGCTTGCATAAGCTGTTGCCACTGGTGATACCAATACAATAGCATCAATCTTTTTATTCTTTAACTCTAGTACCAAGTCCGTCAGTTTACTTAAGGATTTTACCTCTGCGCCTTCAATCGCCATTGCGATATCTTCTTGTACAGTTGACTTCTGAGCGCCAATCTTTAGCCCTTTGAAATCTTCAGGTGTTTTTAGCTTGGCTTGATCTTCTGTTCTAATGAGCATCTTTTGCTCAGCTTGGTAGTATTGCTTTGAAAAGTCTACACTTTTCTTTCGCTCTTCCTTCGGAACCATCCCTGCAACGATGAAGTCGATGTCATTTACCACCAATGCAGCCAATAATCCATCAAATTTCATGTCCTTAATCTCAAGCTCCACACCAAGATCTGCAGCGATTGTCTTTGCAATCTCGATATCAAAACCTACGATTTCATCCTTACCATTGATAAGCTTGTGGAACTCATATGGTGGATAGTCTGCAGATGTTCCCAGTACAATCTTACCTTTTTTCTGAATCTCTGCAATCTTTGAAGCAGTAGTTTGTTCAGGCGCCTTATTATCTGTCGCAGGCTTTTGTGTACAACCAGTGAATGCAAACACGAATACCAAGGCAAGTATGAGTGCTATCATTTTTTTTGTTTTTACATTAAACATAGTTTTCTTCCCCCTAAATTGAATATTTATTCCTTATATTGTATCATTATACACTTCGCTTTATAGAATTGCAATAGGTTTTTTTATATTTTTTTGTTTTTTTCTATACCATAAAAAACCCTGTCCTAGGCTCTTCTATGGTATACATTCGTCTGAATACATCAATTATTCTTTCATTTTGGGCAATGTATTGGCACCATATGGCATTAGATAGGTTTGCAATTCCATGCCATTTTTTGCATAAACAATCTCTAATGCATCTTCTACGGTGGCTACAATCTTAATATTTATTTTTTCCAATGTGTTAGGGCGCATTTGGGATACCAAGATGACATCATAGGCGGCTGCAATCTCTGAAATCAGATAGCCTGTATATTTTGCTACAGTATAAATCTCCCGCAGTGCAGCCTCTCGTTCTTGATTGCTGTTATAATTTACTATCATTTGTTCCACTTCATCATGTCCAAAACCTTCTATACACTGGCTAAGGAGAATGATGCTGCCGCCTTCCTTTACAGCGTTTGTAGCATTAATCAACGCTTTTGACGCTTGGTATAATTCTATATCCTTTGGATAACCACCCGCCGATGAAATAACCAAATCTGCTTCTTTATAAATGTTCACACCATCCATTGCCTCTACTAGTTGTTGCCCTACCTCATGGGCTTTCAAATAGTGCCCCGATACTGCCTTCTCGATATTGCCTTGATCATCCATAATCACATTGAATAGAAAGGATGGCTTTACGAAATCGGCTGCCTCCACCATATCTAAGTGTAACGGATTATCCAACGCATTGCCGCATCGTACCTTTGGATTTAATCCAGTTCCCATCATGGGATTTAGAGATAGGGAGTGATTCTCCATGATAGACTCATAGGCACTGATTCCTGGAAGAATTGACTTTTTACCGCCGCCCCAACCAGCCAAATCATGATACACCACGGCACCAGTCAATAGGATATGGTCGCAGTCCATGGCGATCTTATTCACCTTCACAGGGGTTCCAAAGCTGGTGGTTCCCACATAAATCATGTTATCTTCATCTTTACAATCATGGTCAATGATTTGAAATCTTTTGCTCAGTTTTTCCCCTAAGAGGATCTCATGTTCTTCCTTGGTCTGGCCTCGATGAGATCCTGTTGCACAAAGAAATACAATATCTTCATCTTCAATCCCTGCCTGGTTTAACGCCTCGATGATATAGGGTACATAATAGTCCATCTTCTGCCATGCCCGGGTAATATCTGAAATCACAATACAAATTTTCTCTCCTGGTGATACAATCTCCCCCAGCCTTGGGCTTTCAATGGGATTTTGTAATGCATCTAGTATCACCTCTTCTTCATGTTTCTTTATATCATCACTATGGCTTTTGATAATGCCTAGCAGATGTTGTTCAGGTATAGACACCGATACCTCTTCTGTCCCATATTTCATAAGATAAGTCTTCATACCGCTTCCCCCCTCGATTTATACAGTATATACAGGGTCGATTTTCAAAAAACCCTTCCTAATTCCTTAATCTTTTTCCTTTACTTAGTATACCATGTATATTTATGCTGGTAAACGTCATAATTATGTATATTTATTCTCATGGAACCTTACCCTGTAATCCATCGTCTTATCATATATAGAGAAAATATCATTAGAGAAAGGATGTGCACCCATGAAAAGACCAATTTATCTTGTTGCCGTAGCTATACTCAGTATGTCATTATTTATTGGTTGTGCTCCGTCTTCAGGGAATACCCCACAACCACCACAAGACACGAGTGGCTCAAGGCTCATTTTATCCGAAGCTATGGCCCAAAAAAATATCAAACTTGAAGATGTGAAATCCATTGAACTTTATGACTTAGATGACAAGCCCGTAGGCAAACCGTTTACAGATGAGGATATCAAAAACATCATGATTGCCTACAATGAAAGTATGATTGATGATACAAGCTATATTAAAATGATCACTGGCTATCGAATGATCATTACACTCAAAAACGATAAAAAAGTTAACCTCACCAGCTATGGTGCAGAAGATAGGGTCGTCGTTGGCGGTGATGATTTCTCCTATCACTTGATCTCTCCTGAGCTAGCAAACATTCTTTTGAATAAATAGAGCATTAAAATAAGCGGGTCTCCACAGACCCGCTTACTTTATACGATATGATTGAAATATTTACATTTCGATTCCCTACACCCATGGGGGTGCCGATGGCTGTCTCCACAGGTGATCTTCCGACCATCAGCTAGTTGTATGTTTAGATACTCCGATACCAGTTCACAGGCCAAACTCAGGGATGTCCTTAGAAAGTTCTTGCAGCAGCATGGCCCTGCCTCGTTGGCTATAGCCTCAATCACACGGGCCACCACATGCATGGTCACAGCAGTTTCTCGATCCTTCGGGCATGCGGCTCCTAAGATCACACTAAAAGATGCTCCAATGGCTGGGGCGATCCCACAAATCCCTGTTAGCCCGCAATAGGCCCCAATGGCCTGCATTTTTGTGCGATTTAAGGCTTCCTTTATCTGTTCATCGGTAATCTTAATCTGCTCTGTATTTCGAATGGCTGCCATCAATGATGCCGCCGCAATCCATCCATGTTCACAGCCTAGCATGGGAATCGATAGCTTCTTCATCATATATTCAGCGTTTACCATGGGATTCTTACCCCTCACAGTCAATGCCAGGTGCAGGATCTCATCAAACTGTTCTTTCCCATGGCATTCATCACAAATATAATGGCTATTTGGGCAATATACATACCCAATCTCTGACCCATTGCATTTGAAACATTGAAATTCCCTGCCAATTTCCAAATATACCAACTTCTCACCACAAACCATACAGTTTTCACTATTCTCATTTTGGTGTTGACCAACACCACCGTGGGATGGGCCTCAGCAGCCTTGCTGCCCATTTTCCCTCTGCCTTACATCTTCCATTGCTTCACCTCCAATGGGATCGATAGCAAAACCCTACTTCAAACAAACATTCCAAACAATAGGTTTTTTCATTCTAAAGGGTGTCTTTTTGATACAGGTGTGTCCAATAAATTTAATCTCCTGATTGCTTTTCATCAGCTGGAGAATGGCTTCCCCGTAGGTAAGTTCTTCATCCACCTCAATTGGATAGGACTCACTAAAGCCTAACTGATCAAAAGCCGTAGAGGTTTTTCCACAAATATGAACAATTCTTCCATCCAAAAACGGCTCTACTCGTTTTAAGATATTGTAGGTTGTTTGTCCACTGATCTCTTTGTACACCTTGGGTCCTACAATATCCAAAGAACCCACAGGATCCCCATAGGAAATTATTTTTGCTCCCCGCTCTATTCCCCCAAGGATATAGGCCACAACATTATCTTCGATTATTTTCATGAATTTGTCAACAATTTCCTTATGCTTCCGTATTCCCTTATAGAATATCATAGGGTCTATCAGTGATGCGATGATTGTAAAAGGTCCCTCCACGTTAAGAGCCACCGTTTCATCCTCTCTGCTTAACCCCTCAACGGAGTCCAATACTTCTTTTATCCTACCCCTACTTAAATCAATTTCCTTAATTTTTCCAAGCTCCTCAATATCTAAAAACACGTATTGATCCACCCGGGGCCCGCTCTTGTCATCTCCAAGCTTAATCCGTCCCCCTAATGCTTCTGCTTCCACAGTGACGCAGAAAGGTATCCTGACAATCTGGTCTTTCTTATATTCCTTTAACTCTTTTGCAAGGATCATCATTTGTTCTTGGTCTAAATGAGCCTTAGGAAAGCGAATACCTGTCCGTGCAATGATTGATTCCGGTATTTGCTCCAAGTTATCACCTTCACATTTGAATGCCACCATATGTTCCATGTCATCAACCTCCCATCACAAAGATAATTTCTCCAATGACAATGCTAATCGTCAAAAGCAGGAAAATAACACCCATGGCTTTTTTAAAAGGGAGCTCCTTTAATACCACAAGAATTCCATAGCCTGTATTCGCGCATAATCCACTAATCAACGCGCCCAATCCTACCGCACCTTGCAAATATCCCTCTGCTAACACCACAGATGACATACAACTTGGAATTGCCCCTATAAAGGCCCCATAAATAGGCTGCATCCATGTATTTTTCCCCAGAAGAGTACTAAGACCCTCTTCCCCGATTCTTTCAAGACCAAGATTTAGAAGAAAAACCGTCAATATTAGGAACAGAGATATTTTTAGGGTGTGAAGCAAGCTGCTGATGAATATACTCCTATTTGGGGAACATCTTGGACAACTGCAATCTGATCCACAGCCTTTCATACGATTTCTCTTTTCCTTAATCACTCCATTTATAATGTACCCCACTGCAATACCAATGAGAATCTTCAACGTCACTATTTTTAGAACAAATCCAATCTGATCTGGATGGGCGCCTATAATAATCAACGCTTCATCGGAACTAGAAAGGAATATGGCAAAAAGGACTCCTAAAGTGACATGTCCATTGGCGTAGAGCTTTGCGAATCCTACGGGAATTCCACACTGAGGTATGATGCCCAAAAGTCCCCCTCCTAGAACATCATATTGCGATAGTCTATCAACAAGATGATTCTCCCTATTCACCTTCAGCATGAATACATCAACAAATAAAAAAAGCAGAAAAAGGATAGGGACTACACGAACCGTATCATTGATACTGTCCACTAAAATGTCAACCAATTCAATATCCCCCCCTCTTTGACTTTCCATAAACGCTTCAGTTCTTTCTCATCAAGCTTCATACCGATCAAACAAAGCTTTCCACTGGATTTATGATCGGTCTTATGGATATTGAATTGTCCATTGGTATAACTAAAATCAAGATAATATCCTGGGCCTTTTAAGAATCCCTTCCCCCTTAGAACGTTTCCATAAAGAGGGTTCTTCAGCTCATTTAGTATCTCTTCTACATCCTCCACTGTATATTTTTCAGAGGTTTCAATGGCAAAGGTATCAAATTCATTTTCTCTACAGGGTCTATAGGTTGGATGAATCAGTTCCTTGAACTCCACCGTTAAGTCCCCCACCAAAAGAGCTTTAACATCCTCTAGAGACATATGTTCCCAACTGGCTGTAACAATGGGTGCAGTCTGATTTAACTGTCTTACGGAGGTTATGATTTCCTTTATTTTCTCTTCTGAGATAAATTGGCTCTTGCTCAACACCAAAGAAGATGCGTGGGCAATCTGATCTTCAAAAAATTCTCCAAAAACCTCGCATTGTGCTAGGTAGTTCATACTATCAATGATTGTAACCAATGAATCAATACTACAGGTTTCCTTAAAATTAGGTTTATTTAATATTTCTATGATATCACTTAAGATACTAATTCCAGTTGGCTCAATAATAATACGTTCAGGTTTAAACTCATCAATCACCCTTGTGAGCATCCCTATGAAGTCTTTTTGCATAATACAGCAAATACATCCACTGGAAATTTCAAAGACTTCAAAACCCTCTCGCTCTACCAAATCACCGTCGATTCCAATTTCACCAAATTCATTTTCTATGAGTACTACCCGTTCATTCTCATAAGACTTCAACAGTTTTTTAATGAGGGTTGTCTTTCCTGCCCCTAAAAATCCTGAAACCACATCAATTTTAATCATAGTCCACCTCAGTTAAAAGTTTAATTCCTTCATAAAATAAGCCTGAAAATCTTCCTTCATTGAAAGCTCTAATACCTCTATTTGGTCTCTGAAGGATGACATTTTCTCTAACATTGCCTTGTTGATTAAGGCAAGTCTAGCCCCTTCTACCGATGCATTTCCAACAAATGAAACGGTGCCCTTAAATCCCTTTGGTATGAGTCCTATCTCCTGGATATTCTCCGGGTTTAAGTGATAGCCGAAGGCCCCGGCAATCACAGCTTCCTTGACTTCTCCAATGGATACACCCATCTCTTTTAATAGCATGGTCACCCCCGTGGCAATGGCTCCTTTTGCCAGTTGTATTTGTCGGATGTCTTTTTGTGAAATATAAATCCCATCGGTAATATAAAGCTTTTTATCCTGAAGTCTTCCTTGCATGTGATCACTCAATGCAGGATTCAGCTTCCCATTGGGGAGGATCATTCCCTTTCGTACCAGAGCAGCAGCGATGTCGATAAGGCCGCTTCCGCAAATACCCTTTGGAGGTAGATCTCCGATGGTAGAATAATGCATCTCATCATTCTCATCTATATAAAAAGAATCGATTGCTCCCTCTTCCGCCCGACAACCACAAGATATGTTCATACCCTCTAGGGCTGGTCCGGCTGCCGTCGATGTGGCTGACATTCTTCCGTTTGCAATTGCAACAATTTCTCCATTTGTTCCTATATCTATAAATATACTCGTGTCTTTCTTTTCATCAAAGGCCGTCGCAGCAATACCCGCGAGGATATCGGCTCCCACATAGCCCGACGCAGAAGGTAACAAGGTTATATTTCCAGCTCTGTTTATATCAATGGATACGATTTCTGGCTGGATATCTACTTTTTGTAGGAAAATAGGGCGGTACGGTGCCTTGGCAATTGTGGTGGGATCAATACCCAAAAACAAGTGCAGCATCGTTGTATTCCCTGCAATCATCATTTGATATACCGCATCTTTCGGATGCTGGCTCCCTAATAGTTTCAATACAACCTCATTCATACAGTCTAGCATCAATTCCTTGAGGCGTTTTGAGCCATCTGCATTCTCCATGCAATAGCTGATACGTGTTAACACATCTCCACCATATTGAGACTGTGGATTTAAGCAAGATACCTTATTCAACACCTGTCCGGTTTCAAGATCTACAAGGTATGCAGAAATCCCTGTGGTGCCTATATCAACTGCAATGCCCAATATCTCCTTCAAATTTTCTCCAATATCTATCAAACGGTTCTCCGATATGACCCCAAAGATTCTTTCCCTTTGCCCTTTTTCAACGTTTCCAATCTTCTCATACAAAGCCATAGATTCAATTGGGTATCCTACATATTCACCATAGGGCATAGGATTTCTTTTGTTTATCTTAGGCAGTTCTACACGATGAATAGCGCTGTTCACTTTAACTTCTACAGCGTATCCCCTATTAATCGTTTTCAGTTCATTCTTTGCCTGGAGCAGCTCTATCTCCACATTTCCTCTTACCTTGGCTAGACATGCCAGCCGAATTCCATCCTGCCCCATAAGGAGTGTTTGTTCCTCTGCCGCTGGTGGAGATAAATCTCCCCGGGCTCTTACCCTGCACTTTCCACAAATGCCAATGCAGTTGCAGGGTGTTTCTAGGGCTAGCCCCGCTTTACGAATACAATCAGATAATTTCTCGCCCTCGTGTGCTTCAACTCGTATATCTTCATTTATAAAATGTACTTGTATCATCTATTGCTAGATACCTCTCTTCACGAATTCAGTCATGGTCCGCAGATTGTTCACTGGCGTTGCCATGCTCAACCCACACGCAGGTGAGACAATATCCACACCTGAATTTATACAATTTTGAGTGATGGATGATATTTTACTCTGTTCACCAGTATGCAAAAGCTGAGTATTTACGTTTCCCATCAAACGGGTAGTCAGTTTTGACTTCGCAAAGCGCATATTCACCATAGAATCAAAGCTCACCGCATCTACACCGGTGTCATTCAAACCATCAATGATCGTATTGGCGTTTCCACAGATATGAATGATTACTGGCACATTCATCTGATGAATAGTAGCAATCATATCTTTATAGAAAGGTATAACGAACCTTTCAAAATTCTTTGCCCCTAGGATTTCCCCTGTGGCTGTAGGGTCTGAAATGGCAATGACATCAGCGCCTGCCCTAATCATCTCTATTGCATATTCCTTGGAATAATCATGAATAAATTGAAAGAAACGATAGATTTTATCGGGGTCTTTTCTCAGCATTCTTAATGCGACCAAGGGATCTATGACAGAAGTAGCCGTACTGATATGCCCTGTAATATTTCCGATGACAGGGATTTCATCATTTTTTAATTTTTCAACTGCCCGAATCGTGATTCCCATTCTTTCTTCATCTTTGGGACTCACCCTGTAGCTCTGTATAATGTCTTCGATGGGCTGATGATTGTATTCTATTACTCTTGGCTCAATCAGCTTATTTCCCACATCAATCTTAACACCTAATGGCTCTGACTCCACTGTCATATCAAAGGGTACCCCATAGTTCTCAAATCCAGTAATCCCATGAACGGCTTTGGCTGCCGCTACCATCGCCTCTAAGTGTATATTGTGGTTCATCTTTATATCTTCTAAGACCTCTGTGACACTGGCATTCATCATTCCCCCAGGACAAATAACAGGAGGGCGGTCAACCGCCTCTCCCTTCAGCACCTTAAGAAGTCTTTCTTTTTCTGTTATTTTACTCAGTCTTTGCATAATCATAGGCCCCATAGCTTCTCGCTGCATCCATCATGGCATCAATATGCTCGAATGGAACCTTTGTTGGAATTTCACAGCCAGAAGCCAAAATAAATCCTGGGGTATAGCCTTCCATAATATCCATGGCATTCTTACACGCTTCATGAATTCTTTCTATCGGGCCAAATAACAATTCATCTGCAGGAGCAATATTTCCCAGCAACACAGCTCTTCCAGCTACTTTCTCTCTAGCTACTGCTAAATCGCATATGTCAAGACTGACAATATCCGTTCCCGTTTCTGTCATCTGATCCACAATCTTGTGGGTCTTTCCACAGATATGCAGTGGCACCGCTGCACCTAATTCGTGGCCATAGTCAATAAGTTCTTTAATATATGGAAATGCAAATTTGCTAAACATTTTAGGGCTGAAGATACTACCTGAAGCAATAGGCTCTAGAATGATGGGAATGGCTCCCTTTGCCGCCACTTCCTTCATGAAACTTTTACAGCTGTCTGTGGCCATTCTAAGAAGGGCGTGACATAATTCTGGATTTGCATAGGTATCTCTAGCAAAATCTTCCGTACCTCTTAAGGTAGCCGCCGTAGACACAGGCCCTGAAAAACATACAGCATTAAATATTTTATCCCCGATTTCTTTGTTTAAAATATCCAGGGCTTCATAGAAAACAGGAAACTTTCCATCGTTTTTTTCTGCAACCTTAATTTTACTTAAGTCTTCCATTGACTGCACCGCTGGATTCTCACAATTTGCAGGTTCATCTTCTGAATAGACAAGCTCCTGACCCATAGCTTCCGCGATAAAAGAACAGTTTGTAAAAAGATAATTTAAATCGTAGCCAAATCGATCGAAGGCTGCAATATAAGAATCCGCCATCACTCTGCCTTCTAATTGAAATTCTTTTACGGTTTTTCCGATAAGATGGGCTGCATTACTGGTTACAATGGGCATACAAAGAATTCTATCTAGAGGTTTTCCTGTTAGGAAGGCTAATAATCTTTCCTTTGGTGTTAAGATATCCTGTCTGATCTTCATTTTTATGCCCTCCCAAATATTTCTTTTACTCTTCTTACTGCTTCACTAGCATCCTTTGTATATAAGTCTGCACCAATTCTATCGGCAAAATTTTGGGAAATTGGTCCTCCACCTACAAGGATTTTATATTTATTTCTTATATTTCTGTCTGTTAGTCGGTCAATAACCGTCTTCATTCCATCCATGGTGGTAGTCATCAATGTTGACATACCAATCAAGTCAGCGTTTACCTCTTCTGCTTTCTCAATGAAGCTCTCCAGTGGCACGTCCCTGCCTAAATCATAGACTTCCATGCCCGCTGCTTCCATCATAATCCGAACAAGATTCTTTCCAATATCATGGGTATCACCTTCTACAACGCCCATCACTACCTTTATAGGCTCTCTCATATTGCTTTTATCTAAATGAGGTTTTACAATATCCAAACCTGCATTCATCACATCAGAGCAAATCAAAACTTCAGGCAGAAAGTATTCTTCTTCCTCATAAAGCCTAGATACCTCGTCCATTCCAGGGATGAGTGCATTTGTTATTGTTTCATAGGCAAGGATATTGAGTTCCAAAGTTTTTTCGCATAGTTCGATAACCTTTTCTTCTTCCATCTCCACCAGGGATTCACGAATTTCTTTAAATAAAGCTTCTTTATCCATTTATAACGCCCCCTATTTAATGTTCAATCTCATTATACTGTGAAATATATATGAAAACTATAACCATGGCTGTCTATAGAAATATTTGATGTGTTTAGACAATCAATAAATGTTATCTATCCAAAAATCTTCATTGAACATATAAAAGAGGAATTTTTGACTTCGCGTCGAATTTCAAATGTTGTGTATTTTTAAAATTCAGGAGTTTCTAGTGATCGACATATGCATGTATTGTACTTCTTCATCCATTTGGGGGTAGCATCCTACCTTATTGGAGAAACTAAATCTGCACTTTATCATCCTAAATAAATAGTTGGAGTGAACGCTATGTTTTCTGTTCTACATGTGGATAGCAATGCCTTTTATACCGAAATTGTCAAAGACTTGATAGCAAAAGATTCAATTCTGTATTTGACTGCGAGGAATATACAGGAGGCTTTCCAAGTCCTTGAGAACAATAAGGTAGATTTAATTATTACAGGATTAGAATTTGCCGATGGAACTGGTGAAACATTTATCTTATCCATCCATAAAAGTGCGTATAAAAAAGTCCCCATCATCGTATTATCTTCCAAGGACGATCTATCTATAAAAACAACCCTATTTGAACTAGGCGTTATCGACTTTATTCCAAAGGTATCCTTTATTGAAAAATTTATTCCTTACCTGAACAATATTGCCCTATTGGATTCTTTTCATAAAACGTTGCAAAACATAAGCATCGTTGTTCTAGATGATAACGAGCTGCAGCTCCGAGTCATTCAGGATATTTTTGAGTCCTATCAGATTAGGAACGTGGACTATTATATCCACCCCCATGAGCTGCTTAAAAGCAACAAGCAATATGCCCTTTATCTGATTGATTTTATATTGCCCGACATTTCAGGGGAACAGGTGATTTGGGAGGTAAGAAACAAAAACAAATATGCTCTTATCATCGGTATTTCCTCTATTGATAACGAAAAAATTATTTCCCAGATCCTTACATCCGGCGCAGATGACTATATCTCAAAGCCTGTTAATAAGGATATTTTCATTGCTAGATTAAATGCCAACTTGCGTACCTATAGCCTCCTCCAGGAACTAAAGCAAAAAAACCTGGAGTTAGAGGAAATGTGTAAGCTGGATAGCTTGACAAAGCTTTATAATCATCAATACACTTATGAACGTCTAGAGGAAGAAATTCATCGGGCCAAAAGGTATAGACATAACCTTTCTATCATTATGATTGATATTGATAATTTCAAGCAAGTTAATGATATCTATGGTCACCCCGCAGGGGATGAAGTCAT
This sequence comes from uncultured Anaerosolibacter sp., assembly GCA_937948705.1. The sequence goes on along the minus strand of CALECF010000032.1, from coordinate 23,970 downwards.
TATTAACGTCAGTCAGGCATTAAGAAATATATGTAGAACTACGGATATTCTTGGACGATATGGAGGAGAAGAATTCCTAATCTTGCTTCCTGAAACAGGCCTAGACGCCGGGATTAAGTTAGCTGAAAGACTGCGGACCAAGGTTTCAACACTCACCCACAGCCGTGCAAATCTAAAAATCACCATTAGCGGCGGTGTGGCGACTTTAATCAACCAGAGCGCCCTTGATCTTGTAAAAGAAGTAGATGCTCTACTTTATGAAGCAAAAAATAGTGGAAAAAATAAAATTGTATACTAATAAAGGGCCCTCTCCTTATGGAAATAGCCCTTTTTCTATGGAATAGTCTGTCTCCTCAGCTTAGCCCCTCCTAGCATCAAGGTAACCAGAATTTCACTTCTCCCATATAATGTATGATGCAGCTACGAATCATATTTTATAAAGAGGTGAAAATTATGTATTCTTATTATCGTCAACAGTGTCCTCCAGGGACCTTTGCCTATGTCATCCATGCAGGGGATACTTTTTATCGTTTGGCATCAAGATTTAAAACCACTGTGCCAGCCCTTATTTCAGCAAATCCTTTAGCAAATCCCAATACCTTACAGATAGGCCAGTCTATATGTATTCCCAGACAACCAATCTATCCCCCTTGCCCTGAAGGAAACTATTATACCATCCGCTCTGGAGATACCCTCTATGGTATCGCTAGAACCTATCATGTTTCATTGGCAGACCTGGTTAAAGGAAATCCAGGAATCAATCCCTACATGCTCATGGTTGGTCAGGTCATTTGTATTCCTTTAGCAACCCCTCCATTAACCTGTCCTACAGATACAACATCTTATGTGATTCAATCAGGTGATACTTTCACGAAGCTGGCCCAACGGTTTAACACAACTGTATCTGCCATTGTCCGGACCAATCCAACCCTTAATCCAACGGCATTACTCATCGGTCAAACTGTCTGTATCCCCAAGTCTTCCCCAACCTTACCCACAACTAAAAACATTCCTGTAACCGTAGAAGGGGAAACAGCATACCGCCAAGCCAAGTTACAGCGCAGTGAACAAGGGTACTATATTTATGTACTAGATCGCTTTGAATTCACAGGGGAAGAACCCGGAAGAGATGTCTTATTTTCTAGATTTGACGATCGATTCTTTGTACGCATCGAGCGTCTTCCTAGCAACGTAAACATTGACCAATTGCGAGAGAATTCATTAACTGAGCTACGTCTTATTGGCACACCCCATGAAATGAGAGATGAAGAAATTCTCGATCCGTTCTTCCGCAATGCTCGATTCTTTCTTCATGCCTCAAGTACCACGATCTCCAAGAATATTATTTTGATAGAAATTGATGGATCTCTATTTCGCTTTACCATGCATCTTCCCAATGCCGAAGCTGCAGAAGGTATTATACCTAGCTTCTATGCTATGATGAAGACCATTGGCATAGGCTAATATGTGTGGAGTTTCGCAAACATTTTTAGAAAAATGCGACCGATGGGCAAGAGGACCCTGCCCCTACAGAGGACTGGATATATCAGTAGGGGCGCGGGTTTCCCCGCCCGTTTACGTCGCATCTTTTATATATGATGCATAAAGAGTCTACATAAAACAATGCAGACTCTTTTATTTAGAAAACTCTACATGATACTTTGACAACACCTTACTTTATTCACACTGTGGTCCACTACAAATAGAATTTTGATAATATCCCTTTAGCCCTGTTTCAGCTTCATAGGTTGCTATTGAACGCTGGTGCAGCACCGTTACCGACTCTCCCCTTTGCTGCCATTCCCCCACCAATTCATGAAACATTTCAAAATCCTTTTCAAAGCCTTGTCCTGTATTGATCCAAACTGGCCAAACTGGCTGATCATCTTCATACATTTCTAAAACCAATCCGCTGTAGGATATAGGGTTGTTCTCCCCGTAGTCAGCACCAATATAGCATTCTATAGACATAAACCTTCCTCCCTTCGTCTTTTCCTTAGGGTTTTCCTTTCATAACATTTCTATGCCTTCACAGGAAGTAAACTTCTTTATTTCTTTGCTATGTATAGTATCCAAGTCCTCATTTAAACGTCAGCACTATTATGCTTTCTATTGACATGGTATGATATATTTATGAAATTCAATATAGTTACATCCTCATCTACTACAATCGTCGCAATAAAAAAAAGAAGTGATTTCTCACTTCTCTTCTGATTAGTCTTGTGTGTATGGTAATAAAGCGATAACTCTTGATCTCTTGATCGCGATTGTTACAGCTCTTTGGTGTGTCGCACAAGTGCCGGAAATTCTTCTTGGAAGAATCTTTCCTCTTTCTGTAACGTACTTACCAAGCTTTCTGATATCTTTATAATCTATATGCTTTGCTTTATCAGCACAGAAGTTACATACTCTCTTTTTACGAGAACGTCTCTTTTTCATCATCATCTTATTTTCCCTCCTTTTTAGAACGGAATATCATCGTCATCTTCGTCGATGGCTTGGAATCCGTTGGTATCCATGAAGGATGAACCCTCGGAACCGCCGCCTGTGCTTCCCTTATTTCCCCACTCAAGGAATTCCACTTGATCTGCAATAACTTCCGTGGTATATCGCTTCTCACCACTTTGTGTTTCATAGTTATTGTTCTGTATTCTTCCTTGAATTGCCACTAGTCTTCCTTTGGCAAGGTAGTTCGCACAGTTTTCACCTGTTTTACCGAAAACAACTACTCGGAAAAAATCCGCTTCTTTTTCCTTAGAAAATGGCCTATTTACAGCTATTGAAAAGGTGGCTACTGCTTTCCCGCTACCTGCAGTAAAGCGAAGCTCTGGGTCCCTTGCTAATCTACCAATAAGGATTACCTGATTCATGATTACACCACCTTATTTTCTTACTTTGCTTCAAGATTTACGATTAAGTGTCTGATTACGTCGTCAGAAATTTTAAAGTTTCTGTCTAACTCTTTTGGTAAATCAGTACCTGCCATGAAGTTGATCAGCACGTAGTAACCATCGTTCAATTTGTCGATTTCGTAAGCTAACTTTCTGTTACCCCACTCGTCAACGCTTGTGATCTGACCATCTGTTTCGATGATAGACTTGAACTTGTTGATTAGTTCGTTTCTTTTCTCTTCTTCAAGGTTTGACTTTAATATGAACATTGTTTCATATTTTCTCATGTATTTTCCACCTCCCTATGGACTGATTCGGTCCTACTTCACGTAGGACAGAGAGTATATACTCACGTCTTAGTATTATATCATCAGTAAAAACAATATGCAAGGATTTATTTAATAAGTCTTATCCTTGAAAAATTTAAGGCCGCATTTTTTAAATGCGGCCGTGAAGTCTTATTTATTTAATTCTTCCCTTAATACTTCTCCTAGCTTTCTTACACCTTCTACAATCTTATCTTCAGGCATATTGGAATAGTTCATACGGAAAGTATTCTCGTGTCCTCCATTCGGGAAGAATGAACCCCCTGGTACGAAGGCCACGTTCTTTTCTAATGCCTTTACCATAAGGTCTCGGGCATTCACATGCTTTGGCAGTTCAACCCATGTAAACAAACCACCCTCAGGATAAGTAAACTTTACTTCCGCTGGGAATGTTTCCTTCATGGTATTGATCATCAGATCACGACGTTTTCTATAGATATTCTTGATCTTCTCCACATGCTTATCGAGATCATAGGTGCTTAAAAATTCGTCTAATTCTCTTTGAGAGATAGAACTTGCCTGTAAGTCTGCGCCCTGCTTTATCATGATATATTTATTTAGTATTTCTGGGGAAGCGGATACCCAACCAATTCTCAAGCCTGGACAGAAGGTCTTGGAAAAAGTTCCCAAGTAAATCACTCTTCCCTCTGTATCAAAGGACTTAATAGATGGAAGCATTTCTCCTTCAAATCTTAACTCTCCATAAGGATTATCTTCCACAATAGGAAGATCGTATTGGTTTGCAAGTTCAACCAATCGCTTACGTCTATCTAATGGCCAAGTTCTGCCTGTCGGATTTTGAAAATCAGGAATTACATAAATCATTCTAGCCTGAGGTGTATTTGCAAGTACCTTTTCAAGTTCATCCATGATCATACCATGATCATCTGTTGGCACCTCTACAAACTCACATTCATACGCCTTAAATGCATTAAGTGCTCCCAAGTAACTTGGGCTCTCACAAACAACAACATCTCCAGGATTTAAAAATATCTTTCCACTAAAATCTAAGCCTTGCTGAGAACCACTTGTAATAAGGATATCATCTGCTTCTGCTTGGATCCCAAACTTAGCCATACTCTTCGCAACTTTTTCTCTTAGGGGTTGATGTCCCTCTGTGGTACTATATTGAAGTGCCTGCTTACCGTCTCTCTCTAAAACCGTCAATGTCACTTTTTTCATTTCTTCAATAGGGAATAATTCTGGCGCTGGTAAGCCCCCTGCAAAGGAAATGATTTCTGGTCTTGTTGTTAGCTTTAATAACTCACGTATTTCGGAAGCTTTCATTCCTTCCATACGCTTAGCAAATCGAATTGCCATTTTAAAAGCACCTCCATCATAATATTTCTTTAGGAAAAGGTTTGCCCGACCAATTATCCAATTTTATTATATCATTAATTCCCTATTTTTCTAGAGGGTTTTTAAAATTTTTTTGTATACATGCCACAAATTTTGTAAGAAAATTCTGCTTTTTTTCGGAGTCTTTGCATTATCTCTATAGAACAAAACATCTATTTCTATACTCTAACATGGTAATATGTGGAATTACTCTTCTTTTCTTTCTATGATCTTTTTAATCCTTTTTTCGAAGTCTACTCTAGGAATCCATACCTGTCGATCGCAACCCAAACAGCGGATACGAAAGTCCATTCCCGTTCGCAAGATTTCAAACTTATTGTTTCCACAGGGATGATTTTTCTTAACTTCCACCACATCGCCCAATCTCAAATCCATTGGCATAAAACTCACCCTTTCATCAATCATCTCATGGATTGATATAAACATAAAATCTACGCTTATACCTATACTTTGTATATCTTATCATATTTATCCTTTGTAAAATAGTATACCTTCCCATTTAATAATCTGGTAATCACCTTTCAACGCTAACCTCTTAATGTAAAATACTTCCATAATTATTTTTAATAGTAGTGGGTCGTTTTTACTTCTTTATATCCCGTTCAAGAATGAACTAAAAAATAGATTTTTACTCCCTGTATACAAAATAAAATCCCCCAAGGTATGCCGTATAAAGCAAACCACGGAGGACATTTTTCGTATCTACACTCATTTTAAAACCTTCGCTCGGTGTATGACCTATTCTAAAACTATCTTTTCATCCTTGAGGTCTACCTTCACATGATCCCCTTCTTTGAATCGATTTCTCAAATACTCTTCGGCGATCTCATCTTCAATATAGCGCTGGATAGTCTTCCTCAAAGGTCTGGCACCATACTTTTCATCATAACCCTTTTCCAAAATAAACTCCCTCACGGCATCGGAAACCTCCAGGGTCATTTCCTTTTCCCGGACCTCTTCCATGACCTCTTTTATCATAAGGTCTACAATCTGTCGAAGCTCCACCTTTGACAATTGCGTAAATACGATAACATCGTCAATTCGATTTAAAAACTCTGGCCTGAAGGTTTCTTTGATAGCATCCTTTACCCGGCTCTCTAGGGCTTCATAACCATCCTTATTAAAACCTATGCCATGGGATTTAAATTGAGTTCCTGCATTTGAGGTCATTATAATAACCGTGTTATCAAAATATACTGTCCTGCCTTGGCTATCAGTCAGCCTTCCATCCTCCAATACTTGCAGCAGAATGTTAAACACATCGGGATGGGCTTTTTCGATCTCATCCATCAATATCACAGAATAGGGTTTCCTTCTTACCTTTTCTGTCAGTTGCCCCCCTTGATCATATCCAATATATCCTGGAGGGGCCCCGATCAGCTTTGAAACCGTGTGTTTCTCCATATACTCTGACATATCCACTCGAATCATGGCCTCTTCACTGCCAAAAAGCTCTGTGGCCAGGGCTCGAACCAATTCTGTTTTTCCTACCCCTGTAGGTCCAACGAAGATAAAAGAGGATGGCTTTCTTTTTTTTCTAAAGCCCGAACGATTTCTACGAATGGCCCTAGCAAGACTTTCAATAGCTTGGTGTTGTCCGATAACCCGGTCATGAAGCTTATCTTCAAGGACTAGAAGTTTTTGAGCTTCCTTCTCAGTAATTCGCTGAACTGGTATTTTGGTCCACGCTTCAATCACAGCAGCCACATCTTCCACTGTAATCTCTACTTCACTGGAATACTCTTCGATCTTCTTAATCTTCTCCTCTAGTGTACATTCTTGTACTTTATACTGGGCAGCCTTTTCATAGTCATTTACCCGGGCTGCTGCCTCTATCTTTTCTTGGAGGAGTACCAATTCCTCTTTTAAATCCTCAAGTTCCACCAAGCCTTGATTTTTTAGATTCGCCTTGGACCCTGCTTCATCGATCACATCAATGGCTTTGTCTGGCAAATATCGATCTGTAATATATCGCTCTGACAACTTTGCCGCCATCTCCAAAACCTCATCAGAGATTTTTACCTTATGATAATCTTCATAGTATCCCTTGATGCCCTTTAAAATCTCAATGGTTTCCTCCACCGTAGGTTCGTCTACCAACACGGGTTGAAATCTTCGCTCTAGGGCAGAATCCTTTTCAATATGCTTTCTATATTCTTCCAGGGTAGTGGCGCCGATTACCTGAATTTCTCCCTTTGCCAGAGCAGGCTTTAAGATATTTGCAGCATTCATCACCCCGCCATGGACTTCCCCTGCTCCCATGATGTTGTGGACTTCATCAATCACCAAAATAATGTTTCCACACTCTTGGGCTTCTGTGATGATGGCCTTCATACGCCCTTCAAACTGTCCTCGAAATTGAGTACCTGCCACAATGGCTGTTAAATCCAGGAGATATACCTCTGCATCGAAAAGCTTAGCCGGAACTTGTCGTTCAGCAATACGTACGGCTAGACCCTCTGCAATCGCTGTCTTTCCTACCCCAGGTTCTCCAATTAAAATAGGGTTATTCTTGGTTCTTCTATTGAGGATTTGTACCACTCGGTCAATTTCTCTATTTCTTCCGATAATCTTATCTACTTCATGGTTTCTAGCTTTGTCCGTCAAGTTGGTCCCATAGGTATCTAAATATTTCTTTTTTCCCTTAGACTTCTTTGTCTTTCCCTTACTCACCGTCTTTCCCGCAGCTTCATGATCAACATCTTCGTTCTCCAACTCCTGGGGTTTGTTATTTATTCCTTCATCCTGGGAAAGGGATCCATTAAAAAGATCCATTAAAGCAGCATTTTCATCAAAGTCCCCCATATCTCCGCCGTCCGTGGAATCTATCATTTGATCTGTAAGATTTTCAATTTCTTCCCTCGACATCCCCGTTTGCTCCATCAACTGATCAATCACGGGAATTCCCAGTTTTTTCGCACATTCTATACATAAACCCTTCATTTCTGTTTTTCCATGTTCAATCTTCGTGGCAAAAACGATGGATATATTTTTATTACACATTGAGCATTTTTTCACATTTATCCACTCCATATTTCTAGTATAATTACATCCTACTCTATATGATTATATCATTCATACATTCTTCATTGGCCGAAATTATCCTATGGGATTGTATATTATTATAGCATACTTATACCCTTTTCATCGTAAAATACCGATCCCTTCTTATAGTATGCTATTTCTAAGATAGTATGTTATAAGAGTAGTTTAGACGCAATATCAGAATAAAAGTCTTTTCATAGATCACATACATTAGAAATTTGTCTATTTTTGACGAAATATTTATGTAGAATTCATAAATAAACACGTTTTTTTCCCGTAGTTTTGACAAATATTTTAAAAACAACATGGTATTATTATTTATGTTGCTAAATATCGATAATTTTTTAAAGGCACGATTATAACAAAGGTCGAAAGGAAGATTGAAAAAGTGGCAATATTAAGATTGAAAGAACTGGAACATCAAATTGAAAAACTTAGAAAACAAATGTACGGCATGATCGAACAAAATCATAGCTTGATCTTGGCTGAAGTAGTAAACATAAGCCAACAGTTGGATCAATTGCTGAATGAATATCATTCAAAGAAAACGCGGTCTATTCTTATATAAATAAAAACTATCTTTCATTATAGAGAGATAGCTTATTTTTTTGTCGAAAAAATTCCATGAGGAAAGATTTTACTTTTTATGTTCATTCATTCTCCGTATCAATAACGGGGTCATAGCCAGCGAAATGCTCAAACCTAGAAGCATGTAGATTGGTTTCTTTCTTATATACAATACTGTCATTTTTATGGAAAAGGCGAATATATATTACTACATGGGCTTGTTTCACTAACCTTAACGTCCGTGTAAGTAAGATGAGATGAATGGGGGATACTTATGGATAAACTTTATTATTGTTTAGATTGTAAAGGCATCTTTACTGAGCCCAACGAATGTCGCTATTGTGCATCACAGAGTATAAAACCATTGGTGAAGAATGCTCCTGTCAATATTCTTGGTACCAAGACAAAGGGAAATGTTCTAAAGATCAAAGGCGATATGGTTCAACTTCTTCTGGTAGATGAAAAACACAACCGCTATATCAAGGAATTCCAAGCAGAGAAAATTAGAAAGGTATTATAAGGCTGCTGCAAAATAAATACTCCTAGAAAGGTATCCCTCCTTCTAGGAGTATTTATTTTTTCTTTCATATTTTAGCTGTTTAAATCAATATGACAGTAACCCCCTGGATTCTTTTCTAAGTATTTTTGATGATATTCCTCTGCTGGGTAGAAGCACTTTAGCGGTTCGATCTCTGTTACAATGGGCTTTGTATATTTCATTTGCTGCATTTCCTTGGTTTTTTGAATCACTAAGATATCTGCTTCATCTGCATAATAAATCCCTGTCCGATACTGGGAGCCGATATCTGGCCCTTGTCGATTCAAAGCTGTAGGATCTATGATTTTCCAAAATCGATTCAGCAAATTTTCCAAGCCAATGACTGCTTCATCATATTTTACACGACAGGCCTCAGTATGCCCTGTATCCCGCCTGCACACCTGCTCATAAGTGGGGTTCTCTACATGGCCATTGGCATACCCTACCTCCGTCTCCACAACACCCTCAATCCGTCGCAGATATGCCTCTACACCCCAAAAGCAACCACCTGCCAATACAATTTCTCTCATTTCCATCACCCTCTATGCTAAATTTCTTTACATAGCATATTTATACCCTTTTTCCACGTAATTCAGTCACATTTTCATCTACTCCACCGTAGAATCTTTTTTCCTCTTCAGCATTCTTCCCATCCACCGTATATCCTCATCAATAAAGCGATGTTGTACCTCTCCTACCTCAAACTTAAATAGTTTGAACGCAAATTGCACCATATACCCTATGGCTAAGGCTGTAATCAATGTACCTACACCAATAAATCCACCTAACAGATATCCCACTACCAACACACAAATTTCAATAGTGTTCCGTATGAAACGAACTGATTTCCCTGTTTTTTTGGTTAGCGCGACCATCAAACCATCCCTCGGCCCGGAACCCAATCCTGCTCCGATATAAAAAATACTGGCAATACCAATGATAAACATACCCAAGAGCATCATTAAAAGACTAGGAATCATATGCTGAAAAATAGGAATCAAATGATTCAACATGAGCACATCCATGAAAAGTCCAATAAAGATCATATTGGCGATAGTACCCCAGCCTAAGCGCTCTCCCAGAAAACTGTCTACAATGATTAGAATGAACCCCACACCCATGCTTGCCTGCCCCATGGTAACGCCTATGGTTTCCGAAAGTCCCTGGTGAAAAACATCCCAGGGAGCAAGACCTAAGTTTGCATGGATCGTCATCACGATCCCTACGGCATATAGTAAAAGTCCCATATATAATCTTAAAATACGTTGTAACATTGTTTTCATGTCCAGCCTCCTCCATCTATTCCCTTACGAGACTGAGCCCATAAGTATATGATCTTCTTTGTATTCTGCTTTCTCTCCTGTGATGATAGATTCTTTTACATAGTTTCTGATTGTTATATTATTACTCATTTATCCTAGGTTTTCAATACCTATACCTTTTTTCTTTTTAGCTTCAAATCTAGTTTATATCCTTTTCAAAAAACAAAAAATTATAAACAACTGTATCCTTTTCCTTATAAATTGCATAGCTTGTATTAACAGAAGATAAAGTTGAAAATGAGAATCTATTAGAAAACTAAAAATATTAGGAGGTGCCTATTCATGGCAGATAAATCTTGTAGACCCATAGGTCCAGTTGCTGGCGCTTACGATTCTAGTTTATTATTCTTCTTCCTATTATTGATTGTGCTGTTTGGTGGAGGTATTGGTGGTATTGGCGGCATCTGCAATCCATGTGCCCCTGGCGGCGGACTTGGCGGATTCTTGAATAATCCTAGCCTATTGTTCTTCTTCCTATTGTTGGTTGTTCTATTTGGTGGATTTGGTGGTATTGGCGGACGTCTTTTCTAGTTTCATTTCATTGCAAGGCAGATCTTCAGATCCTTTCGAGTCACGTAAAAGAGCTCTTATAGTTAACCATAAGAGCTCTTTTATGCTATATCTACATGAAAGCTTCTAGCGATAACGGGGATAGCCAAAACCTGGATATCTTCCAATAGGTCCTCGGATAGGTCTACGCCATATCCCATTTAATAGTAAGAACCATAATAATAAACTAGTACCTCCAAAGAACTGACTCTCTGTGCTAGATTCCTTTCCTCGCTGGCCTCCTGGTGCATTAAGAAGGGATTTGACATAATCAATTCTTTGTCGTTGGGCATCGTTTGTGAATCCTTGGAGTTGGGCAAGTGCCTCGAGATTATGAATATGCTGTTGTATTGTTTCTTGGGAAACCTCAGATCGTACCCTCATGATTTCTTGGTAAATTCCTTTGTCAGGCATATTTCCATATTGTTGTTGGTATTCATTAAACTTATCCATTTCTCCAGCTGGCCAAATAATCTGTTCAATATTGTAATTCATGCTTGTATCCATTTTCATAGAAAATACATCCTCCTTTTTTAAAATTTCTTTCTTGCAATACATACTATGTCCATGTTTAAAATAGGTTCCAGGTTTGTCTCCAATAACTGCTTCTATGGCACCACAGCCTATTACACTTCTTTGTGGGATGATATGCTAAAATATAAAATGCGAAGTCCCTATGGGAACTCCGCATTTTATCATCTCTTATTTTCCAATTTTTTCTCCCTAGGTTGAATAACCATCCTTCTAGGATAGGGAATTTCAATTCCCCGATCATCCAACCTGTCCTTAATGCGCTTTCTCAGTTCTCTTTCCACTGCCCACTGCTCCATAGGTTGGGTTTTCGCCATGACAGAAATAATAACGTCATATTCGCCTAGCCGCGTTACCCCTAATACCGTAGGTCCTTCAATAATCTTAGGGTTTTCCTGGGCCACTTCCTTGCATACCTCGTCCATGACACGAATAGCATTATCAATATTTTCCTCATATGCGATTCCAATTTCCACCAGGGCACGCATATTTCCACGGCACTTGTTGGTGACCTTATCAATAGAACCATTAGGAATAATATGAAGATCTCCATTAACATCCCGCATCTTCGTTACCCGCAGTGCCACTTCTTCAACGATTCCAGACTTCCCGCCAGTCTCAATAAAGTCACCCACATGAAACTGATCCTCAAGAAGGATAAAAAATCCTGTAATTACATCCTTTACTAGATTCTGGGCACCGAAACCAATGGCCAAGCCCCCTATTCCTGCTGCTGCAATCAAAGAAGATATATTCACCCCAAGAATCTCTAGAATCGGTGTAAATGCCACAAAGTAAATTGTATATCTCAAAATACTTTTAGTGACACCCCTTAAGGTATTAAAACGCTTTTCTTCTCCTACAATCTTAAACTTTCCTCGATTTTCAAAGAATTTATCTACCACTATATTGATAAATCGAATGGCTCCCATGGCAATCAAGAGGATTAATATAATCTTTATTGCCTTTCCTACATAGACCGCCAAATACTCGGGGTGCGTGTACAAGATAACCATCTCTCGGATTTGATCTCCAAGACTCATATTTGGATTATTCAAAGAAGTTCATCCCTCTCCGTTAAGTTACTTTTGTTACCTGCCTGCCGTTCTCAATTTTTTCTACAAGGAACACCTTATAGGTTCCCTGGTCCTCCTCAAGGGCATCCATAATGCCATCAAATAGGATCTTTGAAAACTTAATGGATAGACCACAACTGGCACTAATTTCTCTAGGGGTAGGAATCATCTCTATTTGAAATTTACTCTTTAGTAACTTTTCTGCTTTCATGGCATAATGGGTTGAATCAAAAGCAATCACATAAAATTCTTTATCTAACATGGCTTCCCTCTAAATCTTTATTGTATTCTTAGCACCATTCATCTTCTCAACAATGGTGTACATGTTGGACACACCGCCAACCAATAGTTTATTTTTTAAATTAAAATAATCCAAACAAGTCCCACAGGACAGGATCTCTACCCCTTCGCCCTCCAGTTGTCTTAAATAGCCGATGACCTCTGATCCCTCTGTGGTCAACCTGACACCGGAATTCACAAATAATAAGGCCTTTGGATAAGGCTTGCTCTCTGTTAAGGTATAGATGAACCCCTTCATCAATACCTTTCCTAGTTCAAAGGATCCTTCTCCCATAACCTCACTGCCAATTAACATGACCATATCCTTATGATTGATCGGTTTCATCCCTGTCTCCTTCTGGGCACCTTCTTTATAGATATGAATATAGTAATTTCCCTCTTGTTCCTTCACGGCTACCTTATAGGCCATACTCTGAGCCAGCTTCAGCACATTTTCTTTGGCTACCTCGTTATCTACGATGGTGGTAATACTGCCTTCCTTCAATGAATCTAGCAGCTTCTTTGTCTCAATGACCGGCTTAGGGCAGTTCATTCCCCTAGCATCTACTTGCTTTTCCATGTTCCTTCCTTCCTCCCATCCTCTACTGGAATTAATCTAAGTTTATTATATCGATAATTCACTCTTCTATCCTATCAATTTTCTTTATGTATTACAATTTACCATAAGCTTTATCTATATTTCTGTAATTCGTTCAAACATTGCAATGATAGGATTATGATCATATAAATATTTTCCTAGGACAGCATCCCCTAGCCCCTCGGTAAAAATGCTTTTCTTTGTCATGGCTGTAAAGGGAGTAATGAGGGTAAGAAAAATAAATACAATCAATAGTCCTTTCACAACACCCACCGACAAACCTCCTAGATGGTTCACAGAGTTTAGTATGGGAAGGGAAGCAATACCATGTAAAATATGAGCCAGTAAATTTAACACCAGCTTCACCACCATAAACAAAATCAATATGCTGATAAGATCAATGAACATCCTGGTCAGTACATCGGCAATATAGCTTTGTACACCCTCCATAGCTCTAGCGCTATAGTCCTGCATAGTTTCACTCTTCATCAATAGTTCTCCCAGCCCTTTTGGGAGTTTTAAAACATCAAATATATTATAACTTCCTTCCGCTCCTATGGTTGAACCCTCCATGGCAGAAGCCGTTTCTACCTTTTTTCCCACCGTCTCCTGGAGGAAAAGAAAAAGTTTGGGATTTCGCAGAATATAGTCAGAGAGTAGTGGATGATAAATCTTTGCAATAAAGCCAGCAACAAGAAAGCTCATCATGCTGAAGACCGTAAGAACAAAACCCCGCTGCCATCCATGAATCCCATTTATTATCAATATCACAACAATCACAACATCCATCCAACCCATTGGAACACCCCTGTTAGTTTTTATACTTTACTTTCATAATCTCCAGCTTATTGTTTAGTACCAAAACCATCCTATCATTGGTCAGCATATGAACGCCATAAATATCGCTGTAAACCTTTTTTTCTCCCAGTTCTTTGCCTATCTTAGAAAAAAAGTACAGGGTTCTTTTTGTGAAGGCCGTAATATGCTTCCCCTTGGTATCGACCCCTAGGATTTCCCCTTTCATAGGCACTCGTCCCATTTCTTCTCCATCCATATTCATCGTCATGAGATAATTTCGGTTTTTTGTATCCATAATCATCTTTTTATTATTGACCAAACTTAGTACCGCGAAACCTTCTTCATTCCAAGAAACCCTATTCAATGAAGCCCCCATCTCTTTACTCCACAACAACCCTTTTCCCTTATCGAAAGCAATCAGCTTGTGGTCGCCCACATTGAATAACCGATTGTCTTCATGGAAAAACAGTCTAACAATGACTTCATGATCGTACTTGTTTCCCCCTAAAAGCTTTCCGTCGGCACCATAAAGAATGACATTGGTCTCGATCTTATCCTTTTCAACATCCAATACCGACAGTGCAATCATAGATCCATCCTTAGATATGGCCACATCTATAATATCTCCCTTGCCTAACTGGATGGTTCCCTTTTTCTTTCCATTGGAGTCATAGACAAGGACCACTCCTCCTTGGGTTTCCCCTTCACTCCACACGGCTAAAAACCCTTGGTTAGATACCATATCTTCTATTCTCTGACCCGACTCCGCGGTCCAAAGTAAATTGCCCAGGGTATCAAAGCAGAAAATGATTCCCTTTTCCCGGTCTCCCAGAAATAACAGTTGCTCACTACTTATTAGTTTAGGGGTACCTATAGGTTGATGGGCTTCCCATAGTACCACGCCTTGATCATTATAAACTGTCAATGTGTCTCCGCTGTATATGGCAATATTGCTCCCGTAGGCTTGAATGATGGTATCTTTATTATGACCATACTGGATTACTCCTAGTTTGCTAAATTCTATTTCCCTGCGGCCGAGGAGGTTCTTGACCATAGTAACCCCCTCGGCGCTTCCAAATATAAAAATGGTTATGATGATAAGCATGACCATTACCCTAATCTTTGACCTTTTCTTTCGTGGCATCTCTTTCCCTCCTAACATACCCTAGAACAAAGTTGCCTATGGGCAAAGGAGATTTCCCCCTCTGCACGCAACAGGTCTAGAAAATAAAAAAACCTAATCTTCTAGATCTTTAAACAAGGAGAGCTGGCGACGGCCCAACTCTCCCTTGAATGTATCAGTTCTATAAAATCTCCCCTACCATAATAGCAATATCATCTTTGATCTCTTCTGTGGCATATTTTCTGACCTGATGGATCAACATGTCCGTGAGAGCTTCAATCTCCATATCTCTGTTTTCTAAGCATAAATCAAAAACCCCTTGGGTTTGAAAAAATCCCTTTTCATGATGATAGGCTTCGGAAATGCCATCGGTATAGAACAATAGCTTATTTCCCTTTTCCAAGGAGATTTGACTTTTATCATACTCCACATCATCAAAGAGTGTACAAATGGGAAATCCTTCGATGTAGATCTCTTCTACCTTACCCTCCTTCAACAATATAGGCATACAGTTATGCCCCGCATTGGCATAGGTGAAGAGCTTGGTGCGTTTATTGTATACGCCATAGAATATAGTAATGTAATATTGATCATCAATGTTTAGCTCTCGATATCGATGATATAAATACTGCAATGTCAGCGCTGGATCCATTGCCTTCTCTCCCAAATTCTTTAATGTCTGCCGAATGAACATGGTCATCATGGATGATGTTACCCCATGTCCAGAAACATCTGCCATGTACATGCCAATATCTTGGTCATTGATTTCTATGACATCATATACATCGCCACCTAAAATTTCACTGGGAATATACTTTGATGCAATCTTCAACGTTTGATTGTAGATTCTGTTTTCCGGCAATATTTTGTGTTGTAATTGCTTGGCAAAGTCTAAGTCATTTTTCATCTTTCTGTTCTGATCTATTAAAAGACGTTCTATTGCCTTCTTATCTGTCACATCTCGGAATACCTCTACGGCATATTGAATGCTGTTATCTGCACCCTGTATGGGAGAGCTTACAACAGAATAAATCCTACCATCTACTACTTCTTCTTTAACAACAGAAGTTCCCTCAAAGATGGCACGATTTGAAATACAGTGCTCACAAGGGGAAGTTTTGCCTAAAGCTTTAAAGCATTCTTTTCCCACAGTATCTCCTACATATTTTTGCATAGGTTCATTCATAAACACAACCTTATTACCCTTATCAATCACCCTTACCCAGTCCTTCATGCTCGAAAGAAGGTTCTCAAAGAATTTCCGCTGCTGGATTAATAAATTCTCTAGTTCTCTGCTCATGTAAGCAACCCCTCATACTGTTTTACTCTATATTCTATTATTCGAGTAAATTTGAAAAATTCCTTCTAGAAAACTCCACAACCCACGGTAGCACCTTAGGGTTATTCTGCACGATATGCAAAAGATTGGAAGAGTACCATCAATACAATGAAAATACCGATATATCCGAATAAAGGGTATAAAATGTGTACGAGACTTTTGAAACCAAAACTAGCTAGAGGGATAGCGGCGATGCAAAATAGGAAGGCAGTCCATAATTGACCGATACCCAGCTTATCCTTGATACCCTCAATAAAGACAAATCCATTGGATACTGCTGTTGTTAACATAGCTAACCACAGAAGAATCCCATATCCCATTTTCACATTGCTTCCTAACCTAGTGGCAATGGTCATCATCGGAATTTCTACCCCTATGAGATCTGTATAGAGGATCAGGGTAGGCAACAACAGAAACCCTGCCAATAGACCTAGTCCCATGCCACCTATCATTCCACCACCTACTGCAGTCCTCTTGTTTTTTATAAGGGGAAGCAGAGACGACATCACGGCAATGGCACCAATACTATTATAACTCACATAGAGAAAGGAAGAGGTTAGCCAGTTCCCGGTCATATTGCTAAAAATCATCCCTGTCGTATTGCTCATGGTGGGCCCGTTGTTTAGGGTTACCGTACCTCCTATGGCTAAAATTCCTATCAGTAGTAGGGGCACCACTGTAGTGTTCAAAAGAACCAGTCCATTGATGCTAAATACAAATGTAATAAAACAGACCAGGGTCATACTTCCAATCCCCAAAATTTTTGATAGCCCAAACTGTTCCTGAAATAGGGCGCCGCTTCCCGCCAGCATGACACAATATCCTGACAAAAGTAATAACAACAGAATATACTTTATGCTCTTCCCTAGGCGAGGACCCATGGTAGCTTGTAGTAAATCCTCAAAGGATGTCAATCGAAGCCTATGTACTTTTAGCAAAATCATACTTCCTATGAGGCTAAATAAAACAGCTGCAACAGCAACACCATAGAAACCTTGTACTCCATACTTTGTAAAGAACTCCATAATTTCCTGACCGGAAGCAAATCCAGCTCCGATGATCGTTCCCATATAAATGCTGGCAATCTTAATGATATTTCGATAATTCATAACGGACCTCCCATTTTTACGGATAGTTCATTCTATGTTCATGGGATGGCCTTTCATGATAAAATCTCACCCTCATTTCCATGGTATACTTTATGCTGATCCACATTCTGTACAAAATAAAATTTGAGAATGTATTCCTATCCTTCGTATAGAATGTAATAAGTAATAGATTTGATATGCATAAGGAGTGGAACGGAAGAAATGATAGGTCTTATTTTAATTTTTATTTGTGGAATATTTTCAATTCTTATGAACTTCAACCAATTTATATGGAATGCTCCACCAACCCTTATGGGTATCCTTATGAGCCTTACATTTCTACTGACATGGATATTTTCCAGTGGCGTTATGGGCTGGCAGGGGAAAAAACTATTCAACATAGCCACATCCCTCTATTGGGCCGCTGGCTTGATGGCCTACATTATTGGCTCTAATTTTCCTCGTTCAATCTTGTATAGCACATATTCTGTTATTGTCCTTCTCTGCTTTGGTCCGCTATATGGATTCTCGTATTTTATTCCCATAAAAAATTACCTTGTTCTCACTGCCGCTCTTGCCTTCACTCCTTGGATATTGAGCCTATCTGCGTACTCCATAGGTGGTTTCCTCAGAACACGCCAAAAGCAATAAAGGGCCCCCTTATGAATAAGCAGGCCCTTCATTTATATAAACAATTGAATATCCGATGACAAAGCTTCTTGAATAAAAGTATGGGATGTTTCCACCTCTAATTCTGGAATCAACTCTTCTTTTTTCAATCCCATCACTTCCATGGATAACTTACATCCATAGAATTTCACGCCCTTCTTTCTAGCTCCCTCCACAAAGGCTGTCAGATGGGGTGCCTGATCATCATCCATCATCCCGAGAAGCATTTGCTTTCCTATACCACTAAAATTCATCTTCGACAAAGGTAAGTCTTCTGGTCCTTTAGGCGTCATCATACCAAACATCTTTTCAAAGCTTGTTTTATCCTCTGTGGTCATATGCTTTGGACTTCTCAGTATACATAATCCCCAGAAAGCAAAAAACATCGTGACCTCCACATCCATCTCCCTAGCTGCATTCGCCATGATAAAAGCGGCCAATGCTTTATCATAATCTCCGCTAAACATCAACAGCGTCATTTTCTTGCCCAATGGACAAACCTCCTCTTCTGTCTTTTTCTACTTCCCACATACACAACCGTATTTTGCCCAATCCCATCACTGTTCATGCCACAAAATAGTGCCTATCTTTTTATAGCTTTTGTCACACTTCATAGGCTGATTCATAAAATGTAATACAATCAGATTAATCATATGTATGCCTATCCCATAATAAATAATGGTCTTACATTTTGACCCTAAGGGGATAATCCTTATGCACAACAATACGGGAAAGGATGGCTACAAGCCAATCATAAAAGAATTAAGAGGCATTCGTGGCTTCTTTTGTGAGAAACAATGCAGTGACAAAATATGCTTTATTGGAGATTGTTCCCATAGGTGGCCCATCACCATTATTCTGTCAGCGCTTTGTGGAGGAGGATTCTGAAACAGGAGGAGAATTTGATTCAACCTTGGTTCAACCTCTATGTGTAGGTATTACAGGCGCTCAAGCCACCATCACTGCCTTTGCCCCCAATGGTAATATTCAGGAGAGTGCATTGGTTACCCTTACCATTGTATACTGCCTAGATTGTTGTACCCCAACAACCTAAACCTTCATTCACAATCATTCTATCTTTTTTTATCCTGCCCTTGTTTCGTGTCTGGGCAGGATAATTTTTTATAAAAAATCCGCCTCCCTAGTCCCAATTTTTGTGGATGTCTCCGTATATTATAGGAAATAGCTTGTTTTCAAAGCAATACTAAATATACTACTATAGGTGGGTGATCCATTTGACCAAGGATGCAATTAAAAAAATGGCGTTAAAGCTTTTTGCAGAAAAGGGATTTGAAAGCACCTCCATACGGGATATCGCCTATGGGGTTGGTATAAAAGCGCCTTCTATTTACTCCCACTTTTTGAGTAAAGAAGAGATTTACATGGAGCTATCTGAGCAAGCATTAAAGGACTATGGATCCCTATTCAAACTTCCTGACGACAATTGTGCTTCCGTAAAATTGTTTGATATCAATAGTGTCTTATTTCATATTTTTCAAAATACCATCTATTGCTTCTTAAGTGATCGGAACAAAGGAATGTTGTGGATTAGAGCCCTAATCTTTCCCCCTAGCACACTCAAAATTCATGGAGAAGAGGCTATGGACATATGGAATGCTTCCTTTGAGAAAAACTGCAGGCACATTTTTTCTAGAGGTATTGCATTGAGTCAAATCAAGAATATGGATCTTCAGGTACTTATAGACTCCTATCGTTCTTTCATTTTGGGCAACATGATTTCACTGCTATCCTCCTCTACAGACTGCAAAGAACCCTCTTTGGACACAACTTGGCAAATCTATTGGAGCGGTATCGCCTCATAACATAACGCCTTGCCCCTTGTCAAAGTACAAAAAATATTCTTATATGTACTTTAAACAGAACAAAGTTGCCTAGCAGCAATTTGTTTTCCCTAGGAAACCCTAGGTTTCCTTCGACGGCTGCTCTGCAGCCTGAGCACCTTCCTGAAGGCGGGCAGGGGATTTCATCCCCTACAACCCCTTTTTTATATAAGATAGGAAAGCAGAACTTTCCTATCTTATATAAAAAAAGCCTTTCTAACAGATAGAAAGACTTTGGATTCATTAACTATCTCCCAGAATAAATTCTGCAGGATTTAGCACCGTGCTTATAAAAAAATGCCGGTTGCCGGGTTTCATAGGGCCAGTCCCTCCACCACTCTTGATAGATGATATTCAATTGATTTGATTATAGAGATTTATAAAAGGGATGTCAATAGGATTTATCAAAAAAAATTTTTATTATTTACAGCGGTAAAGCATGAAAATGTTTTCTTCAAGGCCTTGAGGGGGATAAAAAATAAACAAAAAAAGAGCCTCCATAGACGGCGGCTCTTATATTGTTTATTCAAATTTTGCAATGGCCTGCGCCAGTTTTTCCGGTACAATTGCACACTGATCCTTTGGAACGGAACATACGGCAAAACGGATGCCTTTGCCCATGGGAACAGCAAAAATTAAATCCTTCTGAAGCTCTCTTGTAACTGCCTCGGGATTGCTGCAAGGGATGGTAATAAAGAACCCTGCCTTATAAGGACAAATCTTTAAATTTGCCTTGCGGGCGTTCTCTAAAAACACCTCTGCACGCTCAGACAACATCTGCTGCAAGGTATTTCTTTCCTTTTCAACCTGAGTGAGAAGTTGAGGGCTTTCAAATATTTGTGCCAGTACGGCCATAGCAGGGCGCGTACCGTTGGACCATACACCTCGGTTGGAAAATTGGTTTACGGCCTTAAATTCCTCTGCTACTGCTTTATTTGCAGATACGCATATCATGGCGCCACAGCGCATGCCATATAGGGTATACCCTTTTGACATACTAAAGGCCACAATGGTTAGAATATTTTCCGGAAGGCCGCCGAATTGTTTCATAAAGGATCTGCATTCATTGGTCTCGCCGGCGAAATCTATATAAGCAATGTCTACAAAAAGGGTAATCTTCTTTTCAGGGCTGGATGCTTCCTTCTTAAGAAAATTTAATACTGCTTCCCATTCTTCATTCGTCAGACTGTAACCGGTAGGATTATTGGCTGGACTATTCAATAGAATCACCAGTTGATCCTGCTTTTTCAGCAGTTCTTCAACCTTGTCAGCGAAGGATTGTAAGTTGAATTGGTCTTTCTCATCAAAGAGAGTATAAGTAGCGATTGCCCGGCCATGCTCTTCCGCAATAGTTTTATATGGACCCCAGTACCAGTCCGGTGTTAGGATATAGTCCCCCCCATTGGAATAGTTCCAAATGGTGTGACGGATAGCACCACTGCCTCCAGGTGTTGCAATGGCCTCTATATATCCTTCAGGCATCTGATCGCGAAAAACTGCTTTTTTAGAAGCTTCTAAGAAGCTTGGGAGGCCTGCAATAGGAGCATAAGCAGCATATTCTACGGCAGGAAGACTTTTGAGCAATTCAATGACACTGGGAAGGATTGACAGCTTCCCGTCATCATCCAGCAATGCACCTACGGAAGCGTTGACAACCTTATCGGTGCCATGTACTTTAGCGGCCTGCTGAGCAGCATTGTTAATTGCAAATATATTATCTTCTCCAGCAGGTCTTCTAGAATGGGCTGCCACCATAGAAAAATTTGTAGACATGATATTTCCTCCTTTAATACCAGCTTGATGGATATCATTTTCTGAATATTATATCTGCATAATTATCAAATGTCAACGGTATGTCTGCGGCGGGCGGCGGATTCATAAGAAAAGTCCCTTTACTGCTGTGGAATGAATATCCAAAGAAAAAATACTAAAAAAAGCAACAAATATGCCGAAAAAGTATTTGTATATTGACTTATGTCACAGAATTAAGCTTCTAAAGGCCCTATAATGATATCATAAACATTAATAAAGAGGAGGAATGAAAAATGGCTTTGAGAAAAATTGTTCATATAGATGAAGACAAATGCAATGGCTGTGGAGTATGTGTGCCGTCCTGTGCGGAGGGGGCTATCAAAATTATCGACGGAAAAGCAAAGCTGATTGCTGATAACCTATGCGATGGCTTAGGGGCCTGTCTGGGAGATTGTCCTCAGAATGCCATTAAAATCATCGAGAGAGATGCGGCGGAATTTGACGAGGAAGCTGTAAAAGAACATCTAAGTAAAGAGAATACACTAAAGCTTCACCAAGTGCATGAACATCCTAATCACGGCGGTCATGGACACGGGGGATGCCCGGGCAGCAGGCTAAGAAGCTTCAATCAGGAGAAAAAAGCCGATACAATGGAGGTTTCTCAAGGAGATATTGAGATTAAAATCAAATCACAATTAACCCAATGGCCTGTACAGCTGATGCTGGTACCGCCAACAGCGCCATATTTCCAAGGTGCAGATCTATTGGTTACTGCTGACTGCGTACCCTTTGCCTATCCAAACTATCACCTAGAGCTATTAAAGGGCAAAAAGGTTGTGATAGGTTGTCCAAAACTAGATGATGTAGCTTTTTATGCAGAAAAGCTAACCCAGATTCTTAAGATGAATGACATTAAAAGTGTTACGGTAGCCTTTATGGAGGTACCTTGCTGTACCGGTATTGTTAAAGCAGTAGAAAAAGCAATTGCCGATGCAGGTATGGATATCCCGGTTTACAGGGTGAGAATTGGCATTGAAGGAGCAGCTACAAAGCTATAGAATAAAAGGCAAAGCGTTTCGCTTTGCTTTTTATTTATCATAAAATATAATTATGTTGAAGTAAAAACTTATACAATAAAAATTCTAGAATGTTATATAAAAGAATGAAAAAATAACTTGAAATAGTGAATAATGACAAGAAAACAGAAGGATATTGAAGGCAATGCAACAAAAAAGCCATAATTTTGACAATGATAGATACGATATTTGATCAAATGTATGATCAAATATATGATAAAATCCAAATTATAGAGGTGGGAAGAAAATGGATTTCTATACAAAGAACGATATTATATATCGAAGGATCAAGGACAAAATAATTGATGGAATAATAAAACCGGGAGAGAGACTTGTTATTTCAGAACTAGCCGCCGAATTTAACGTAAGTTCAATGCCTGTAAGAGAGGCAATCAAAAGGCTGCAGCAAGATGATTTTGTTGAAGTAATTCCACACATAGGTGCGAAGGTTATATCCTTTGAATTAGATAGGTTTAAAGAAAACGTACTTATCCTGATCGAGCTGGAAGGACTGGCTGCAAAACTAGCTACCTCCTATATTGATGAACATATAATTAAAAAATTAGACCAAATGATAGAAGAGATGGAGACAGCGATAAAAGAAAAGAATGGCAGCAGGTACGGTCAATTAAATAAAGAATTTCACATGCTAATATATAGTACCGGTCCCTATAAGCATTTATACGAATTAATAATGAATTATTGGGAGAAAACAGAATTCTTAAGAGATATTTTTACAAAATTTATCGATAGACCTCAAAAATCTTATGAAGAACATATAGTCTGGCTTAATGCTATCAAAGAAGGTGACCCAGAGAAGTCCAAAGAAATTTTAAAAATGCATAGGGAAAGTGCATTCGAAATTTTTATTGAGTCCCATGTGAAAGAAATACAGAGCGATAAATCTTCTTATTGAGGTTTTAGATGGATTTAATTCCATCTATTTGATGCACGCGATGGGACCAAACGTTGCGGGGGTTATCGGATCGTTTCCTGCGTAAACCTAAAAATAGGGATGTGGGGATCGACGCCCTCGTCGTTCTGAATATTCATTAGGATTCTCAGTCATACATCTATACAAAAAAGAAACAAAGATAATCTATCTTTGTCTCTATGGGATTATTTTCCCGGGTAATAAACCCGTGCTCTTATAATCGTTGTCTCATTTTCATTAGAATTGCCTATTTTTATAGGTGAAGCTGA